>CAZEML010000053.1:0-21838 GCA_964513285.1 uncultured Candidatus Nemicrothrix sp.
CCCTTCTCGGTGATCGGGTCGCCGATCTGCACCGCCGAGCCGACATGGTCGACGGTCGAGGCATCCATGCCCGCGGACGAGAACGTGGCGCCGTGGATGCCGTCGCGGCCGACCCGACCGCCGAGGCTGATGATGCGATCGCCGACCTGCGGCTCGGTCGGGTGCGATCCGTGGGGCAAGATGCCGAGCGCCCCGCAGTAGACGAGGGGGTTGCCGACGTAGCCCTCGTCGTAGAGCACCGAGCCGTTCACGGTCGGGAGCCCGAGCTTGTTGCCGTAGTCGCCGATGCCGGCCACGACGCCGTCCCGGATGCGACGGGGATGCAGCACACCCGTGGGGAGTTCGCTGTCAGGGAGATCGGCCGGTCCGAAACACAGCACGTCGGTGCAGGCGATCGGACGCGCCGACACGCCGATCACGTCGCGCACCACACCGCCGACGCCGGTGTTGGCACCACCGAAGGGTTCGAGGGCGGACGGGTGGTTGTGGGTCTCGACCTTGAACGCGACGTCGTACTCGTCGTCGAACGCCACGATGCCGGCGTCGTCGACGAAGGCCGATCGCAGCCACGGCGGATTCAGCTCCTCGGTGACCTCGCGCAGCGCGGGGAGCAAGCCGTCATGGTGGCTCTGGGTCACGGTGCCGTCGGCGGCGGTGTGGGTGAGGTCGATCTTGGCCCGGAAGGTCTTGTGGACACAGTGCTCGGACCAGGTCTGGGCGAGCGTCTCGAGTTCGGCGTCGGTCGGCGGGCGTCTCTCGCCGGCGAAGTGAGCCTGGATGGTGCGCATCTCGGTCAGGTCGAGCGACAGCACTCGATCCTTGCTGAGACGGAGAAGCTCGTCGTCGGACAGATCGGCCAGGGCGACATCGTCGACCCGCACGTCGGCTTCAGCCGCACCGGCGAACTCCGCCGGGAGCTCGCCCTCGGCCGAGATCTCGATCGTGTCGTTGGCGAGCAGCCGGCGGGTGAGGGTGGCGACGTCGGTGTCGGACAGCTCGCCGATCAGGTCGTAGCGGCGGGCGGTGACGACCCGGATCTCGGGGAGCCCGAGATTGGCCGCCGCTCGTTCGAGCTCCCGGGCTTCGGGGTCGGTCGCTCCGGGCATCAAGGCGACCTCGACGACCCGGCCCTGCGCGGGCGTCACGCCATCGATCACGGCCTCGTCGACCACGGGATCGACGAGCACCTCGGCGCACAGTCGCTCGATGTCCGCGGGGCTCAACGCACCGTCGACGTGATGGACCCGGGTGAGCCGACACGCCGTGAGTCCGGCCACCCCGACCAGCGGGGCGTTGGCCACCACATGGGCGCCTCGCGGGTCATCAGGAGCGGTGACATCGATGCGCACGGTCATTGCTGGGAACCTAACCGGGTCCCCTCTCGCGCGGTTGGCAATCCGAGGCTTTCCACAGGCCAAAACCCCCTGCACGTCGCGAAGCGATTTCGTACCGTCGATCCATGGACGCCCCGACCCCCATCCGCGACATCTGGCCGCTCTTCGGCCTGACGCTGCACACCGAGCGCCTCGAGCTCCGGATCCCGACCGATCCCGAGCTGGTGGGCATGGTCGAAGCCATCCAGAGCGGCATCGTGGGCGACGAACCGTTCCCCATGTCGGCCGGCTGGGTCGACGAACCCGAACCGCTTCGATCCTGGAACGCACTGTCGTTTCACTGGCGCTGCCGCGCCGCCATCAGCCCCGACGACTTCAACCTCGTGTTCGGCGCCTTTCTCGACGGGACGTTCATCGGCACCCAAGACATCGGCGCGTCGACGTTCCAGACCCTCCGCGGGGTCAACACCGGTTCCTGGATCGGCAAGCCGTGGCAGGGCAACGGCTACGCCCGTGAGATGCGAGCGGCCGTGCTCACGCTCGGGTTCTCGTGCCTCGGCGCCACCCACGCGACGAGCAGCGCACGCGACACGACGGTGAAGTCGATCAAGGTCTCGACGGGCCTCGGCTATCGCGAGAACGGTCGTCTTCCGTTCTCGTTCGGGGGCGAGGTCGCCGAAGAGGTCCGGTTCCGGCTCGACCGGGCGGACTGGGAGGCCAACCCCGACCGGCCACCGGTCGAGATCATCGGCTGGGAACCCTGCGCGGCGATGTTCGAACCCCGCTGAATCTCTGACCCGAGCGGGGCGATTCACTCCTAGCGTGATCGCCATGCGTCGAGATCTCGTGGAGCAGCGCCGCGCCAGCGTGCCCGAGATCACCTATCCCGCCGAACTCCCGATCACGGAGCGCCGCCAGGAGATCCTCGACACGATCCGCGATCACCAGGTCGTCGTGATCGCGGGCGAGACCGGCTCGGGCAAGTCGACCCAGATCCCGAAGCTCTGCCTCGAACTCGGCCGTGGTGTCGACGCCTTGATCGGCCACACCCAGCCCCGTCGCTTGGCGGCCCGATCGATCGCCTCGCGGGTCGCCGACGAACTCGGCACGACCGTCGGCGAGCTGGTCGGCTACACGGTGCGGTTCACCGACGAGGTCAGCGACCGCACCCTCGTCAAGGCGATGACCGACGGCATCCTGCTCGCCGAACTCCAGCGCGATCCCGACCTGCGCCGGTACGACACGATCATCATCGACGAGGCCCACGAGCGAACCCTCAACATCGACTTCCTCCTCGGCTACCTCCGTCGCCTGGTCGAACGTCGAGACGACCTGAAGGTGATCATCACCTCGGCGACGATCGACACCGAGAAGTTCGCCGCCCACTTCGCTTCCCCGTCCGGTGAACCCGCCCCGATCATCGAGGTCTCCGGGCGCACCTACCCCGTCGACGTGCGCTATCAGCCGCTCGGAGACCCCGATGACCCCGACGCTCCGGTGCTCGACGTGCCCGAGGGGATCGAGCGGGCGGCCCGCACGTTGTTGCGAGAGACACCCGGCGACGTCTTGTGCTTCCTCCCGGGCGAACGCGAGATCCGAGAGGCGCAGGATCATCTCGCCAAGAAGATGGGCGAGGTCGAGGTCCTGCCGCTGTACGCCCGCCTCTCCCCCGCCGAGCAGCAGCGCATCTTCCAGCCCCACCGTGGCCGCCGCATCATCCTCTCGACCAATGTCGCCGAGACGTCGCTGACCGTGCCCGGCATCCACGCCGTGATCGACACCGGCACCGCCCGAATCTCCCGCTTCAACCGGCGCACGAAGGTCCAGCGCCTGCCGATCGAGGACATCTCCCAAGCGTCCGCCGACCAGCGAGCAGGCCGCTGTGGCCGTCTCGGCCCTGGCGTCGCCATCCGCCTCTACGACGAGGCCGGATTCCTCGACCGGCCCGAGTTCACCGAGCCCGAGGTCCAGCGGACCAACCTCGCCTCGGTCGTCCTGCGCATGGCCTCGTTGGGCCTCGGCGACGCCGAGTCGTTCCCGTTCGTCGACCCGCCCGAGGGCCGGGCGATCCGCGACGGCATCACCCTGCTCGAGGAACTCGATGCGGTCGACCCTCGCCACGCCGGTACCGACCGGTGGCTCACCCCGCTCGGGGCCCAGCTCGCCGCCATCCCGATCGACCCGAAGCTCGCCCGCATGCTGCTCGAGGCCGACGACCACGGGTGTGTGACCGAGGTGGCCATCATCGTCGCCGGCCTGTCCGTCCAAGACCCGCGCATCCGCCCGACCGGGGTCGGCAGTGGTGCCGCCGCCGAACGGGCCGCTCAACTCCACGCCCGCTACACCGACGACAACTCCGACTTCTTGTCGTGGCTCCAGCTGTGGGCCCACATCAAGGTCGAACGTAACGAACGCAGCGGCAACGGGTTCCGGCGCATGTGCCGCGACGAATACCTCCACTTCCTTCGCATCCGCGAGTGGGAGGACGTCCATCGCCAGCTCCGCGAGATCGCCAAGGACCTCGGCCTCGGCTTCAACCAGAACGAGGCGTCACCCGACGCCATCCACCAGGCGCTCCTGTCGGGCCTGCTCGCCCAGGTCGGCTTCTACGACACCGAGGCCAAGCAGTACCGCGGGACGCGCAACGCCCGCTTCGTCGTGGCCGGCGGCTCCGCGCTCAAGAAGCGGACGCCGACGTGGATCATGGCGGCCGAGCTCGTGGAGACGAACCAGCTCCGAGCCCGCATGGTCGCACCGATCAACCCACAGTGGCTCGAGCGCAGCGCGTCGCACCTCCTGCGGTGGGAGCACTCCGACCCGTGGTGGAACGAGGACCGCGGCGCGGCGATGTGCGACGAGCGAGCCTCGCTGTACGGACTGCCCGCCATCCCGAACCGCCAGGTCAACCTCCAACGGATCGATCCCGGGCTGGCGCGCGAGCTCTTCATCCGTCACGCCCTCGTCGAGAATCGCTGGGACGGGCGCCACGCCTTCGTCGAGCACAACCGTTCGGTGCTCGCCGAGATCGACGGGCTCGGCGACCGCCTCCGCCGTGACATCGCGGTCGACGACCACATCCTCGAACAGGCATTCGAAGGCCGGATCCCCGAACACGTCGTGTCGGTGCGCCACTTCGACAAGTGGTGGAAGGGCCACCGCCGCGATCGCCCCGATGCGCTCGACCTCAGCGTCGACGAGCTCCTCCGGGGGTTCGACGTCGACGGCCTCGACGCCTGCCCCGACGAGTGGCCGTGGGGCGACCTGGCGTTTCGCATCGACTACACCTTCGACCCGGCTGCGCCCGACGACGGCATCACGATCGAGGTGCCGCTCGACGTCGTCTCCCGCGTCGACCCGGCGCCCTTCGTTTGGCTCGTTCCGTCGCTACGACGCGAGCTCGTGACCGAACTGCTCCGCACCCTGCCGAAGGCCGCCCGCCGGCCCCTGGTTCCGATCCCCGAGACCGCATCGGAGATACTGCCCACGCTCGACCCGAGCGGTCCTCCCCTGCTCGAACAACTCGCCGCCGAGGCAAACGCCCGCGGGAGCGAGACGACGGCACGAGCGTTCGACCCCGCCGCCCTCGCAACCCACCTCCGTCCCCACTTCCGCGTCGTCGACCAGGGCGAGGTGCTCGCCGAGGACGACGACCTGGCCGTCCTGAAGCGCCACTTCCTCGACGAGGCCCGGGCGATCGTCAACGAGGGCGGACACTCGCTCGAGACCACCCGGGCCACCACCTGGACGTTCGGAACGCTCCCCCGAACCATCACCGCCCAGGGCCTCGGCCAGACCGTGACCAGCTACCCGGCCGTCGTCGATGAAGGCGAGACGGTCGGCGTCCGCCTGTTCGCGACCGCGGACGAGCAGGCCGACGAGATGTGGCTCGGGACCCGCCGCCTGCTCTCGATCGCCCGACCGCCGCTCGGGAAGGTCCTCCGCCCACTTCTCTCCGACGACGTGAAGTTCGCCATCATCCGCAGCCCCTACGACGGCCCGCAGGCCTGGTTCGAGGACTGTGTGACCGCCGCCCTCGACCAGGTGATGCTCGACGCGGGCGGGCCGGCCTGGGACGAGGCCGCCCACGCCGCGCTCGTCGCCAGGATGCGCGATGACCTGCCCGGACAGATCCGCACGATCGCCTGGACCGCGACCGAGGTCCTCGACACAGCCGCAGCCCTGACCCGCGATCTCGATCGGGTCGAGGCCGACGCCCTCCTCCCCGCGGTGCGCGACCTCGAAGCGCAGCGCGACCAGTTGGTGTACGACGGCTTCATCGCCGCCGTCGGCGTGGAACGACTGACCGACATCGCCCGCTATCTCCGTGGCGCCCGCTTCCGGCTCGAGCGACTTGCCGACACCACAGCCCGCGATCGGGATCGCATGCGGTCGGTGCACGCGCTCGAGGCCGAACACGCGGCGCTCACCGACGAGCGAGGACTCACCGCCGAACTCGAGGAGCTCGCCTGGGATCTCCAGGAGCTCCGGGTCAGCCTGTTCGCCCAGTCGATCGGCGCGACGCGTCAGGTGAGCGTGAAGCGCCTGCGCACGGCGCTCGAGGCGATTCGGCGGGGTTGAGGGCTCGGATCGACAGCGGCGTAACGTCCTGGCCATGAGCCAGAGCGAGACCGCCCCGGACTTCGGCCTGAAGACCGCCCTCGGATTCGACCTCGAGCAACGCGACGGCGCCATGGTCGCGACCCTCGAGATCGACACGATCCATCTCAACCCGCATGGGGTCGTGCACGGCGCGGTGCCGTTCACGATGATGGACACTGCGATGGGCGGCGCGGTCATGAGCACCGTCGACGACGGACGGCTGTGCGCCACGATCGAGATGCAGACGCGCTACCACCGTCCCGTCGCGACGGGAACGCTGACGGCCACCGCGTCGATCATCACCGCCGGCCGCCGGGTCGTACACCTTCGGGCCGAGACGATCGATCAGGACGGGCGACTGGTCGCGAGCGCAACCGCGAGTTTCGCCGTCTTCGAGGCCTGACCCGAACGCCCATCCGGTCACCGATCGTCCCGCGACGCCACCCGGAACGGAGCCCGCCACGCCGGGGCAGGCTGGGAGCCGGCGGTGACCCAGTGCTCGACACCGTCGCAGATCACACCGTCGCGGACCGTGTAGAACCCGGCGCACCAGAAGACCTCGGGAGGCTGCGTCACCTTCACCTGGGCGGCGACACGGTCCCCGCCGCCGAGCACCTCGACGACATCGATGCTCCACCCCTCGGGGTACGCCCGGTTCATCGCCAGGAAGCCGTCGCCGACGAACCGTTCGCCGGTCTCGGTGAAGTCGATCACCAGGTCGGGCGCGAGGCACGCGTCGGCTGCGGTCCAATCACGCGCTTCCATCGACTCGAAGAACGCTCGCACGACTTCGGTGGGCGTCATCGGGTCGCCTCGATGGTCAACGAGTCGATCGCTTGCAGCCGGGCAGCGATCGCCTCCCGAGCGGTCTTCCACGTCCAGAACGCTGGTCCACGGCCGTCGAGATGCGGTCGCAATGCCTCGAGGAACGGCATCACCGCCGCGGGGCGCACGACGTCGATCCGCGACCGGACGACCTCGCCCACATGGTGGGCAGGCCGGGCGAAACACCCCACGCCGAACAGGTCGTCGATGATCTCGTGGAGTTCGACGAGGTCGCCAGGGCCGCGAACGACCGACCCATCGGGTGCGTCGTCGCCCGCGAAACGACCATCGACGGCTCCCGCGTCGAGCCACGGGCGCGCCGGATCAGCAGCCTCGATCAGCTGCCGGTAGGCGCGCCGGACCACGGGATCGTCCAGGGTCAGGCGGCCTTTTCGAGGATGTGGACGCCGCAGGCCGAGCCGAGACCGATCACATGGGCGAGGCCGACCTTGGCCCCCTTGACCTGCCGGTCCCCGGCCTCACCTCGCAGGTGGGTGGTCACCTCGTAGATGTTGGCGATGCCGGTGGCGCCGATCGGGTGGCCCTTGGAGATGAGCCCGCCGGAGACGTTGACCGGCGTGCGCCCGTCGCGGAACGGCGCGCCCGAGTCGATGAAGTCGCCCGCGCCGCCCCGCTCGCAGAGACCGAGGTTGTCGTAATGGATCAGCTCGGCGGTGGCGAAACAGTCGTGCAGTTCGACGAGGTCGAGATCCTCGGGCCCCACACCGGCCTTCTCATAGGCCTGGGTGGCAGCGTTGCGGGTCAGCGTGTTGACGTCGGGTTGGACCTGGGCGGACGCCGTCCACGGATCCGAGGTCAACACCGAGGCGGAGATCTTCACCGCCCGCTTCTGGGCCTTCTTGGGCATCGACTTCAGCTTCTCGCCCGACACGAGGACCGCCGCCGCGGCGCCATCGCCGGTCGGGCAGCACATGAGCAGCGTGTTCGGGTAGCTCATCACCGGCGCGCCCATGATCTCCTCGAGGGAGAACTCCTTCTGGTACTGCGCCAGCGGGTTGAGCGTCGAGTGCAGGTGGTTCTTGTAGGCGACCTTGGCGAACTGCTCGAACCCGACACCGTCGTTCTCGTAGGCGTAGCCCATGCCGGCCTGGGCGAACACGCCCGGCATGCCGGCGGTGCCGATGTAGCCGTCGGTGCCGGTCACCGCGCCGTAGCGACCGCTCGGTTCGAAGACGTTGGCTTCCCTCTTGGTGCCGGCGCCGCCGAGCAGCCCCATCTTGCCCATCTGTTCGACACCGACCGCCAAGCCCATGTCGGCCTCGCCGGCCTTGATGGTGAGGTACACGGTCCGCAGTGCCGTGGCACCGGTCGCGCACGCGTTGGAGACGTTGTAGGCGGGGATGCCGGTCTGGCCGATCTGCTTCTGGATCTGTTGGGCGACGCCGGCCGACGCCTGGAACAGGCAGCCGGCCGCCAACACGTCCATGTCGTGGATGGTGACGCCGCCATCCTGCATCGCTGCGATCGCGCTGCTGGAGGCCAGGTCGATGGCGTCCTGGTCGGGATAGCGCCCGAAGCGGGTCATGTGCGTACCGAGGACCCAGACCGAGTCGTCGTCGATCTTGGGGCCCGACTTCTTGGCCTTCTTGCCCTTGCCCTTGGGGTCGGCCTTGGCCTTCAGCTTCTCGGACTTCTTCGGCTCCGCCTTGGCCTTCTTGTCGCCCTTCTTGGACTTCGTCTTGGCTGCCATGATGCCTCCTCAGGCGGGCTGATAGCCGAACGCGATGGCCTCGGTGCCCTCGTCGTCGGTTCCGATCGAATACGTGGTGAGCTTGACCTTCATCCCGAGCGTGACGTGGTCGGGATCGGGCGTGCAGTTGACGACGTTGGACCGCACGCTCGTGCCGTCCTCGGTCTGGATGATCGCCGACACGTACGGCGCCGGGATGCCGGGCGCGGCTCGGTGGACGATCGTGAACGCGGTGACCACACCCTGATTGCGGACCCGGGCGTTCTTGAACCCCTGTGCGCCGCAGTTCCCGCACGCGATCCGCCGATCGAAGAAGCGGGCACCGCAGGAGGTGCACTCGCGAGCCTTCAGGTACGGGCGAGCACCGATGTGGAGATAGTCGACGAGCGGAACCTGCTTGGGGGCGGTCGGCTGGTCGGTCATGGCGCTCCGTTCATCCGGCGATCCGACCACGGTAGTTCCGGAGTCGGAGGTGGTCACCAATCGCCGCGATGGACGATCTCGGGCAACTCGGGTCGGCGGCGGCCCGCCGACATTGAGGGACGGTCCGGAGCAGGGTGCCCGATGGCGATCGCGCCGATCGCGCGGAAGCCGTCGGGCACGCCGAACTCGGCCCGGACCGCGTCCTCGTGTTCGAAGAGGCCGAAGAGAAGGGCGCCCAGCCCGGCGTCCTCGACCGCCAGCAGGACCGTCATCGCCGCCGCCCCACCGTCGACCCACCAGTACGGGACCGACCAAGCCTCCTCGGCGGCGCCGAGTCCGGTGGTCGCCTTGTCGGGTTCGGCGTAGCGACGAACGTACGCGCCCGGCTCGACCCAGGGCACGATCAGCACGGGAGCATCGAGCAACTGGGGCCAGGGAAACGAAGGCCGTTTCTCGGGCGCCAGGGTGGCGTTCCAGTAGCGAGCGACATCGCCGCCCTCGAGCACCAGGAAGTGCAGCGATTCGGTCTTGCCGGCCGACGGCCCCCGCCGAGCCAGATCGAGGATGTGGTCCACCGTCTCCAGCGCGACCGGCTCGTCGGTGTAGGCGCGCGTCATCTTCCGCCCCCGGACGAGGCGGTCGAAGTCGCTCACGATGCGGACCCGGAGGTCAGCCTCAGAGGAGCTTCTCGAGATCCTCGGCCATCGCCCAGCCGAACACGATCAGGGCATCGCCGTTGGCGATGTCGAGATCGTCGAACTGGGCGGCCACCGCGGCGTCGACCTTCTCGGGCTTGGCGCTGGCGTGATCGAGCACGACCGCCTGGCTGCCGTCGCCGCGCACGGTGAAGGCACGATCTTCGTACTTCGAGGCACCGATGCCGAAGCGCTTCGCGAGGCGACGGCCCCACGCCCGCTCCTCGCCCGACGCCTTGTGATCGGGCCGCGGGACGATGTCGGACAGGCTCTTGTAGGCCTCGACCGCGCCCGCATCGTTCATCTGCGAGCCGATGAGCACGTCTTCGTCGGGGAAGGCGAGCACCGAGCGGCGCAGCTGATCGGTGACGATGGCCCGCAGGACGGTGTCGCGCTTGGTGTTGCGGCAGACGTGACCGGCGCCGACGAGCACGCTCGGCGTGCCACCGATGCGCTCCAGGGTGCAGAACGAGAACCCGCGGATCTTGCCGCCCTCGCTGGCCACGGTGCACAGCACCCACGCTTCGGCCTGCTTGGACAACATGCCGACCTCGAACGCGTTGGGCGAATCGGCGCACAGATCGGCCATCTCGGCCAGTTCCGCGTCGCTCAGCGCCGTGCAGTCCTTGGTGTCGACCTCGATTGCCATGCGGTTTTCCCCAGTTCCTCGCCCCGATGTGGAGCTACCAGTTTTCAGGGAATGGACCCGATTCGCAACCTGAGTCAGACGAGGATCGCGTCCGGACCGAACGCGACCCGCAGCTCCGCGACGACACCGTTCGCGCTGTCGACGGCGAAATCGTCGGGCAACCTCAGCACCTGCCGCTCGCTGAGGTGCAGCTCGACGGGGGCGTCACCGGGGTGGGCCGACAGGATCGACTTCAACTCGTCGATGCGTTCGGGACGCTGATGTTCCTGCGAGAGCCGCAGCCGAACCGGGGCGTTGTCGCTCAGGTCTTCGACGATCTCGATGTCCTGGGCGAAGAGCTTGGGCAGATCGTCACCGTTCTCGGTGCGGCCCCGGAGCATGACGATCGCGTCGTCTTGCAGCTTCGGACCGTGCTCCTGCATGGTGCGCGGGAACACCATCACCTCGACCGAGCCCTCGAGATCCTCGAGTTCGAACACCGCCATGAGGTCACCCTTGCGGGTCCACTTGCGCTGCAGGTTGGTGATCACGCCACCGACCTTGACGATCGCGCCATCGGGGAGGTCGGCCAGGCCGGCGACGCCGGTGTCGGCCTTGCGCCGAACCTGGGCTTCGAATCCGAGCAGCGGATGATCGGAGATGTAGAGACCCAACATCTCCTTCTCGTTGGCGAGCCGCGGCATCTTGTCGAACTCGACATCGGGCACGCTCGGGCGCTCGTCGAAGGTCGGTCCTTCGTCGTCGAGTGAGCCGAACAGCGACATGACGCCCATGTCGTGCTCCTTGCGGCGCTGCACGGTGAGATCGATGATCTGCTCGTAGACCTGCAGCAGGCCCTTCCGGGGGTGACCGAGCGAGTCGAACGCACCGCCCTTGATCAGCGACTCGATCGTGCGCTTGTTGAGCGCCTCGAGCTCGACCCGCTCGACGAAGTCGACGAACGACTCGAACGGTCCGCCCTCGTCGCGGGCGGCGAGGATCTTCTCGACGATGCCCTCGCCGACGTTACGGACCGCCGACAGGCCGAAGACGATGTTGCCGGGGTGGCCGCCCTTGGGGTTGCTACCGGGGGCGTAGGGCCCGCCGTCCCACTCCGGGTTGGGCACCGGGGTGAAGTCGGACTCGGAACGGTTGATGTCGGGGACCTCGACGGTGATCCCCATCAAGCGGCACTCGTTGAGGTACACCGCTGCCGACTCGAGCTTGGTCTTCACCGACGTGAGCAGCGCCGACAGGTACTCGACTGGATGGTTCGCCTTCAGGTAGGCGATCTGGTACGCCACATACCCGTAGCCATACGAGTGCGACTTGTTGAAGGCGTAGTCGGCGAACTGAGCGATGATGTCGAACATCTCGACGGCGAGCGAGTGGTCGTAACCCTGGTCGACGACGCCGGTGGTGAACTTCTCCCGCTCCTTCTCCATCGCTTCGCGGATCTTCTTGCCCATCGCCTTGCGGAGGGAGTCCGCTTCGGCGAGCGAGTAGCCCGCGAACTTCTGCGCCATTCGCATGACGCTCTCCTGATAGATCATCAGGCCGTAGGTGTCGCCGAGGAGCTCTTCGGCGTCGGGATGGATGTACTCGACCGGCTTGCGACCGTTCTTGCGGTCGGCGTAGTCGTTGTGCATGTTCGCCGCCATCGGCCCGGGCCGATACAGGGCGACGAGGGCGGCGACGTCGTCGAAGCTGGTCGGCGCGAGCGACCGGATCAACGCTCGCATCGGCGAGGACTCCAGCTGGAACACGCCGATCGTGTCGCCCCGCTTGAGCAGCTCGAAGGTGGGTTCGTCGTCGAGCTCGACGGCGTCGATGTCGAGATCGAGGCCCTTGGTGTCCTTGATCAGGGCGAGACAGTCGGAGATGACGTCGAGGTTTCGCAGCCCGAGGAAGTCCATCTTCAGCAGGCCGAGGTCCTCGACCCCGTGCATCTCGTACTGGGTGACGACCGGGGCTTCCTCGATGGGCTTGCCGGCTTCGGGCTTGCGCTGGATCGGCAGGTACTCGGTCAGCGGATCGTTGGTGATCACCACCGCGGCGGCGTGGATGCCGTCCTGGCGACGCAAGCCCTCCAGCCCCTTGGCGACGTCGACCACCCGGGCCACGTCGGCGTCGGTGTTGACCATGTCGCGCAGCTCGCCGGCCGACTTGTAGCCGTCGATGTACTTGGGGTGCTCCTCGAAGCAGTACTTGAGCGGCGTGTCGCGACCCATGATCAGTGGCGGCATCGCCTTGGCGACCTTGTCACCGACCGAATACGGGTAGCCGAGCACGCGGGCCGCGTCTCGCACCGCGGCCCGGGCCTTGATCTGGCTGAAGGTGACGATCTGGGCGACACAGTCGCGGCCGTACATGTCGGCCGCATACCGGATCATGTTGTCGCGGTATCGGGTGTCGAAGTCCATGTCGATGTCGGGCATCGACACGCGGGACGGGTTGAGGAAGCGCTCGAACAGCAGGTCGTACTTGATCGGGTCGAGATCGGTGATCCAGAGCGTGTAGGCCACCGCACAACCGGCGGCCGAACCACGCCCGGGGCCGACGCGGATGTCGTTGTCGCGGGCGTAGCGGATGAGGTCCCACGTGATGATGAAGTACGCCGAGAACCCCATGTTGTCGATCACGCCGAGCTCGTAGTCGAGCCGGTCGACGATCTCCTTGTCGAGGTTCTGCCCCCAGCGCTTGTAGGCGCCTTCGTAGGTGAGGTGACGCAGATACTCGGTGTCGGTCTCGAACCCCTCGGGCAGCGGGAACTCGGGCAGCTGGGGCTTGCCGAACTCGATCTCGACATCGCACCGCTCCGCGATCCACAGCGTGTTGTCGCAGGACTCGGGGACCTCGGCGAACAGGCGCCGCATCTCGCCCGCGGTCTTGATGTAGTGGCCGTCGCCGTGGAACTTGAAGCGATCGGTGTCGCTGAGCAACGAACCGGTCTGCACGCACAACAGGGCGTCGTGGGCTTCGGCGTCGTGCTGGTGGGTGTAGTGGGAGTCGTTGGTCGCGAGGATCGGCGCCTGGATCTTCTTGGCGATCTCGAGCAGCTGCGGGTTGGTGGTGCGCTGCTCGGGGATCCCTTGATCCTGCAGCTCGATGAAGAAGTTGTCGCGGCCGAAGATGTCCTGGAAGCGCGCCGCGTGCTGCAAGGCGGCGTCCTCCTGGCCCTGCATGAGCGACTGGAGGACGTGGCCGCCGAGGCACCCCGAGGTGGCGATGATGCCCTCGGAGTACTGATCCATCAGTTCCCAGTCGCAGTTGTGGATTGCGAAGTCCGAGAGGTAGGAGTGATCTTCGGCGACCTCGAAGTTGTAGACCGGCCCCGCGTAGTGCTTCTGATGCACTGCGGAGATCGGCCGGTAGACGTACTCGTCGTCGGCGAAGACCTTGCGGTGATGGTGCCGGCCCGGCTTGCCGTAGTTGCTCCGGTACTGCACGGCGTGGTTTGGATCGCCGTCGTGCTGTTCGGTAACGCACGCGAACGAGTCGGCGACGGTCGCGGCGAGGGCGCGCATCTGCCAGGCAAGGTCCCGGGACGTCTGGGTAAAGACCCAGTGGTCGCCGTGATCGGACCCGTCGCCCGCCAAGGCGCCGTCGTACAGACCGCGCTGGAAGTCCGGGTCGGCGTCGAAAGCGAACTCCGGGACGCGCTTGTTGGCCGCACCCGTGCCGCAGAGGTTGCGCAGGAGCGACGCGAGCGGTGAGCAGCTGACCGAGACCGTCACCCCGCGGTAGCCAGGACGGTCGGTCCGCGGGAGCACCCGAACCTCGCGGTCGGTGAAATCCTTGACGAAGCGCTTGATGCGCTCGATCAGCTCGAACTCGTCTTCGTGGAGCGCGAAGCTCACCTCGCTTCGGTAGGTCCAGCCCTCCGCCAGGTAGAGACCGAAGAAGAATCCAGTGTCGTGGTCGAGTTCGAGCTCGTCGGGAAGCCAGCCGTACTTCCTGGTCGGCCCCATGTTCCGCCGACCGACGGACGCGGTGAAGTACTCCCCCTCGTATTCCCAGTCGTCGCCGATCCAGTCCGCGACCTTGACCGCTCGGACGACCTCGTCCGGCCGGATCTTCGGGAGACACGCGAACGACGACCATGAGTCGATGGCCTCGGTCTGACGAGCACGGCCGGCCTCGATCTCGTCGACTCGCACCCAACTGCGCGAGCCGTCGCGGTGGCGAACGAGCACCGGGTGTTCGTCGGTCAGCCAGGTGGTTCGGCGGTAGCGGTTGTTGAGTTCGATGCCATAGACCGGGCCGTCGTGGTGGCGAGACATCACCTGGGTGACGGGCCGCAAACGGCCCCTGTGGGTCACGACGAGATCGCCGACCTCGATGTCCTCAACCGCTTTGACGCCATCGCTGGTGAGGATCTCCTGGCCTGGGAGGCAACACCTGGGCTTGTAGTGGTAGCCCTCGAGGTATGCCTTGGACGACAGCTGGATGAGGTTCTGGTAGCCGACGTTGTTCTCGGCCATCAAGATGGCGTGGTAGTAGAGCTTCTTGCCCCCGCCGACGTCACCGCCGGAGTCGTCGGACTTGCCGCGTCGGCTCGGTCGCTCGAGTCGCGACTCGTGGGCGAGGTACATCTCGGTACCGATGATCGGGTTGATGCCCTGGTCCTTGCAGCCCCGGTAGAAGTCGAGGACCCCGTACATGTTGCCGTGATCGGTGATCGCCATCGCGGGCTGACCATCGGCTGCGGCTGCGGCGATCGCTTCGTCGAGGCGCGACGCACCGTCGAGCATCGAGTACTCGGTGTGCACGTGCAGGTGGGCGAACGAATCCGCCATGAACGCAACCTCCTCACGAGTTCGACGGCCCCAGCTGCGCCTGTGGACGGCGCTGTGGACCCGATGTGGACAAATCACACGGGTGTGATTTCGAACCTATCCGGCCAACGGCCGCCCCACAAGAGGGCTCACCACACCCCGGGAACGAGGCGGGCGCGGGACCTCGCGTAGTCCGCGAACACCGGGCCGAGGGCCTCGCTCAGGGCCCGTTCTTCGACCTGAATCCGCCGGATGATCGCGGGCATCGTGCCGCCGACCACGAGGATCAGCCCGGGCACGGTCCCGAGTGCGACGCCGACCCCGACGATCCCGATCGCACTCGCCGCGTACATCGGATGCCGGACCCATCGGTACGGCCCGTCGGTGATCAGCTGATGGTCGGCCTGGATCGTCACCACCGCCTGATGGAACCGGCCCAGCGTGCGGTGGCTCCACCATCGACCCACCACCCCGAGGCCCAACCCGACGATGCCGAGCACGAACACGGGCCACTGTGCGGGCCAGGCGCCCCACCCTGCGACGCTCAGGCCGAAGGCCGCCGTGATCAGCCCGACCGGGAGCCAGGTGAGATACAGCAGGGCCGACCGATCGTCGTGCACCTCGGCCTCGTCGGGGGTCTCGTACCCCCAGCGGAACTCCTGGCCGGCGAAGACGGCGATCGCGGCACCGAAGACGATGATCCCCTCGATCGTCGTGGCCGCCGTCGTCACACCCTCAAAGGCCATCCCTGCTCAAAGATAAGTGCCCGGCCTCGGCTCCCCGCCATCGGGCGCACCGTCGTCGCCGCCCGGGCCGAGCTGGCCCCGCATCGACTGCAGCTGTTGCTGCGCGGCCATCTGCTGGGCGAACAACATCGCCTGCATGCCCTGCACCAGTCCCTCGAGCCAGCCGACCAGCTGCGCCTTGGCGATCTGCAGTTCGGCAGCGGACGGCGTCTCCGCCGACGAGAACGGCAGGGCCAATCGGCCGAGCTCCTCGCGGAGATCCGGGGAGAGGGCCGCACCGAGCTCGGACACCGAGGTGTCGTAGATGTCACGCAGGCGGTCCCGACTCGGCTCGTCGAGCTCCATGGAACGCAGCTCCTCGAGGAGCTGCTTCATCATGGCGCCGATGCGCATCACCTTCGCCGGGTGATCGACGGTCTCGTCGATGACCTCGTCGTCGGCGGGTTCGACCACCTCGACCTCGGTGCTCGCGATCTCGGTCAGCGCCGAGTCGGTCGTCGCCGACGGGTCGGTTTCAGGAGCGGTGTCAGACATCGATCTCTCGTCAGGAGGTGTGGAACAACAAGGGGACGTGCATCTCGTCGGGAGTCAGTGAACCGTGGCGGCCCCGCAACCACGACTGCGCCCCTTCGACAGGGTCGGCGAACCACCAGTTGTCGTGGGCGACGATCGCGACGTCGCCGAGGCGGGCACGGGCCGTGCCCGACACCGTCGGCCCGAACCATCCCTCGTTGATCGTCTGCTCGGCGGATCGGACCCACGCCCGGTCGCCGTGGTGCGCTCGGGCGGCGTCGAGTAGGTCGGCGGCCCGGCCCGGCTCGGCGTGAAGCCACCGGAACCGGGCTTCCCCACTCATCCGGTCGACGTGAGCGAGCACCTCAGGGGCCAGATCGACGCGCCGGTCGGTGCAGTCGACCTGGCCGTGATCGGCGGTGATCACCAGCGCCGAGTCGCGTGGGAGATCCATCATCAACTCCCCGACCATGCGATCGACCGCCGCCAGCTCGGCTCGGTAGTGCTCGCCGAAGGCGAACTCGTGGGCGATCTTGTCGATGCCGTCGTAGTAGGCGTAGACGAACGGTTCGCCCGCCGCGACCGCCTGTCGAACCTCGACGGGCAGGGTCGGCAGGGTTCGCCAGCCGTGCTGCCTCGTGTCGGCGAGGTGGGCTCGGGTGAATCCGGTTTTGCGGAACGGCGCGTTCTGAACGACCACCGGGCGCTCGCCCCGAAACGCCGGAACCGTCTGGAACTCTTCGGGCACGATCCGTTCGCGGGCATCGCCGCTCGGTGTGCGCCACGACAAGAGGTTCAGGACCTCGCCGTCGACGTCGATCCGGTAGCCGACCACTCCGTGATCGCCCGGATGGGTTCCGGTGACGATCGACGTCAGCGCGACGCTCGTGGTCGACGGCGCGATCGTCGTGATCGGCCCGCCCGCCAGGCTGGAGAGCGTCGGCGCGACCCGGGCATGGGCTTGCAACTGGTGCCACCCCAGCCCGTCGATCACCAGCAACACGACCGTGCGGGCGTCGATCACCTCGGGCGGCAACAGGGTGTCGTGTTCGGACGGTTCGAACAGCGCCGGCACGATGTCGGCGACGCACCCGCCAGACCACGCGGGGAGGATCGGAGCGGGGGCGTCCATCCCCTCGATGCTAGCGATCTCCGCCCCGTCGGCTGCGCCGGCGCGGAACGGCCCGGGGACGGTCGCCAGGGCCTAGAGTCGAGGACATGCGTGTGTCGACGCGAGGTGACTACGCCGCCCGAGCGTTGCTGTCCCTCTCCCTTCATGGAGAGGCGTCACCGACGTCGGTGCGCGAGATCGCCGAGCGCACCGTGCTCCCCCAGCCCTATCTCGAGCAGATCCTGCTCGCCTTGAAGGGGGCCGGGCTCGTTCGGTCCAAGCGCGGCGTCGGGGGCGGCTATGTGCTCGCTCGTGACCCGGGCGACATCAAGTTGTCGGAGATCATCCGAGCGGTCGATGGCCCGATCACGGCCGGGGACTTCGGCGAACCCCACACCGATGGTGCCTGTGACCACGAGGGCCAGTGTGTGTTGCTGGCGATCTGGGGAGCCGCCGGCTCTCACATGCGGGAGTTCCTCGACAGCTTCTCGCTCGCCGACATCGCGGGGATGGCCCGCGGCGAGGCGCCCTGGCCCACCGAGGACTGACCGTCACCGGCAGCGATCGAGCACCGAGGTGAGGTCGGGCGGAAGCGAAGCCTCGAACGCGGCGATCTCGCCGGTCGCGGGATGCCGGAACCGCAGCGCGGTCGCATGGAGGAACGGCCGACCCGGGTCGAGTCCGGGGCGACCGCCGTCGTAGTCGCGGTCGCCGACGACGGGATGACCGATGGCGCGGAGGTGGACCCGGATCTGGTGGGTGCGTCCCGTCTCCAGTCGGCACCGAACCAGCGAGGCGGCGACCGGCTCGTGGAACCGTTGCTCGACCGCATAGTGGGTGACGGCGTGGCGGCCGCTGTCGGTCACCGCCATGCGGGTGGGATGCCGGGTGGAACGTCCGATCGGCGCGTCGATGGTGCCCTGATCGGTCTCGAGGTGCCCCCAGGCCAAGGCCACGTACACGCGCTCGGGCTCGTGGGCGGACAGTTGCTCGACCAGGTCGAAGTACGCGTCCTCGGAGCGGGCGACGACGAGGAGACCCGACGTGCCCCGATCGAGTCGATGCACGATGCCGGGCCGGTGGATCTCCCCGATCTCGAGCAGTTCCGGGTAGCGATGGACGAGCCCGTTCACGAGGGTGCCGTCGGGTTGGCCCGCTCCCGGATGGACGACGAGTCCGGCCGGTTTGTCGACCACGATGACGTCGTCGTCCTCGTGGACCACGGTGAACTCGACACCGGGATCAGCGACCGGGGTGGGATCCTCCGGTGGCGGCACCTCGACCGACACGGTGGTGCCGGCATCGACCCGGCGCGAGGCCGACGAGACCGGGACCCCATCGATGCGGACGCGTCCGTTCTCGAGCAGCTCCTTGGCCGCGCTGCGGCTCAGCCCGGTGATCGCGGCGACAACCCGATCGACGCGATCGCCGTGGAACGCCTCGGGCAGGACCTCTTCGACGAGCTCCCCGTCGGCGTCGTCCACGGTCGATGACCGTCTCGGATCAGCGGCGGCCGAGGCCGCCGACCTTGTACTCGACCCGCTCGGCCGCCCAGGGGATCGCCCGCAGACGTTCCTGGGGGATGGCGAGGCCCGAGACCACACAGATGCCGTAGGTGCCGGCCTTGATGCGCTCGAGGGCGGCATCGATCTGTTCGACGGCGGCGCGCGCCTGGTTCGACAGGGCGATGTCGCGCTCTCGCTCGACCGCGAGCGTGTCGCCCTCGCCCGACTCCTCGTCGAACTGCACGTCGCCGGGCTCGCGCCCTTCGATCAGTGCGTCGGCTTCGGCCCGATAGGTCTCCTCGGAGTGGAGGTACTTGGCCCGCTCCTCGATGAGGCGGGCTTCCATCTCGTCGATGAACTTCTTGCCGAACGGCGACTTCGCGGCCTTCTTGGCGGCTTTCTTGGCCGGTGCGGCCTTCTTCGCCGGCGCCTTCTTGGCCGCCACCTTCTTCGCTGCGGCCTTCTTGGCCGGTGCCTTCTTCGCCGCGGCCTTCTTCGCCGCGGCCTTCTTGGTCGCGGCCTTCTTGGCGGTCGTCTTCTTGGCCGCCTTTTTCGTCGCCTTCTTGGCTGACTTCTTCGCTGTCGCCATCGCGATGATCCCTTCGCTCCCGCCCACAGGCGCACGGCCCGGGTGTAAGCCGGGCAGTGTAGGCCTCGCGAGGCCCGATGGCGCGAATGGTTTTGGGCCGATCAGCGCCGGCGGTTGAACCACCCACGGCCGTCGGTGTCATCGCCATCGTCGAAGAAGGCGGCCAACGCGTCCTCGGCGAACTCTTCGGGCTCGTCGTTGCCGACGGCGTCGCGGAGCTGGTCGAGGAAGTGATCGTTGTCGACAGGTTCGGTGTCCGGCGGGGCGAACAACAGGTCGGCCGGGTCGGTGGCGGAGTCCGGCGACGCAGCGTCGCGGAGCTCGTCGATCCACTCCCCCGCCACCTCGGCGTCGGTCGGCTCGGCGGTCTCGATGTCCTCCGCGGTGACCAACCGGGGCGGCGCCGTCGCGGTCGCAGCATCGGCGTCAGGGCGCTCGGCGGGCCCCGGGACGCCGTGGTGCAGCTCGCCAGAGGGCTCGTCGGTCGGCTCGGCGAGATCGACCGCGGGCTCGGTGAGGTCCACCACGGGCTCGTGGTCCGCGGTGTCGAGCAGGTCGATGTCGAAGACTCGGTTGTCGTCGACCGGCTCGGGGGCCGGGTCGTCGACCGGCGCAGCGAAGACCTCGGGCTCGAGCACGACCGGTTCGGCCGCCTCGGGCTCGGCCGCGATCGGCGCGACGCCGGCGACGGGCTCGGCGAACGACGACTCGATGGTCACCGGCTCGGGTTCGGGCTCGACCGGGATGGCTTCGAACACCTCGGTCGGTTCGGACGGGTCGAGGGTGAGTGGCTCGTCGGTCAGCGCGGCCTCGCTCGCAGAGGCGAAGGCGACGGGCTCGAACGGTTCGTCGAACGCCGGCACCGCCGTCTCGACCTCGGCGACCGACGCAGGCGGCGCCGGGGTCTCGACCGGCGCGTCATCGAGCGCGGTGGCGCTGCCGTCCACCGCCGGTGTCAGGTCGATCTCGGCAGCCACGTCGGTGTCGACCTCGTCGATGACCGGAACCTCGTCGACGACCGCGATCTCCTCGACCGCGTCTGCCACCGGCGTCGCGACGCCGGCCTGATCCTCGATGAGGCCGGCGGGGAGCTGGACGCCACTCGTGGCCGGCATCGCGGGCGCCCGGAACGACTCCGGGGCTTCGAGCAGATCGGTCAGCGCGGACAGCGAGGCGGCGACGGAGAGTCGGGTCTCGGCGAGGTGCTGCTCGAGGATGGCGATGTCGTCGGCCAGGAAGGCGCGATGGCGCTCCAGTTCGGCGACCTCGGCGGCCGCCCGCGCCCGTTCGGCCCCGACCGCGGCGGCGGCTGCTTCCTCGGCCTCGGTGATCATCTGGCGGCGATCGGTCTCGGCTTCGGCGAGGACGAGCGAGGCGTGATCGTCGGCCTCCCGACGGATCCGCTCCGCCTCCGAACTCGCCGCTTCGCGCATCGACTCGGCTTCGGCCTTGGCCTCTTCGATCGCTGCATCCGCGGTCCGCTGGGCGAGGATCAGCACCCGGCTCAGGCGGGCATCGTCGATGTCTCCGGTCGGCGCGGCCGGGGTCGCCGGAGCGACGACCGTGCGCGGTTGTGCCTCTGCGGCGGCGACCCGGTCCTGGAGTTCAGCGATCCGACCCTGGACGAGGGCGGCCGCCTTCGCGACGCGATCGACGTAGGCATCGACTTCTTCGACGTCGTAGCCCCGGAAGCGCTCGTTGAACTCGATGTCGTGGAAGAGCGGTGAGAGTTCATCCATGCCGCCAGCCTAGATCGCACACCGCGCGTGGGGAGGGATCACGCTCGGTGACGGGTCACCGGGCTCGTGGAGGCGATGTGGCTACCCGCAGCCGAGCACACCCATCAGCACCGTGACACCGATGATCACGATGATCGGCGACAGATCCAGCGCGATCGAACCGATCCGAACGCCGGGGATGGCACGGCGCAGCGGCCCGAGCACGGGGTCGGTGACCATGTACAAGAAGCCGGCGACGGTCGCCATGACCCCGTTGGGATCGAGCGGGAACCAGCTCAGCACGATGCGAACGAAGATCGCGATCAGATAGAGCTGCAGGAAGATACAGACGATGGCCATCGCGGATCAGTGCAGCGCCCGACGCGTGTCGGCGTCGGAGATCTCGACATCGGCCGGGGTGAGCAGATACACCTGGTCAGCCACCCGGTCCATCTTGCCGCCGAGGGCGTAGCAGAGCCCGCTGGCGAAATCGACGAGCCGACGGCGCAGATCGCGGTCGGCTCCTTGCAGGTTGACGATCACGGCCTGGCCACTCTTGAAGCGGTCGCCGATGCTCTGGGCATCGTTGAACGTGGTGGGGCTGACCGCGTGCGGGCTCGCGGGCCGAGAGTCGACCATACGCACGGCGGGCTGGATCTCGTT
>CAZEML010000054.1:0-21778 GCA_964513285.1 uncultured Candidatus Nemicrothrix sp.
CCATGCGCACCCATTCGAGCTCGCGCTTGAGGGTGCGGTTGCGCTTGTCGTCGTCGCGCTTCTCCTGGGCGATGCGCGCTTCCTTCTGCTCGAGGAAGCCCGAGTAGTTGCCTTCGAAGGGGTAGCCGCGGCCGTGGTCGAGCTCGAGGATCCAGCCCGCCACGTTGTCGAGGAAGTAGCGATCGTGGGTCACCGCGACGACGGTGCCGGTGTAGTCCTGGAGCGTGCGCTCCAGCCAGGCGACCGACTCGGCGTCGAGATGGTTGGTGGGCTCGTCGAGCAGCAGCAGGTCGGGCTTGGCGAGCAGCAGGCGGGCCATGGCGACACGGCGGACCTCGCCACCGGACAGGTTCTCGACGCTCCAGTCGCCAGGCGGGGTGCGCAGCGCATCCATGGCGATCTCGACGGTGCGCTGGAGATCCCAGGCGCCGGCGGCTTCGATCTTGGCTTCGAGGTCGGCCTGCTTGGCGCCGAGCTTCTCGTAGTCGGCGTCGGGGTCGCTCCAGGCGGCGAGCACCTTGTCGTACTCGGCGAGCATGGCCGAGGCCTCGCCGGCGCCGTCCATGACGTTCTCGAGCACGGTCTTGTTCGGGTCGAGCTCGGGCTCCTGCTCGAGCATGCCGACCGTGTAGCCCTCGCCGAGCTTCGCTTCGCCGGTGTAGTCGGTGTCGATGCCGGCCATGATCTTCAGCAGCGTCGACTTGCCCGCACCGTTGGGCCCGAGCACGCCGATCTTGGCGCCGGGGAAGAACGAGAGCGTGATGTCCTTGATGACGTCGCGGTTCGGCGGAATGAACTTGCCGACCTTGTGCATGGTGTAGATGAACTGCGCTGCCATAGAGGGTGAGGCTACCGACGGCGGTTCGCGGTCCTGCCGGATGGGAGCGACGAATCTGCCTGATGGCAGCGACGACTCTGCCTGATGGCAGCGACGACTCTGCCTGATGCCGGCGAGTACCGGGTGAAAACGGCGAGAGCCCCGGCCGAAGCCGGGGCTCTCGATCAGCGTCTGGTGTGACGAATCAGCGGCGCTTCTTGGCGGCCTTCTTGGCCGGGCGCTTCTTCGCAGCCTTCTTGGCGCCGGCCTTCTTGGCGGGTGCCTTCTTGGCGGCCTTCTTGGTCGACTTCTTCGCGGCCTTCTTGGCGGGTGCCTTCTTGGCGGCCTTCTTGGTCGACTTCTTCGCGGCCTTCTTTGCCGGCGCCTTCTTCGTCGCCTTCTTGGCAGCCTTCTTGGCCGGTGCCTTCTTCGCTGCCTTCTTCGCGCCAGCCTTCTTGGCGGGTGCCTGCTTCGCAGACTTCTTGGTGGCTTTCTTCGCCGCCTTCTTTGCTGCCACGGTTCGTCCCTTCGTTGGGGTCTTCAGGTCGGACTGATGTGTCGACGCTTCAGTTTGGTCGCTTGAGTCATCGAAGGGGCTGATCCCCGCGTCGATTCCTCGGCGGTCCTCATCGAAGCGATGCACGATGAAGTCTCGCGTCTCGCCGACCGTGACGGCATCGCGGGCCCGACGTGGGGTCGGATCGCCGAGCAGTCGGAGCGGGAGATAGATCGATGCTTCACCGGATCGGGCGTACGCACCGTGCGACGAGAACGACTCGACGGTGGCGCGGACGGTCGAGCCGAGCGGGTGATCTCGACGGAACGCCTTCCAGACGCCCGCAGGGTTCGCGCCCGGCGCATCGTTGGAACGCTGCTTCTTGCTCGGGCGGCCCGAGGCCGCGGCCGCCGACTTCTCAGCCCGCTTCTTCGCGGCCTTCTTGGCGGCCTTCTTGCTCGGCGCCTTGGCCGGAGTCTTGGCATTGCCGGAGTCACCGCTGGCTTGGGCGCGTGCTCGCCGGCTGACCGGACCCTTCACCGGCGCGCGCGGCACGAAGACCCAGCCGAGGCCGGGGATTGGCTTGCCGCCGATGAGTCGCCCCTCGTCGAAGAGCCACGAGTACGTCCCGTGGAACTCCTGGAACGAGTCGTTGCTGACGACGACCGCTTCGGCTCGGTGAGCGACCTGCAGGATGAAGGTGTCGCCCCGGCCGATGACGCCGGCGGGTGGCGTGATGATCTCGTTGTCATCGATCGCCTGACGGGCGGCCTTGCGTTCGCTCTTGGAGACCCGGTGCTCGAACGAGGCATCGACGATGACGGTGACGCGTTCGAAGTCGTGCTCGGCGATGAACTGGGTGACCGCTTCGTCGAGCTGTTGCAGCGACGGTTCGCTGCGCCCCTCGGTGGCGATGTTGGATCCGTCGACGACCGCGTGTCCGCTCGGCATGGAGGCCAGTCAACCATGTCGGTACGCTGCGCCGGTGATTCGAGCCGTGCTCTTCGACTTCGGCGGCGTGATCTTGTCGAGCCCGTTCGAGGCGTTCAACCGCTACGAGGCCGAGGTCGGCCTGCCGCTCGACACGATCCGCCGCATCAACGCGACGAACCCCGACGACAACGCGTGGGCGCACTTCGAGCGGGGCGAATACTCCGCCGCCCAGTTCGTCGAGGCGTTCGAAGCCGAGGCCCGGGAGCTCGGGTTCGAGGTCGACGGCTCCCGGGTGATCGCGTCGCTGCGCGGGGTGATCCGCCCGGCGATGGTCGAAGCACTCCGACGGTGCTCGGCGAACTTCAAGACCGCGATGCTCACCAACAACTTCAAGCCGCCGACCGACGAGTCCGGCACCGAAGCGATGGTCGACGGCGACGGTGCGTCGCTGGTCGAGATCCACGAGCTCTTCGACGAGATCGTCGAATCGAGCGTGGTCGGCGTTCGCAAGCCCGAACCGCGCTTCTACGAGATCGCGTGCGAGCGGCTCGGGGTCGAGCCGTCCGAGTGTGTGTTCCTCGACGACCTCGGCATCAACCTGAAGCCGGCGAAGGCGATGGGCATGCAGACGATCAAGGTCGTCGATCCGGCGGTCGCGATCGCGGAGCTCGAGGCCATCGTCCGCATCCCGCTGGTCTGAGCCGAGTCCGAGGCCGACCTGGTGCTCGCTTCCGGGGTTGCTCGCTGAAGGTCGTTGTCGTCAGTGGGTCAGAACGAGCGGCCGGTCGAAGTCGGCGTTGTCGATCACCACGTGGGCCCGTCGCCGCGGGTTCACCTCGGCGATGTAGATCGCCTCGGCTGCGCCGTAGCGGTCGCGATGGAGCTGGACGGCCTCGTCTCGCCCCTCCCGGTCACCGTCGCGGTCGACCCCGCGAGCGAGGCTGAGGTCGGCGTCGATCTCGAGCCAGATCCGGAAGTCCCACGCGTCGTCGTACTCGGGCCGGAAGGCGAACACGGAGTCGACGATGAGCACCGCGTCCGCCGGTGCTGCCACCGTGATCGATCGATGGTCTTCGCCGGTCAGCGGGTCGTGGGCACAGAGGGCGACCTCCCCTGAGCCGTCCGGGCCGGCCGGGTCGAGCAGGAGGGCGCGGGCGCTCGCGAAGTCGGGTGCGTTGCGGTAGTACCCCTCGCCGCTCGTTCGGTCGTAGCCCTTCTCGATCGCGTCGCGCCACGGCTTCTTGAAGTCGTCGAGACTCGCCCGAAGCGTCGGACGCCCCCGGCTCCGGATGGCGGCGGCCAGCTCGTGTCCGAACGAGGTCTTGCCCGCCGCGGTCCGCCCATCGACCGCGACGCGGAGACGGCCGGCGCCGAGGTCGAGCACGCGGCCTGCGAGCGCATCGAGGAGCGCGGCGCGTTCCGATGACCGAGTCGAGGGGATCGGTTGTCGCCAGGTGGAGACCGACTCGAAGGCAGCCGGTTCCGACACCGGTCAGCTCAGTGCTTCGTCGAGCAGGATCTGGAGCTCCTGGGCGTGCACCGCGGCCGAACCCACCGCCGGGGAGCCCGACTCGAATCGGCTGACCCGCTGGATGTCGTGGGTCTCGCCGTGGGCCTCATAGAGCCGACCCTTGATGAAGTTCCACGGACCCATGTTCTCGGGCTCTTCCTGGACCCAGCAGATCTGCTTGGCGTTCGGGAAGCCGGAGAGCATGCGCTCGACCGCCGCGAACGGCCACGGGTAGAGCTGCTCGACCCGAGCGATCGCGATGTTGGCGCCCCGCTTGTCGCGCTCGGCCTCGAGGTCGAAGGCGACCTTGCCCGAACAGAAGATCACCCGCTCGACCTTGTCGGCCGGCGGCGGGTTGCGATCGCCCAGCAGCTCCTCGAACGTGCCCGACATCAGGTCGGTGGTCTTCGAGCGCGAGTGCTTGGAACGCAGCAGCGACTTCGGCGTGAAGATGATCAGTGGCGCCTGCGGCGACATCATCGACTGGCGCCGGATCAGGTGGAAGAACTGGGCCGCGGTCGTGGCGTTGCAGACCTGGATGTTGTCCTCCGCGGCGAGCAGCAGGAAGCGCTCGATGCGGGCTGACGAGTGCTCGGGCCCCTGCCCTTCGTAGCCATGGGGGAGCAACATGACCAGACCACAGTCCTGGTTCCACTTGTCCTTCGCCGCGACGACGAACTGGTCGATGATGATCTGGGCGCCGTTGGCGAAGTCGCCGAACTGGGCCTCCCACAGCACCAAGGCCGCGGGGTTCTTCACCGAGTAGCCGTACTCGAAGCCGAGCACCGCGTACTCGCTGAGGAGCGAGTCGTAGACCCAGAAGTCCGAGCCGTGACCCTTGCCGAGTTCCTTGAGCGGCGTGTGCTCGGCGCTGCTCACATAGTCGACGAGGGTCGCGTGGCGATGGCTGAACGTGCCTCGCCGCGAGTCCTGGCCCGACAATCGGACCGGACGTCCTTCGAGCAGCAGGCTGCCGTAGGCCATCGCCTCGCCGAGCGCCCAGTCGATCTCGCCGCCCTGGAACATCGTGTCGCGGGTGGCGAACTGCTGGGCGAGCTTCGGATGCATCGTGAAGCCTTCGGGCGTGCTGGTGAGCGTTTCGTAGATCTCGTCGACCATCGCCTGGTTGATCGACGTGCGCAGATGCGGCTTCACGCCGACGCCCTCGACCGGCGGTTGGGCCTGGCCACCGTCGGTGCGGTCGTCGCGGGTCTCGTCGAGCGCCTCCTGCAGTCGACTCCGGAAGTCGGCGAGCGCTTCTTCCTCTTCCTCGGGGGTGAAGTCGCCGCGCTTCACGAGCGACTGTGAGTACAGCTCACGAACCGACGGCAGCGCCTCGATCCGGCGGTACATCTCCGGGAGGGTGTAGCTCGGGTCGTCGCCCTCGTTGTGGCCGTGACGCCGGTAGCAGATCATGTCGATCACGACGTCCTTGTTGAACCGCTGGCGGTATTCGAACGCCAGACGAGCCACCCGGACACACGCTTCGGGATCGTCGCCGTTCACGTGGAAGATCGGCGCCTGGATCATCTTCGCGACGTCGGTCGAGTACTCCGAGGAGCGAGCCGCCGCCGGCGAGGTGGTGAAGCCGACCTGGTTGTTGATCACCACGTGCACACAACCGCCGACGCGGTAGCCGCGGATCTGGGACAGGTTCAGGGTCTCGGCCACGACGCCCTGACCCGCGAACGCCGCGTCGCCGTGCAGCAGCAGCGGCAACACCGGGAACAGGCCGTACTCGTTGTCCTCCTGGCGGATCTCGTCCATCCGGGCACGGACCATGCCGAGCACGACCGGGTTGACCGCTTCGAGGTGCGACGGGTTGGCCGCCAGTTCCAGCGGGAGTTCGTTGCCGTTGCGCGAGACGAACGTGCCGGTCTGACCCAGGTGGTACTTGACGTCGCCGCCACCCATGGTCAGCTCGCCCATGTTGCCGCCCTCGAACTCGTTGAAGAGCTGGCCGTAGGACTTGCCGACGATGTTGACGAGCACGTTGAGGCGACCGCGGTGCGCCATGCCGACCACCGCTTCGGCCATGCCGTCGTCGGCGGCCGCGTTCAACAGCGCGTCGATCAGCGGGATCGCCGACTCGGCGCCCTCGATACCGAACCGCTTCTGGCCCACGTACTTGGTGCCGAGGAAGGTCTCCAACGCCTCGGCCGCGTTGAGCCGACCGAGGATGTGGCGCTGCTCCTCGGGATCGATCGTGCGATCGGCCCCCTCGAGCTTCTCCTGCATCCAGCGCTTCTCGGCCGGATCCTGGATGTGCATGTACTCCACACCGATCGTGCGGCAGTACGCGTCGCGCAACACGCCGAGCAGATCGCCGAGCGCCATCTTCTCCTCGCCGCCGACCTGGGCGTAGATGCCCGAGTCCGAACCGGTGAGGAACTCACGGTCGAGATCCCAGATCGTCAGGCCGTAGGTGGCCGGATCGAGCTCGGAGTGCATCACCGGCTCCTTGACCTGCAGCGGGTCGAGGTCGGCGATCAGGTGACCGCGCACGCGGTGCATGTTGATGAGCTGGTTGACCTTGGCCTGCTTCTCGAGCAGCGCCGACTCGCGATCCATCGGGTTGATGTCGCGACGCCACTTGACCGCCTCGTACGGCACGTCGACCGCGCGGAAGACGTCGACGTAGAAGTCGTCCTCGCCGAGCAACAGCTCATGCACCTTCTTCAAGAACATGCCCGACTCGGCGCCCTGGATGATGCGGTGGTCGTAGGTCGAGGTGAGCGTGATCACCTTCGAGACACCCAGCTCGGCGAGCTTCGACGGATCGGCCGCCTGGAACTCGGTCGGGAAGGCGATGCTGCCGACCCCGACGATCAGGCCCTGGCCCGGCATCAACCGCGGCACGGACTGCAGCGTGCCGATCGTGCCCGGGTTGGTCAGGCTCACCGTCGTGCCGCTGAAGTCGTCGACCCCCAGCTTGCCGTCGCGGGCCTTGCGGATCAGCCCCTCATACGCATCGACGAACTGCTTGAAGTCGAGCGTGTCGGCTTCCTTGATGCACGGCACCATCAGCGTGCGGCTGCCATCGCTCTTCTCGAGGTCGACCGCGATGCCCAACCCGACATGCGGGTTCTTCACCAGGACCGGCTTACCGTTCTCGTCGGTCGTGTAGGTGTTGTTCATCGCCGGCATCGAGTCGGCGATCGCCCGCACCACCGCATACCCGATCAGGTGCGTGAAGCTGACCTTGCCCCGCAGCTTCCGACCCAAGAAGCCGTTGATGATCTTGCGGTTGACCTCGAGCAGCTTCGCCGGCACCTGCCGGAAACTCGTCGCCGTCGGCACCTCCAGCGACGCCTCCATGTTGGTGACGATCCGAGCCGCCGCACCCCGCAACGGCTGGGAGTAATCGGGCTCACTGTTGTCGCCGGCATTCGCCGGAACGGCCGCCGCGCTTGCTCCGGCGGCGCCCTGGGCGGGCGCCGGGGGTGCACTCGCTGCTGCTGGCGCTGGCGCCGCTGGGGCGGCCGCGGTGCCGTTGCCCATGTCGGTCGGGATCTTCACCTCGGGCTTCGCCGCTGCGGGTGCCGGGGTCACGTCCTTGGACGGCACCTCGATCGGCGCCGCGGGCGCGGCAGTACCCGCCGTCGCCCCGTTCCCGCCGCCGTTGGCCGCCTCTCCCTCGAAGAACGCTCGCCACGTCGGATCGACCGATGTCGGATCGGCCTCCCACTGGGTGCGCATTTCGTCGGCCATCCAGGCGTTGGGGCCCAGATCGATGGGATCGGTGCTGCTCACGCGTCCAAGCATACGACGGCGCTGCTGTAGGGTCCCGAACGTGCGGATCGCGACCTGGAACGTCAACTCTCTCAACGCCCGGGTCGGCCGGGTCGAACGCTGGCTCGAAACGTTCGAACCCGACGTCTTGTGCCTCCAAGAAACCAAGCTCGCGGACGACGCGTTTCCCGCCCTCACGTTCGAAGCGCTCGGCTATGAGACCTTCCACCACGGGCAGGGCCAGTGGAACGGCGTGGCCATCCTCTCCCGCGTCGGGATCGAAAACCCGATCGGTGGGTTCGGCGACGGCGGCGAACCCGACCAGGACGCCCGCATCGCCTGGGCGACCTGTGGCGGGGTGCGGGTGGCGTCGTGCTACGTCCCCAACGGGCGCTCGCTCGACCACGAGCACTACCAGTACAAACTCCGCTGGCTCGACCGCCTCGTCGGCGATCTCGACGGCCAGTGCGACCCCGGCGACGACATCGTCGTGATGGGCGACTACAACATCTGCCCCGCCGACATCGACTGCTGGGACCCCAAGAAGTTCGAGACCGAGACCCACACGAGCCAGGCCGAGCGAGACCGGCTCGCCGCCCTCGAAGCGTGGGGACTCACCGATGTCTTCCGCGAACACCACGACGGCGACCGCCTCTACTCGTGGTGGGACTATCGCGGCGGCAACTTCCACAAGAAGATGGGCCTGCGCATCGACCTGCTGATGACCTCGCGCTCCGTCACCGACGCCACCAAGGTGGCGCTGATCGACCGCAACGAGCGCAAGGGCCCCAAGGACGACCCGCCATCGGACCACGCTCCCGTCTTCATCGACATCGATCGGTAGCCCCGTGCTGACCCCGCTCGACGAACACCAGCTCCTCGTCTTCTGGACCCAACTCCTGGTCCTGGTCGCGTTCGCTCGGTTGTTCGGCGAGATCATGCGGCGGGCCAACCTGCCGTCGGTGATCGGCCAGCTCGCCGCAGGCATGGTGCTCGGCCCGTCGATCTTCGGCAAGGTGTGGCCCGACGGGTTCCACTGGTTCCTTCCCGACTACGAGATCCAGTCGGGCGCCCTCTACGCCGTGTCGTGGTTGGGCGTCGCGCTGTTGCTCGTGACCGCCGGGTTCGAGACCGACCTCGGTCTGATCCGACGGCTCGGACGCGCCGCCGCCCTCGTCACCGGCTTCAGCCTCGTGTTCCCGCTCGTCGGCGGACTGATCGTCGGTTCGCTCCTGCCGGAGTCGTTCATCGGTGGCGAGTCCGACCGCACGGTGTTCGCCCTCTTCGTCGCCGCCGCCCTGGCCGTGTCCGCGCTGGCGGTCATCGCCAAGATCCTCAGCGAACTCGGCTTGATGCGACGCGACTTCGGCCAGATCACCGTCGCGGCCGGCATGGCCAACGACGTCGTCGGCTGGATCATGCTCGCCGTCTTCACCGGCTTCGCCATCTCCGGTGAGGTCTCGGCGGTCGGCATCGTGCGCACCGTCGGCGGTCTGGCGATCTTCCTCGTCCTCGCCATGACGATCGGCCAACGGGTCGTCGACCGGGCCCTGCGCTTCGTGCGCCGCGACGGTCCCAACATCCCGGGCGCGATGACCGTCGTCATCTTCACGATGCTCGTCTACGGCGTGGCCACCCAGGCCCTCGGCATCGAGGCGGTGCTCGGCGCGTTCGTCGCCGGCGTGGTGCTGCATCGATCGCGGTTCCAGCAAAAGGAGGTGCTCAGCCACCTCGAGTCGATCACCGACACCTTCCTCGCTCCGGTGTTCTTCGCCACCGCCGGCCTCCGCGTCGACCTGAGCCTGCTCGGCCAGAACAACGCCCTCGCCTGGGCCGGCGTCGTGGTGGTCGTCGCCATCGTCGCCAAGTTCGTCGGCGCCTTCATCGGCGCCCGCCTGGCCGGGCAGTCCAACCGGGCGGCCACCGCCCTCGGTGCCGGCCTCAACGCCCGCGGCGCCCTCGAGATCGTGATCGCATCGGTCGGGCTGTCGCTCGGCGTCTTCACCGACACGGCCTACACCGTCATCGTGATCGTCCCGCTGGTCACGTCGATCTTCGCCGCGGTCAGCCTGCGGATCGTCGTCCGCGACTGGCGCGGTACCGAAGAAGAGCAGGAGCGGCTCGACCGCGAGGAAGCGCTCGCCAAGAACCTCGTCGTCACTTCCCAGCGGATCCTGTTGCCGTCGCAGGGGCAGCCCGCATCGATCGCCGCCGCCCAGATCGCCCAGTTCGCGTGGCCGACCGAGGCGCCCGCCACGATCCTCACCGTCGACGGCTCCGACACCGACATCTCGGTGCTCGAAGCGGTGCTCGACGAGCGCCAGCTCGACCACAACCAGGTCGGTGGCGTCGACCCGGCCTCGGCGATCGTCGCCGAGTCCAAGCTGGGGTACGGCGTCGTGATCGTCGGCGTCGCCGCCCGCCACGAGGGCGTGCTGTATTCGCCGATGGTCGACGAGTTGCTGCTCAACGCGGTGACCCCGGTCGTCATCGTGCGCCGGGCCCGGGGACTCGACCGACCCCTCCCGCCTGCGTTCTCGCGAGCGGTCGTGCCGGTCACGGGCACGACCTCGTCGCGATCGGCCCAGGAGGTCGCGTTCGCGATCTCGAGTCAGCTCGGCACCGAGGTGTTGCTCACCCACGTCGTCAACCGCGTCAACCAGCTGCCCCGGATCTTCGCCCGGCGCAGCACCGTCGTCACCGACGATCCCGCGCTCGCGGCCGCCCGGTCGATGATGGACGCCGCGGTCGAGCGAGCGGCCGACGCCGGCCTCGAACCCCGCGAGATGATGCGCGAGGGTCAGTCGCCCGGCGAAGTGCTCGTCGAAACCGCCCGCACCGAACAGGCCGACCTGGTCGTGTTGGGCGCGCAGCTGCGCAACGTCGACGGCCGGCCCTTCATCGGCCACACGGTCGAGACCGTGCTCGAACGTTCCGACGCGACGGTCGTCGTGGTCGCCCAACCGCGCTCCCGCGACGAGGGCAGCGACCACTAGCCCAGAGGGTGGCGGGCTTCGCTACTCGTCGAGGCAGGTGATCTCGAGCAGCTTCAGGCCGAACCGCCGGGCCTTGCTCGGCCCGATGCCGTCGATCGATGCGAGTTCGTCCATCCGGCACGGGCGCTCCTCGGCGAGCGCCTCGACGGTGCGGTCCGACAGCACGGCCGAGGGCGCGATGTCGGCCTTGTTGGCCCAGTCCTCGCGCCAGATCAGGAGCTGATCGCGCACGACCTCACGCTCGTGCTGGTCGGTGATGGTGAGGTCGATCTCCGGCACCGCGGCGATCTTGGCCCGCAGGCTCGCGATCGAGGGTCGGTCGTCGGGGAGCGGGTCGGCCTCGCCCTGGAACGCCTCGATCCAGGGCGACGGCTCGCGTTCGATCAACTGATCGCCGATCACCCGGGAGTCGGCCCACGACACGTGCAGCTCACGCTCGGCTCGGGTGGCGGCGACGTAGAGCAGCCGTCGCTCCTCGGCTCGCGCCGCCGCACTGGACGCGAACGCGATCGGCACATAGCCGTCCTCGATGCCGGCGAGGTGCACGATCGGCCACTCGAGACCCTTGGCCGAATGGAAGGTGCCGAGTTCGACCCCGTCGGTGACCGAACCGATCCGGTCGTCGGATCGCAGCGATGAGAGGAAGTCGTCGACCGTGGCGCGCCGTTCGAGCTCGAGGTGGCCGCGGGCGATGTCGAGGAACGCCTGCAGCATCGTGCGGCGCTCTTCGCTCAGGTGGGCGTTCTCGAGGTTGTCGGGGAGCTCGGTGTTGGCGTCGGTGAGCATCTCCGACAGCGCCGCGTCGGGCGGCCAGGACTCGACGAGCTCCATCACCTCGGGCCGTCGCAACAGGGCGCCGTCGCCGCGTGACCGAACGGGGATCCCGGCCTTCTCCAGCGCGGTGCGGATCGCCGGCAGCTGCGCGTTGGTGCGGGTGAGCACCGCTTGGTGCCGCCACGGTGCGCCCGGCTTGTGGCGGCCGCGCACCGATCTGGCGATCGAGACCGCTTCGTCGTCGGCGCTGAGCCGGCGGAGGCTGGGTTCGTCGCCGGACGGCCGGGCGGCCGGCTGGGGATCGATCTCGAGCACGCGGGCGGCCGCGGCGAGGATCTCGGGCGTCGATCGGAAGTTGGTGCGCAGATGGATGACCGCACACCCTGGGAGATGGTCGCCGATCTCGTCGAGGAGTTCGGGCTGGGCGCCGTTCCAGCCGTAGATCGCCTGGTTGGGGTCGCCGACCACGACGAGCGAGGACTCCGGCCCCAGCCAGCTCTGCAAGACCGCGAACTGGAGCGGGTTGACGTCCTGGAACTCGTCGACCAGCACGTGCCGATGCCGCCACCGTTGGGCCTCGGCGAAGCGGGTGTCCTGGGTCATGGTGGCGTGGCAGAGCGCCAGCAGGTCGTCGAAGTCGACCAGCTTGCGTTTGCGCTTGGCCTCCTCGTAGCCGCCGTAGACGTCGGCGACGAAGGCGAGACTCCGACCCGGGCGTCGCTTGGCGGCGGCGGCCGCGTCGGCATACGCGTCGGGGGTGATGAGTCGGGCGCGGGCCCATCCGATCTCGTTGTCGATGTCGGCGATCGACGCCCGGTCGAGGTTGCGGTGTTGGCGGGCCAGGAACGACATGCGTCGCTCGAGGAGTTCGGGCGCTCGCCGGTTGGTGTCCTTCCAGTGGTTGCGCAACACCGCGAGGGCGATCGAGTGGAACGTGCCGGCCGCGACGTCGTCGCGGAGACCGAGGGCACGGGTGCGGCGGCGGAGTTCGCCGGCCGCCCGGCGGGTGAAGGTCACGGCGAGCACTCGGCGCGGGTCGATCGCGCCGGTCGCGGCCTGCCAGGCGATCCGCCGGGTGAGGACGCGGGTCTTGCCGGAGCCGGCGCCCGCGATGATGCACAGCGGGGTCGCCGCGGTCGTGACCGCGTCGCGTTGCTCGTCGGTGAGGTCCTCGAGCAGGACGTCGGCGTCGGCGAGGCGTTCGGCCACGCCGTGACCCTACCGAGTCCTCCCGACACGCTCTCGGGCGAACACCGATCCGGCGCTAGGTTGCGGCGATGGAGCCGATTCCGCCCCGCGCCTTCGAGCGGCTGGTGGGCGATGCCCTCGACACGCTGCCGGCTCCGCTCGGTGAGCTGATGGAGAACGTGGCGATCGTCGTCGAGGACCAGCATCCGACCGAGGACCTCCTCGGGCTCTACGAAGGCATCCCGCTGACCGAGCGCGGCGACTACGGCGGCATGGTGATGCCCGACGTGATCACCCTCTACCGGATCCCGCTGTGTGAGTTCGTCCGCGACGAAGCCGAGCTCGTCGAGGAGGTCACCGTTACGGTCGTCCACGAGGTCGCCCATCACTTCGGCATCGATGACGACAAGCTCCACGAGTGGGGCTGGGGATGACCGACTTCGCCGCCGCGACGGACCGGGCGACACCGGGCCTCGAACGCGGCCAGGTGGGGGAGTGGATCCTTCGCAACGGGCTCGGCGAGACCGGCCGGGCCAACAGCGCGACCGCTCACGGCGACCCGGGGCTCCCGGTGGTCGATGCCATCGACGCGGTCGAGGGCTGGTTCGCCGCCCGCGACCGTCCATCGCGCTTCCAGGTGTTCGACGAGACCCCGGCCGAGGTCGTGGCCGAACTCGACCGACGCGGCTACGACACCGGCGCGATCACCGACGTCCTGGTCGCCCCGGCCGATGCCGTGTCGCTGGCGCCACCGACGACGTGGACGGTCGAGATCGTGGCGTCGATGCCGTCGTTCCTGCGTCGGGAGCTCGCCGATGCCCGGGCTGCGGAGATGCTGAGCGCCGACCTACCCCGCTGGTTCGCGATCGCGTCGCGGGGCGGCGAGGTCCTCGCATCGGGCATGGCCCTGGGCGACGGTCCGCTCGTCGGGATCTTCGCGGTCCGCACCGACCCCGATCAGCAGGGACAGGGTGCGGGCTCCGCGGTGATGGCCGGGCTGCTCGACGAGGGACGGCGGCGAGGGGCCACGACCGCCTGGCTCCAGGTCGAGGCGTCGAACCGCCGCGCCGCCGACTGGTATCTCCGCCTCGGGTTCGAGCGCCGGACCGGCTACCGCTATCGCCATCAGTTCGCGTGAACGTCACCCGCCGTCCACCCACCAGGTCCCTAGGCTCGCGTCGAGTCGCGAACTGACGAGGAGAAACCGTGGTCACTCGCATCGGCATCAACGGCTTCGGCCGAATGGGGCGTCTCGCGGTGCGGGGGATGGCCCGCCACGACGACCTCGAACTCGTCCACGTCAACGAGTTGAACGGTGATGCCGCCACCGCCGCACACCTGCTCGAGTTCGACACGGTGCACGGCCGCTACGACGGCACCGTCGGACTCGATGGCGAGACGATCGTCGTCGACGACCAGCGGGTGTCGTACTCCTCCCACGCCGAGCCGGGGAAGATCCCGTGGGGCGACCTCGGGGTCGATCTCGTCCTGGAGGCGACGGGCCGGTTCAAGACCACCGAGACCCTGACCCCGCATCTCGACAACGGCGCTCGAAAGGTGATCGTCGCCGCCCCGGTCAAGAGTCCCGGGGTGCCCAACATCGTGGTCGGCTGCAACGACGCCGACTACGTCCCCGACGAGCACGACATCCTCACCGCCGCGTCGTGCACGACGAACTCGCTGGCGCCGGTCGTCAAGGTCGTCCACGAGACCTTCGGGATCGAGCGCGGCGTGATCACCACCATCCACGACGTCACCAACACCCAGGTGATCGTCGACGCCCCGCACAAGGACCTCCGGCGGGCGCGCTCGGCGCTCAACTCGCTGATCCCGACCTCGACGGGTTCGGCGACCGCGATCACGATGATCTACCCGGAGCTGAAGGGAAAGCTGAACGGCCTCGCCGTTCGGGTGCCGCTGCTCAATGCCTCGCTCACCGATGCCGTCTTCACCCTCGACCGCGACGTCACCGCCGATGAGGTCAACGCCGCCTTGCGGGCCGCAGCCGACGGCGAGCTCGCCGGCATCCTCGGCTTCGAGGATCGGCCCCTCGTCTCGGCCGACTTCGTGAACGACTCCCGCTCCGGGATCGTCGACGGCCCGTCGACGATGGTCGTCGACGATCGGATGGTGAAGATCCTCACCTGGTACGACAACGAGTACGGGTACGCGTTCCGGATGGCCGACCTCGCCGCCCGGGTCGCCAACGACCTCTAGGTCACGGTGCAGCTCCGCAACTACATCCTCGTCACCGCGGGGTACTGGACGTTCACCCTTACCGACGGCGCGCTCCGGATGCTGGTGCTGCTGTACTTCCACGACCTCGGCTACTCGCCGGTGTCGCTGGCGTTCCTCTTCCTGCTCTACGAGTTCATGGGCATCGTCACCAACCTGCTCGGTGGATGGGTCGGCGCCCGGCGGGGCCTCAACCAGACACTGCTCGCGGGCCTGACCCTGCAGATCGTCGCCCTGGTGATCCTCGCCCTGCACGAGCCGACGTGGGTCGAATGGGTGTCGGTCGCCTACGTGATGGGAGCCCAGGCGCTCTCCGGCGTGGCCAAGGACCTCACCAAGATGAGCTCCAAGAGTGCGGTCAAGTACGTGGCGGGCGAAGGCGACAACGCGCTCTTCCGCCTCGTCGCCGTGTTGACCGGATCCAAGAACGCGCTGAAGGGCGTCGGGTTCTTCCTCGGCGCGGCGTTGCTCGGGTGGATCGGCTACGACGCCGCGCTCTACACGATGGCGATCGGCATCGCCGTCGCGCTCGTCGCCGTCGCGATCCTGCTCAACGAAGACATCGGCAAGTCGACGAAGAAGCCGCCGCTGCGGTCGATGTTCTCCAAGTCCGAGGCGATCAACCGGCTGTCGATGGCGCGCTTCTTCCTCTTCTCCTCTCGCGACATCTGGTTCGTGGTCGCGCTGCCGGTCTTCCTTGACGAGATCCTCGGCTGGTCGTTCCAGGCGACCGGCGCGTTCCTCGCGGCGTGGGTGATCGGCTACGGCGGCGTGCAGTCGATCGCGCCGCAGGTCCTGCGTCGCCGCGGCACCCTCGACGAGGTCCGAGCGGCGCGTTCGTGGGCGCTCGTGCTCGGCGTCGTGTCGGCGATCATCGCGGTGGGTGTGACCATCGACGATCTCCGCACCGTTGCGGTGATCGGCGGCTTGGTCGTGTTCGGCTTCGTGTTCGCCCTCAACTCGAGCCTGCACTCGTACCTGATCCTCGCCTACGCCGGCGACGACGACGTCAGCATGGACGTCGGCTTCTACTACTCGGCCAACGCCTCGGGGCGGCTGGTCGGCACGCTGCTGAGCGGGTTGCTCTACCTGTGGGGCGGGCTCGAGTACGCGATGTGGGGCTCGACCGGATTCGTCGCCCTGACCTGGTTGCTGACCCTGCGGCTCCCGCCGCTCCCCACCGATGCGCCGGAGGCCACGGGAGCGACCGCCGGTTAGTCTCGGGCCATGCCGTTCCCGAAGCACCTCCTCACCGAGGACGAGGATCTCGTCCTCGACCTTCGTCCCCACTGGTGGTTCCTCGCCCCCACCGGGGCCCTGTTGGCGGTCATGACCCTGCTCGGCCTCGCCGCCCTGTTCACCTCGTGGTGGGGCCCCGTCGACTGGGTGATCCTCTTCTTGTGGTTGGGCGCGGTCGGTGTCTTCGGATGGACCTACATGCAGTGGACCACCACCAACTTCGTCGTCACCAGCGAGCGGGTCGTCTCCCGCACCGGCGTGATCTCCAAGGCCGGCATCGAGATCCCCCTCGACCGCATCAACACCGTGTTCTTCAACCAGTCGATCTTCGAGCGGATCATCGGTGCCGGCGACCTCGGCATCGAGTCCGCGGGTGAGGGTGGCCGTCAGCAGTTCTCCGACATCCGCAAGCCCAACCTCGTGCAGAACGAGATCTACCGGCAGGTCGAAGGGCTCGAGGATCGCAAGCTCCGTCGGCTCGGCGAAGCCGCGGCGGGCGGTGCGCCGGCCGCGCCCGCCGAACCGCAGCTGTCGATTCCCGAGCAGATCGAGAAGCTCGACCAGCTGCGACGCCAGGGTGTCGTCACCGACGAGGAGTTCGAGGCGAAGAAGCGCGAGCTCCTCGACCGCATGTAGCGGGCCGGCTCAACTGCCCCCGCCCGGGCCGCTCCGTTAGGGTTCGGCCATGAAGATCAGCTGGTTCGATTCCGCCTCCGAGGTCGACGCCGCCGTCGCCACCGCCGACCGAGCCCGCGCCGCCGGCCTCCACCGGTATTGGTCGCCCCAGGTGTTCAACGCCGACCCGATGGTCACGCTCGCGATCGTCGGACGCGAGGTCCCCGACATCGAGCTGGGCACGTCGGTCGTCGCCATGCAGACGACGTTCGCGGAGACGCTCGCCGCCCAGTCCCGCACGATCAACCAGATCACCGGCGGTCGGTTCACGCTCGGCCTCGGCGCCAGCCACAAGCCGGCGCTCGAGATGCAGTACGGCATGGAGTGGCGCAAGCCCTACACCCACATGGTCGAGTACCTCGACGCGCTGTTGCCGTTGCTGAGCGAGCAGAAGGTGTCGACGACCGGCGAGTTCGTCACCCATCACACCCAGATCAACGTGCCGGGCGAGACGCCCGACGTGATGCTCGCCGCCCTCGGGCCCAAGATGCTGGCGCTCGCCGCGGAGCGCACCGCCGGCACGATCACCTGGATGACCGGACCGAAGACGATCGAATCGCACGTGCGGCCCGGCATCGGTGGTGCCCAGATCGCCGCCGGCGTGCCGGTCTTCATCACCGACGACGTCGAGGGCGCCCGCGCCTTCGCCGCCAAGGCGTTGCAGATCTACGGCCAGCTGCCGTCATACCGGGCGATGCTCGACCGTGAGGGCATGGCCGGACCCGAGGACATGGTCTTGGCCGGCGATCCCGACACCGTCCGCGCCGGCCTCGAGGAGTACGCCGCCGCCGGCGCCGACGAGATCGCGATGAACGTGCTCGGCACGGGCGAATCGATGGACGCGGCGTTCGAGCTGGCCGCATCGATGGCGGCCGAAGGCTGATGCCGGGAGGTCCGCCCGCCAGCTCGTCGGGGAACCCGCAGCCGCTCGGCGGCAACGAGATGCCGCGGTTCGCGGGCATCACGACGTTCATGCGGCTTCCGGGCCGGAGCGAGCCGGCCGATCTCGACGTCGCCATCTTCGGCGTGCCGTTCGACCTCGGCACGTCCAACCGGCCGGGCGCCCGCTTTGGTCCGCGCGGCATCCGTGAGGAGTCGGTGATGATCCGGCCCTACAACATGGCCACTCGCGCGGCGCCCTTCGACTCGTTGCGGATCGACGACCTCGGCGACATCGCCACCAACGCCTTCGACAAGAACGACTCGATCGCCCGCATCGAGGCCTACATCGACGACGTGCTCGCCCACGACGTCGTGACCGTCGCCATCGGTGGCGATCACACGATCGCGCTGCCGCACCTCCGAGCCCTCGCCAAGAAGCACGGCCCGCTCGGCATGGTCCACGTCGACGCCCACACCGACATCAACGACGACATGTTCGGCGAGAAGATCGCCCACGGCACCCCGTTCCGGCGGGCGGTCGAAGAGGGTCTGCTCGACGGCGACCGGGTCGTCCAGATCGGCGTGCGTGGCACCGGCTACGCGGCCGACGACTTCGACTGGAGCCGCGAGCAGGGATTCCGGGTCGTGCAGGTCGAGGAGTGCTGGCACAAGAGCCTCGAGCCACTGATGGCGGAGGTGCGCGAGAAGGTCAGCGGCGGACCGGTGTACGTGAGCTTCGACATCGACGGTCTCGACCCGGCCTACGCACCCGGCACCGGGACGCTCGAGATCGGTGGACTCACCACCGCGCAGGGCCTCGAGATCATCCGTGGGTGTTGGGGCCTCGACGTCGTCGGCTGCGACCTGGTCGAGGTCGCACCGATCTACGACGTGTCGGGCATGACCAGCCGGATCGCCGGCGACCTGCTCTATGAGATGTTGTGCGTCCTCCCGGGCGTCGAACGCCGAGGCGCGTGAGCCGCCCGACGAGAAGGGAATCCTCATGGTCGACTATCTCCACCTCACCAGCGACGGCGGGGTCGCGACGATCACCATCGATCGTCCACGTGTACGCAACGCCGTCACCCCCGACGGATGGAACGGTCTCCACGACCTCTTCGACGAGGTCGCCCGCGACGAGTCGGTGAGGGTCGTCGTCCTCACCGGCGCCGGTGAGGACTTCTGCTCGGGCGCCGACGTCGGTGGCGATCCGCGGGAGCGTGAAGGCCACCCGCTCGACGGCATGCGATCGGTCGGGCGGGCCTGCCAGACCCTCCACACGATGCCGAAGCCGACCATCGCCCGAGTCGACGGTGTCGCCGCCGGTGCCGGGCTCAACATGGCGCTGGCCTGTGACTTCGTGCTGGCCAGCGATCGCAGCCGGTTCAGCGAGATCTTCGCCCGTCGCGGGCTCAGCATCGACTTCGGTGGCTCCTTCATCCTCCCGCGCATCGTCGGCATGCAACGGGCCAAGGAGCTCGTGTTGCTCGCCGACGTCATCGATGCGGCGCGAGCGATGGAGTTCGGCCTCGTCAACCGGGTCGTGCCGCAAAGCGAGCTCGACGCCACCGTCGACGAATTCGTGACGAAGCTGCTCGCCGGCCCACCGATCGCCCTCGCCACCAGCAAGCGGCTGCTCAACCAGTCGTTCACCTCCACCCTCGAGGAGGCGCTCGAGGCCGAAGGCATCGGGCAGGCCTATCAGTTCACCACCGCCGACGTCGTCGAGGCCATGAAGGCCTTCGTCGAGAAGCGAGACGCGGGTTTCATCGGTCGGTGACGCCTCGGTGACGCGGCGTCACCATCCTGCTTCCATCGAGAGCCGGGAGGTACGGCGACGTGAACCAGATGATCGTGCGAATGGTGGGGTTCGCCGCGCTCGCGGTGCTGATCTCGTTGGCGTTGGCGTGGGTCGTCGAGCAGATACCGGCGCTCGGCTGGCTCCTCACCGCGCTCTCCTTCGCCTTCCTCGCGTGGACGATCGTCTCGGTGATGCGGTCGCCGAAACCGCTCATCGCGATCGCCGCAGTCGCCGGAACATTCGTGCTCGCCGTCGGCCTGGCTGCCCTCATGAGCGCCGTCACCGGGAGCGACGAGGCCGTCGTGGCCGCTCCCGCGCCGGCCGACGGCACGACCGACGGTGAAGCGGTGGCATCCGATGCGGGCGAGGAGACAGAGCCAGCCGGCGAGGAGCCAGGGCCAGCCGGCGATGACGCTGGCACCGTCACCACGACGACCGCCGCGGAGAACGGCCCTGACACCGCCGACCCGTCGACGACCACAACGACCTCGACGACCACCTCCGCAGCGCCGCCCAGCTTCGCGTTCACCGACCCGACCGACTGTGCGTGCAACGACGAGTTGACCGGGCTCACGCTCGCCCTCGTCGGCACCGATCTCCGCATCGACGTTGCCGGCGACGCACCGCTGGGCGGGCCGCTGATGGTGTGGAGCCTGAGCCAACCGGGCCGGATCGCGTCCGTCGAGGTCGCTCCGGGAGAGCCCGGGATGTTGAGCGCGACGTTGGCCGACGCCGGCTCGGGCCCGTGGGCGATCGTGTCGGCTGGCGCTGACCGGGTGCCGGACCTCGGGTTCCTCGACGAGGGAGGGTCGCTCGTCAGCGTTGGTGACCAAGGCGCCGAAGCCGCCGCAATCGAGGCTTCGGTCGCGGAGATCCAGCGTCTCGCCCCCGCCCTGTCGCCCGACGTGCAGGCGTTCGTCGGTTCGCTGCTGTACCGCCAGATCGCCGAAGGCACGACGACGCTTCGCCAGGAGGTCGCCGGCCAGGCCGACGTCGAGGTGCTCGTCACGGTTGCCAACCAGTACCCGGCGTCGGGCCAGGTCGTGACCGCCGATGGGCAGGTCATCGGCCGATCACACCTGGGAGCGATGGCCCAGACCTTCTGTGCCCCCGACGGCGGCGGCCCACTCGTCTGCGAACCAGGTGACTACCCCCAGACCCTCACCGCCGCCCAGGCCATCGTCGCCGACCCGAGCGGCCTCGTCGTCGAGCCCCTCGATCCACCCGAACCCGGGGTGGTGTGTCTGCGGATCGTGGCCGCGCCGGCGGGTGGGCCATCGCTCGGCGACACCTGTTGGGCCAGCGACGGGCAGTTCGTCTCGCTCGTACGAGCCACCGACACCGTCACGCTCGAATCGTTCGTCCCCACCGCAGATCCTGCCGTGCTGCTCGCCCCGGAGGTCAGCTGATGCCTGCTCCCCACATCACCCTCAGCCCCTGGCAGGCACCGAACCTGCCGCCATTCCCGAACGGGGAGCCGTACCCGGCCGCCAGTGCCCACACCGGCGATGACGCGCTCTGCAAGGAGTGCCCGCACTGTGTCGGGCTCCACGTCGCCTCCATCAAGGCGAATGAGGACCTGACCGCGGCGACCGACCCGGCGCAGTGGGCCGCGTACGAGGCCGCGGTCTCGGGACCGCTTCAGGCGTTCTTCGATCTCGCCCACGCCCAGATGCGGGCGGCGCAGGACTGGTGGACCGCTTGCGGGATGATGGTCATCTCGATTCAGCGGGCGTTGAACGACATGTGGGCCCGCTACGGGTCGATGATGGACGGCCACGTCGACGTCAACCGGATCTCGTTCACGCCGCGCGAGGGATGGATCCTGGTCGAACCCACGGTGGGCCTCAAGGTCTGGGTTGCGACCGAAGAAGACATACCGCTCGTGCAGGGCGTGCTGGCGAACCAGCAGCTCCTGGCCCAGATGGCCGACCTGAACGCCCAGTACATGAACTGGGAGACCCAGCGGCAGGCGGCGCAGGCCGCGTCGGAGGCCTGTGACGCCCACTACCAGGCCGAGTTGGCCGCAGCCCAAGCATGGGCGCAGTCCGCCGTCGATGCCTGGAACCAGTTCCTCCGAGACGTCCACGCTGAATCTCATCGCGCCGAGATGGCCTACAAGGCGTGCATTCGCGACTGCAAGAAGACCAAGTGGGAACTCGCTCGCCAGTTCTGGCTCCTGGTCGCCGGCGGTTTGTTGTTCGGCGGCGCGACCGCGCTCGCGCTCGCGCAGCCGTTCGACACCGGCCGGACCGAGATCGCGGTCGGTCCCACCGAGGTGGTCGAGGTCGTCGACGACACGCCCGCCGAGTCCGACACCGAGCCGTCCGTCGACGGCACCGACGGCGAAGCGGCGACGTCCGAGGATCCGCCGTCGCCCCTGCTGCCCCCGGATCTCACCGCCGACGAGGTGATGATCGACGACTTCCTGCGTGAGCTGCTCGGAATCTCGATGATCGATGACGACCTGTCCCTCAAGGCCCTGGAGCGCGTCGGGCTG
>CAZEML010000055.1:0-11172 GCA_964513285.1 uncultured Candidatus Nemicrothrix sp.
CCCTCCGCCGCGGCGATCACCGAAGCGGTCGCTGCGGTGCTCCCCGCCGCCGCACCGGCCGTCGCCGCGTCGGTCATGCCGGCCACCTCGGCCGCCGTGGCGCTCGAGGACGCGCCCCGCGGCGCATCGATCTTCGAAGAGCCGCGCCAGCCCCGCACCGATCTGCTGTGGGCCGTGCTCGAGCGGATCGAGACGATGACCGCGATCCCGCAGATGCCCCAGCAGGGCATCGTCGTCTACATCGGCGACGCCTCGACCGCCCTCCCGCTCGTGCAGGATCTCGGCCATCGGCTCGGACTCTGGGGCAACGAGGTCGCCGTCGTCACCCGCCGCCATCACGACGACATCCCGACATGGCTCGCGATCGACGACCTCGGCGATCTCCAGTCGCGTGCCCCTCGCTGGGCGAAGCGCGAAGGGGTCGTCCCCGTCATCATCGACGACTCGATCGACAAGCCGAGCCTCGACTGGGTCGGTGAAGCCCTCGACGCACTCCGTCCTGCCCAGACCCGCCTGATCGCCGAGGCGTGGCGTCTGCCCGAGCAGGTCGGCCGGGTCGCCCTTCGCCTGGGCGGCGTCGACGCCATCGAACTCGCGCAGACCGACGACACCATCGACCCGCTCGCCTTGCTTGACCTCGACATCCCCGTCGGCTCGGTCGAAGGCCGACCGGCGTCCCCCGAACTCCTCGCGGCTGTCTGGCTGGATCGGCGTCGTCGTGGCTGAGCTCACCACGTCCGAACGGTCGACGATCGAAGCGGTCGTCGACGGCATGCAGCGCCGCGCCATGAAGCAGCGCAAGCGAGCTCGCCAGGGGTGGGCATTCCTGCTCACCGGGGCCCTGTCGATCCCGATCATCTCCGCGTCCTTCGACGGCACGATCACCATGACCACCGCCGCGACCCGAATTGCGATCGCGCTGTTCCTGACGACCGGAATCATCGGCATGGTCGGCTCCCTGTTCGACAGCTACCAGGGCCAGGCCGCCGTCGCGACCGTGCAGGGTGCGGTGATCGAAGCTCGGAAGAAGGCCGACGAGATGACCGACGGCGCCGCGGCCGGATCCGACCCGTTCGCCGCCGCGACCGGGTCGAACGCGACCGTCCCCGCCGGTGGGTCCGACGATGGAGGCAACGATGAGCGGTAATCTGGCGGCCATGCAGGTCGCGAGCTCACGCTTCGGAACGCTCGATGCGACCGAGGACCAACTGATCCGGATCGACGGCGGCCTGCTCGGGTTCCCCGACGCCGACCAGTTCGTGCGCCTCCCCGTCGACGACGCCGAGGGCTGGCAATGGCTCCAGTCGACCAACGATCGCGACCTCGCCTTCCTCGTGATCTCGGCCTTCCGCTTCTTCCCCGACTACGACATCGAACTCCCCGACGGCGACGTCGCCGCGCTCGAGCTCGACGATCCTGCCGACGCCGACGTGCTGGCGCTCGTCACCATCCGGCACACTGAGGAGGGCGGTATCGCCTCGGTCACCGCGAACCTCCTGGGTCCGTTGGTGATCAACCACCGGACCGGTGTCGGCCGTCAGGTCGTCCTGTCCGATTCTCAGCACTCCACCCGCGAACCCGTCGCGGGCTAGCCCCGAGGAGACTCGTTGCTCGTCTTGAGCCGCCGTGCCAACCAATCGATCGTGATCGGTTCCGACATCATCGTGCGGGTTCTCGACATCCGAGGCGATCAGGTTCGGATCGGGGTCGAAGCACCCCGGAGCGTCACGGTTCACCGCGAAGAGGTCGCGGCCGAGATCCTCGAGTCCAACCGCCAGGCCGCCGACGTTCGCTCGATCGACTTCGGCTCGCTTCCCAAGCCCGAGAAGTAGCTCGCGGCGAGGTCCGGTCGCCGGATCCCGCAGCTGACTGGGTCGCTGGGCCTGATCCCACCGGTCATGGTCCGAGCGGACCTGTTTGATGGTTCCCTCGACCCTTCGACGTGGGCCGGACTGATGCACACGAGATGCCGTCCGTAACTGATCCCTGACGAGGGGCCGCCGTGGCCCCCGGAAGGTGACAGCCGTGGACATCGCCGGGACGAAGCAGGGGGACATCAGCGCCGCTCTTCGTCGCGCCGCGATCGTCGACGCCGGCCGTCCCCCGCGGGTCTCCGCCGCCCACGTCCTCCAGTTCGTCGGCACCCTGTTGATCGGCGTGGCCCTGCTCCTCGCCCACCCGGTCGCCTCGATCGGGCTCGGCGTGGCGGGTGCGGCCGCCATCGCCGTCGCCCTGCGCCGCAACCCGCTGACCCCCGAACCCGAAGTCGATGAACACTTCGACGAGCGCACCGGCCTCGCCCTCGGCTCCGCCCTTCCGATGGTGGTGCGAGACGACCAGGCGATGGCCAGCCTCACCGGCCGCGTCGGTGTGTTGATGGTCGACGTGCACGGCGCCGCCTCTCGCCTCCGGCGAGGTGACGAACGAAGCGCCAATGCCCTGATGAGCATGGTCATCCATCGCCTCGAGGGGCATTCGTGGTCGTACCCGATGGGCGGCTCGTTCAGCCCGCTCTTCTTCCTCGAGTCGCCGACGACGATTGCGATCGTGCGCCGCGACCTCCTCGGCGATCAGAGCAACCAGTGGCTCACCGAACGCCTGCTCGAGGAGATCTCCGCCCCGATGCCGTGGGAAGGCGGGATGCTTCGCCCCGAGATCTCGATCGGCGGTGCCACCGGGCCCGTGACCGACGGTCCGGCACTCGTCACCCTCGCCGCGCTGGCCCGACGTGATGCCCGCGCCGGTGGCGCCGGCACCGTCACGATCCGGAGTCTCGAGGCCCCACGCCGGGCACCGAAGCGCCCGATCGAAGTCGTCGCCGACGACCACCAGACCCCGATCGGCATCGTGTTCGAATCCTCGGACCCCGGCAGCCGGGTCGGGATCTTCGAACACCTCGCCAGCCTCCGCACCACCTTCAACCGTGCGGTCCTCGCCCTCGCCGACAGTGGCGCCCGACCCCTGATCTCCGCATCGGTGACGGCCCTGTCGCATCCGGCGGCCGCCACCGACATGATCCAGCGCGCGACGGCAGCCGGCGTCGCCGGTCGCGTCGGTCTGGTGCTGCCTCCGGACTTCCCGACCACCCCCGATCACCGGGCGGTCGACAACGTCGAGAAGCTCCATCAGGCCGGGTTCCTCGTGATCGCTGATCGACGAGAAACCGTCGATCACCTCAAGACCTTGCCGTTTGCACCGATCGACGTAGTGATGGTCGGCCCTGACTTCGACCTCGGTACGGGTTCTCAGGCGGAACGAGCCCTGCTCACCGCCGCCCGAGAGCGTCATGCCGGTCTGGCGTACGCACGCACCTCGGTGCACGTGGACGCCACCGAGTTGCCTTCGTCTCTTCTCGAGGGGGCGAAGCGGCTCAATCAGGGGGGCCGTCCGGATCATCTGGCGAAAGCCGGAGTGACCGGCGGCCGATGACCTTCGCAAATACCTAAGGCGGGATCATGAACGAAGAAGTCCGAAACAGGATCGAACGGAATGTGGCTCTGGTGGAGCACATCGTCACTCGAATGAGTGCAGGCCTCCCCAACCACTACGAACGAGACGACCTGGTGCAGGCCGGCATGCTGGCCCTCGTCGAGTCGGCCGGACGCTTCGACGAGGACCGGGGGGTCGCCTTCTCGACCTTCGCCGGTCGCCGGATCGAAGGCGCCATCCTCGACGTGGTCCGTCGAGACGACTGGCTGCCCCGCTCGGCCCGGGCCAAGGCCCGTGAGCTCGCCGCCGTCGAGCAGAACCTCCTCGAGCAGGGCGAGTCGAGCCCCGACAGCCAGACCGTGGCCAGCGCCGCGAAGATGACGCTCAAGGAGCTCTCCGACCTGCGGGCCAAGGTCCGTCGTGGCGTCGTTCTCGCCCTCGACCGTCCGATCCCGTCGACCGACGGCGCCGCCACGCTCGGCGACATGGTCGCCGATCACGGCGCCGAGGATCCCATCGAGAACCTCGAAGAGCGCGAGCTCCAGGCCTACGTCCGCTCCGCGGTGCATCTCCTCCCCGAGCGCCATCGCATCGTCGTCGTCGGCTACTTCCTCGAAGGCCGTCCGATGGACGAACTCGGTGCGCTGCTCGGCGTGACCCAGTCCCGCATCTCCCAGATCAAGGACGACGCTCTGCGTCGTATGCGGGAAGGCCTCGCCGCTCAGTACGACGAGCAGCAGCCGACGGACACGCCGGTGCGCCGCCGGGACCGCAGTCGCCGTGAGTACGCCGACGCCATCGCCGCCGACAGCACCCACGATCAGCGCCTCGGAGCCTTCTCCTCGTGATTCGGTTCGGCTGAACCGGTCTCCGCTGCGGTTGTGCAGCTGAATCGAGTTCTGCCGAAACCACGTCGGGTGAGGGCGAAAGCGGGACCCTTGTCTCAGAAGGTTGCCTTTTCTCCCTCATGTCCCACGACGAACTGCCGAACCTTTCATCAATGTCTTCCGCGTTGAACGTCGATGAGCTGTTGCAGACCCTCACCAGGGTCCTCTGGCAGCAGCGTCGCCTGCTCGAGCGCGTGCGCTACCACCTCAAGGTGCAAGAGTTGATCCTCGCCGGCACCGATGACTGGATGCTCACGTTCGCGGTCAACGACGTGGAAGACGTGATGCGAGCTGTCGCCGAAGTCGAAGCGGCTCGTGTCGAGATCACCCAAGATCTCGGTCTCGCTCTCGGACTCGGTGCGAACCCGTCGCTGCAGACGCTCGTCGATGTCGCCCCCGAACCCTACGGACCGATGCTCGACGAGCACCGGGCCGCCTTCCTCGAACTCGCCTCGGAGATCACCTCGGTCTCGTTGAACGGGCGGGCTCAGCTGCAGCGAGGCCTCGATCTGACCAAGTCGCTCTCCGCCGTCGTGTTCGGCGATCAGGGCGACGGCGGTTACGACTCGAGTGGCTCGGTCGTGCGTGGATCGGCCGAGCGCCGACTCGTCGACCGATCCCTGTGACACCTCCCGGGAGGTCGCGATGAGCAACATCTCGGCGCTGCAGTCCGCTCTTTCTGGACTGTTGGCCCAACGGCACCGGCTCGACACGATCGGGCACAACATCGCCAACGTCGGCACCGAGGGCTACTCCCGCCAGCGGGTGGACCTCGCCTCGGGCGGCAACGGCCCGATCCCCGCCCTCTTCAGCGATGGCCTGATCTCGGGCGACGGCGTCGATGTCGCGGGCATCAGCCGCTACCGGGACGAGTTCCTCGAGGTGCGGTCGCTCGATGAGCGGTCGGCGTCGTCGCAACTCTCGTTGCAGGCGAAGTACTTCGAGCGCATCGAACTGGTCCACACCGAGCCGTCCGATGACGGTCTCGCCGCCAGCATGGACGCCTTCTGGTCGGCCTTCGACGAGGTCGCCAACTATCCGGGAGAGATTCCCCAGCGCAGCGCGGCGCTCGAACAGGCCAAGGCCACCGCCGGTCAGTTCACCTTCATGGACGAACAGATCCGCGCCCTCCACGCGACCGCGGTCGGTGAGGCGGGCACCATCGCCGAGCGGGTCAACGTCCTGGCGACCGAGGTCGCCGGGCTCAACGACGCGATCCGTCCCCTTGTGCTCTCCAACGCGACGCCGAACGATCTGCTCGACCAGCGCGATGTCGCGCTCGGCGAGCTCGCCGATCTGGTCGGCGCACGCGTCGTGAACAAGGACGACGGCACCGTCGACGTCTACGTCGGCGGCAGCACGCTGGTGCACTCGGACCGCACCGTTCGCATGGAAGCCACGACCGCGGTCGACGCCGGCCTCGCCGACGTCGGCGTGCAGCGGCTGTCGTTCCAGTGGGTCGGTGGCGGCGAGGTCACCCCGAGCGGTGGTGAGGCCGCGGGCCTCCTCACCATGGCCAACTCCGAGATCCCCGACGCGATCCGCGATCTCGACGCGATCGCAGAGAACTTCGTCAACGGCGTCAACGCCATCCACACGGCGTCGCAGGATCTCGATCTCAACACCGGGTGGAACTTCTTCGAACCGACCGGCACGACCGCCGCCACGATCGCGCTGTCCGCCGATGTCGACGGCCAGCCTCGCCGCATCTCCGCGGCCGCGGTCGGCGCCGGCGAACTCGACGCCAGCGCCGCGCAGGCGATCGCCGCGCTGCGCGACGAGGACGGCGGCTCCGCCGATCAGTACGCCGAACTCGTCGGTGGGCTCGGTGTGATCGTCGCCTCGGTCCGAGCGCGTTCGACCGCCCAGGCCAGTGTGCTGCAACGGGTCGACGAGGCTCGACTGTCGGCCCGCTCGGTCAACCTCGACGAGGAGATGATCGACATGGTCGCCGCCCAGCGGGCCTACGAGGCCTCGGCTCGGGTCATCAACGCGGTCGACGAGATGCTCGACGTGCTCGTCAACCGCCTGGGCCTGGTCGGCCGATAGGGGACTGAGCGATGTCACGAATCACCCAGCAGTCCAGCCTCTCGGCGATGCGGACCGACCTCTCCCAGGTCAGCATCCGCCTCGCCGACATCCAGCGGCAGGTCGCGTCCGGCCGGACGATGGAACGGGCCTCCGACGCCCCCTCGGCCGCACTCGAGTCGTTGCGCTACCGACGTTCGCTGCGGACCTACGGCCAATACGAGCGCAACCTCTCCGACGCCAAGAACTGGCTCGGCGCCGCCGACACCGGTCTCGAGGCGGTCGACAACCGCCTCAGCCGAGTCCAGGAACTCACCATCCAAGCGGACAACGGTTCGCTCAGCCCGGCCGCCCGGACCGCGATCTCGACGGAGCTTCGTGCCGTCGCGGACGAGCTCGTCGGGTTGATGAACTCCGACCATCTGGGTCGGCCGCTCTTCGGTGGCACCGCTGGTGGCGATCAGGCCTACGACGACACCGGCACCTATCTCGGTGACGCCGGAATCGTGGAACGCACGATCTCGAGCGGTTCGAAGTTCCAGGTGAACGTCACCGGACCGGATGCGTTCGGCACCGACAATCCGGGCGATCCGATGAACGGCAACATCGTCGAGATGGTGCGCCAGATCGCCGATGACGTCGACGCCGGAGTCGAGGTCCAGGACGCGCTCGACAGCATCTCGAACTCGCAGACGCGGTTGCACTCCGCCCAGGCGACGCTCGGCGCACGGCTCGCCTCGATCGAGAAGCTCGAGGCCCGAAACCTCGACACCACCACCGATCTGCAGTCGTCGCTCAGCCGCACCGAGGACGTCGATCTGACCGAGGCCATCCTCGAACTGAAGTCCCAAGAAGCGGCCTACACCGCGGCGTTGAACATCTCGGGTCGACTGCTGAGCCAGTCGCTCCTCGACTTCATCCGCTAGGCGCTGGGTCGCCCGGCCTGGCGCAACTGGGTCGTCTGACCCACGTTCAGTCGGATGTGACATTCCGCCGCCGGTCTGATCACCTGCTCTCTCTCATGTGAGGTCGGGGGGTGCCGAGACTTCCGAAGCGAACGGCAGCAGGCCGTTCGCCACCGGAAGGACGCGACGTGATCCAACTCACGCGGCTGAACAGCCAGGCATTCGCTCTCAACACGGATCTCATCGAGCGCATCGAGGAGACGCCGGACACCGTCCTGACCCTGATCGACGGCACCCGCTACATCGTCCGGGAGCCCGTCGAGGACGTCATCGATCGCGTCATCAGCTTCCGGGCCCGCGTCGTCGAGCGAGCGACCGAAGACCATGTCGCTGAACTCCACGTGATCAGCGACCACATGCCGGAGCTCTCGGTCGCGTCCGACGAGTCAGGCGAGAGCACCGACGCCGAATGCGCCGGCGAGGACACCGACGGCGGAGCCGTCGGCGAGGACACCGACGGCGGAGCCGTCGGCGAGGACGGGGAGAACTGACATGGATCCGATGACGATCGTTGGCCTGCTGTTGTCGCTGGCCGTCACCTTCGGTGCGATGTTCATGGCCGGCATGGATCCGGTGGGCATCTTCTTCGGCGACCCCGGGTCGATCATGCTCGTGCTGTTCGGTGGCCTCGGCGCGACGTTCGCGTCGGTGACGATCCCCGACATCGTGAACGGTCTCAAGGCGTTGGTGAAGGCGTTCACCAGCGGTGCGCCGCCGGACTCCGCCGGCGCGATCGAGCAGCTCGTCGAGTTCGCCGACGTCGCCCGTCGTGAGGGCTTGCTCGCCCTCGAGGGTTCGCTGAGCGAGGTCGAGGACGAGTTCTTGAAGCAGGGCCTGATGATGGCCGTCGACGGCATGGACCCCGAGGAGCTCCGCGAGACGATCGAGCTCGAGGTCGAGCAGATGAAGGTCCGCCACAAGCAGGGCGCCGCCTTCTGGGGCAACGCCGCCGGTTACGCGCCGGCGTTCGGCGTGGCCGGCACGGTGATCGGCCTGATCGACATGCTCAACAACCTGAGCGACCCCAGTGCGCTCGGCCCGGCGCTCGCCGTGGCCTTCTCGACGACGCTCTGGGGTGTGTTCCTCGCCAACTACATCTACACCCCGGTGTCGATGAAGCTGAAGCGAGCCTCCACGATCGAGGTCGCCTACCGCGAACTGCTCGTCGAAGGCATCCTGTCCATCCAGGCTGGCGCCAACCCGCGCTCCATCGCAGGCAAGCTGGCCGCCTACCTGCCGCCGGGCGATCGCGCCGAAGGCGACGCGGCCAGTGCGTAAAGAGAAGAAGGCACCGCCGCCCGAAGAGGATGACGGGCCGTCCAAGGCGTGGCTGGACAGCTACGCCGACGCCATGACGCTCCTCCTCGCCTTCTTCGTGCTGCTGTACGCCTTCTCCCTGCTCGACGAGAAGAAGTTCGCCGAGTTCAAGTACGGCGTGGAGCAGGCGTTCTCCTTCTCGAGCCCTGCGGTGCCCGAGGGCACCGGGTTCCTCGACGAGGGTCTCGGGATCAACGAGAACGCCGGTCAGCTGGCGGTCGTGCCGTCTGATGTCTCCAACGAGATCGAAGAGCTGCTCGAAGAGCTCGCTGCCGATCAGCAGATCACCCCCGACGAGGTCGAGGAGCTGCGGGAGGCGGTCGAGGCCGCACTCGCGGCGGCCGAGGTCGACCTCGAGCTGTTCCAGGTCGAGACCGATCCCCGCGGCGTAGTGATCACCCTCGACGAGACCTTGCTGTTCCCGTCCGGCTCCGCCCGGATCGACGAGGACGCCGCGCCGGCGCTCGGCGCGGTCGCCGAGGTGCTCGCCGGGCTCGACAACCAGATCCTGGTCGAGGGCCACACCGACTCGGTCCCGACGACCGGAAGCGTCTGGCCGACCAACTGGGAACTGTCCGCCGCGCGAGCGACCGCTGCGCTTCGCGAACTGAACGAGAGCTACGGCCTCGCTGCCCCGCGCCTGTCCGCTGTCGGGCACGCCGACACCCGCCCGCGGGCCCCCAACGACACCGCCGAAGGGCGTGCCCAGAACCGGCGCACCGAGATCGTCGTGCTGGTCTCCGCCGACAACGCCATCGTCAGTGACGTCCCGCTCGTCGACGACATCGCGATGTCCGACGAAGCGTTCCCCGACGCCCCCGGCCAGCTCGACGGCGTCGCTCGTGAGGTGGGGGAGGGCGACGCCACCGGCGACGCAGACGCAGACGCCGGTGACGGTACCGGCGCCGGTGAACCGGGCATCGGCGAGACCGCCGACCCCGACATCGTCGAGTTCGACAACCCCGTGTTCCAGGGTCCCTGAGGGACCGGCTGTTCGAGATCTGAAGGAGAAGGGCCATGGCCAAGAAGAAGAAAAAGGGCGACGAAGAAGAAGAGGAGAAGGGCGGCGGCAAGATGAAGATCATCGGCGGCGTCGTCGGTGCGATCCTCGTCTACCGCTTCGTGCTGGCTCCCGCTCCCGCCCCGGCACCCGTCGAGGGTGAGGCGGCCGCGCCCGCCGTCGAGCGAGAGGTCGAAGTCGTCGAAGGTCTCATCTTTCCCATGGAAGAGATCGTCGTGAACCTCTCCGACACCGACGCCAACCGCTACCTGCGGGTCGGGATCGCCCTGGTCCTCGAGGAAGGCGTGGCGGTCGAGGTCGTCGAACCCGAAGCGCCCCGAGCGATCGACGCCGCCATCGACTACCTCTCGGATCAGTCGTTCGAGACCCTGCGCGAACCCGGCTCCAAGACCGTGATCCGCGAAGAGCTCTCGACCCGCATCCGCGAAGCGTTCAACGACGAGATGGTCGTCCGCGTCCTGCTCACCACCTTCGTCATGCAGTGACTCGCTGCGGGCTCCGCCCGCAGATCACTCGCTGCGGGCTCCGCCCGCAGATTGTCGGTCGCATCGTCGGGGTCGCGGTGTCTGCGAGTTCGCTCGCAGCATGTGAAGCGACACGTGTTCGAGCACGTGTCTCGTCGCGCGTTGGCCCGTGGCTGACATGACCAGGGGTGGGTGAACCCGGCACCCACCGTGCCCGCCGTGGTGTAAACCCGACCATCCTCACCGTACGCACCGGGTTTCACTACTCTCTGTCTTCGAGGTTCGTCGCCCGCCTTGACGGGCCTCCGGCCGGCCCCGGCACCCGCCGCTGGGGCCGGCCGTTTCGCGTTCTGGGCCTCTTGACCGATGCAGAGACCCCTGGCGTATGACCTTGGTCACCGCCCCGCGCGTCCCATGGCCCTAACCCCGATGCCCTCGGTCGCTACGGCGCCGGGCACGCTCATCGGTCGTTCCTGATCCGCCGATTTCTTCCCGTGTCGGTAATCCGCCGACGCGCCGGACCTACCCCCGGGTCCGTCGAATACCCCTCACGTCACGGAGGACACGAGGAATGCGTATCAACAACAACATCATGGCGTTCAATGCTCAGCGCAACCTGAGCACCAGCGCCACCGCGATGGGCAAGTCCATCGAGAAGCTGTCGAGCGGTCTGCGGATCAACCGTGCCGCCGACGACGCCTCGGGTCTTGTCATCAGCCAGAAGCTGCGGGCGCAGACCTCGGGTCTTCGTCAGGCGACTCGCAACGCGCAGGACGGCATCAGCGTCGTCCAGACGGCGGAAGGTGGCCTCAACGAGGTCCACTCGATGCTGAACCGTATGCGGGACCTCGCCGTCCAGGCTTCGAACTCCGGCGCCAACGACGCCACCGCCCGTACGGCCGCTCAGGAAGAGCTTTCGCAGCTCCGCACCGAGATCGACCGCATCGGCAACACCACCAGCTTCGGTGACACCAAGCTCCTCAACGGCAGCTACGGCGTCTCCTCGGCGACCGCCACCGGTTACGACGCGGACGACTCGGTCGTCATCGGTACCGGCAACG
>CAZEML010000055.1:11272-21443 GCA_964513285.1 uncultured Candidatus Nemicrothrix sp.
CGGTGGCACCTTCCAGGTCGGCGCCAACAACACCAGCGACGACCAGATCACCGTCGCCATCGGCGCTGTCAGCGCTTCGGGTCTGAGCCTCGCTGCTCTCGACCTGAGCACCGACGCCGCTGGTGCGATCGACACGATCGACAGCGCCATCGAGAGCATCTCCACCGCTCGTGGTGAGCTCGGTGCTGTGCAGAACCGCTTCGAGAGCACCATCTCGAACCTGCAGGTCACCAGCGAGAACCTGGCTGCTTCCGAATCCCGGATCCGTGACACCGACGTCGCGGCGCAGATGGTCGAGTTCACCCGCTCGCAGATTCTGCAGCAGGCCGGTACCGCCATGCTCGGTCAGGCCAACCAGGTCCCGCAGTCGGTGCTGCGGCTCCTCGGCTGATTCATCGCCGCCATTCGGCGGCGCTGCACACCCTGCCATTCGGCAGGACCGCCCAATCGCTTCAGGCGAGCGGGCAATCCATCCCACCCACGGGGTGGGCGGCCTCCGGGTCGCCCGCCCCAGGGTGAGGGAACGCCAACGAAGTACGGAACGAGGACATGACCAGCGTCGACGGACTGATCACCGGTCTACAAACCACCGAGATCATCGATCAGCTCCTCGCCGCCGACCGGATCCCGCAGAACCAGCTGCTCGTGCAGCAGGCGAGTGCGGAGGCCCGGGCGGCAGCGTTCGCCGACCTTCGGGGTCGGTACGACGCAGTTCGTTCCGCCGGCGAGGCCTTGGAGTTGCCCGACGACTGGGCGGCGATCACCGCCACCAGCTCGGACGATCTCGTCGAGGTCTCCACCTCCAGCGGCACGATCACCGGCGCACTGTCGTTCACGGTGCTCCAGCGAGCCTCCGCCGAGACGGTCTACTCGACCGACACGATGAGTTCGCTCGACGACGTGATCGCCGCCGGCGGGAGCATCTTCTCGGCCCGTGACTTCAGCCCACTCGGATTCAGCGACCTGGACGGCACCGGCCTCGCGGTCGGCGCGCAGACCTTCGAGGTCACCCAGGCCTCGGTCGCCGCGGTCAAACCCGGTGACACCGAGCTCGGCGAGAACGTCACGATCGACGGCAGCAACGACACCCTGGAGATTTCGGTCAACGGGGTCGCACACACCCTCACCCTCGAGCACGGAACGTACGAGACCCGTGATGATCTCGCCGCCGCCGTTCGCACGTCGTTCGACGACGTGGTCGGCCTGGACGACGATCTCACGGTCTCGGTCAACCCGGTGGATCAGCTGGAGTTCGCCACGGTTCGAGAAGGCAGCGCGGCGACGCTGCAGGTGACCGGCGGAACCGCCGTCACCGATCTCGGCCTGACGGTCGACGCTTCGGCCATCACCGGAACGGACGGGATCGTGTCGGTCAACGGCACCGACACGACCATCACCAACACCGATGCCGGCACCGTCGTCACCCTCGACGCCGGTACCGGCACGATCGAGGCGACCCTGTCGGGTGGCCTCGACGAAGGCACCGCCGACGTCGAGCAGGTGTCCTTCGGCAACGGGACCTTGAGCGAGGTCGTCACCGCGATCAACAGTGCCGGGAGTCGGGAGACGAACGCGGCGATCGTGCAGGTTGCCGAGGGCCAGTACCGACTGCAGCTGTCGGCCACCGAGACCGGTGCGTCGTCGGCGATCGGCCTCGACCTCGCCCAGTTCACCGGGCTTGCGTCGGGCTTCACCACCTTGTCGAGCGGCCAGGACGCCCAGATCCAGATCGAGGGCACCACGCCCTACACGGTCACGTCGTCGGACGACTCGTTCGAGGACCTGCTGCCGGGCGTCGACGTCACCTTGACCGGTGTGCCGACCGGCACGGTCGACATCAACGTCCAGCGCGACAGCGGTGGGCTCGCCAACCGCGTCGAGACCCTCGTCAACGCGATCAACAACGTCATCAGTGGCCTTCAGCAGTCGTCGGCGTACGACAGCGAAACCGAGACGGCCTCGTTGCTCACCGGCAACAGCACGATTCGGCGGGCCCTCGACGAGATCACCTCCGCGATCATCAATCCGGTCGACGGCGCCTCGCTCGGCTCGGTCGGTCTCACCGGTGTGACGATCGCCAACGACGGGACCTTCGAGTTCGACAAGTCGGTCTTCACCGCCGCCTACGACGCCGATCCCGACGCTGTGGAACGGATCTACTCGGTCCCCTTCGGCAGCGACGACGACAGCATGATCGGCCGGCTCCTCGACGAGGTCGATGACGCCACCGCCTTCGGCACCGGGTACCTCCGGAGCGCCGAAGACGCCGAGAACACGCGGGTCGACGACCTCGCGGACTCGATCTCGGCGTGGGATCGGCGCCTCGAGATCCGGGAACAGACCCTTCGAGCCAGCTACACCCGCCTCGAAGCCAACCTCGCCCAACTCAACGCCCAAAGCACCTGGCTCGCCGGCCAGATCGCCAACCTCCCGTCCGGGTCGACGGGATGATCTGAGAGAGCAGCCAGCCACCCATGCGCAGAGCAGAACAACTCAAGAAGTTCCAGAGTGACGGCAAGACCGTCTCGCCCGAACGGCTTCTCGTCATGTTGTACGAGCGGCTGGGCCGCGACCTCGCCGACGCCGCCGCGGCGATCGTCGACGGTGACGCCGAGCGTCGCCACAGCTGCCTGGTCCACGCCCAGGAGATCATCGAGGAGCTCGCCTACGCGGTGCGTCCCGACGTCTGGGAATCCGGCGAGGGTCTCCTCGCGCTGTACGAGTACCTGTTGGAGCTGCTGGTCAAGGCCAACATCAACTCCGACCGGGCCGCCCTCACCGAAGCGAGCCGCATGGTCGCCGACCTCACCGAGGCGTGGCGTCAGGCCTACATCGAGCTCGCCACTCCGGCCGGGACCGCATCGTGAGGTCCTCGGCGGTGCTCGACGAGATCGAGGAGTACCTCGACGCCCTCGAAGCGGGTCTGCAGGCGGCGGATCCGGCCGCCCTCGAGCTCGACGTCCCTGAACTGCGAGGCGATCTGCAACCGGCGGACGGCCCCCGGGCCAACGAGCTGTTCGCTCGCCTCCGGGCACTGCACGAGCGCGCCGAAGGCCAGCGCGTGCGGGTCGCCGGCGAGATCGCCGACCTGCGGCGGCGCAACGGAAACGCCGGTCACCGGCGGGCGCCGAGCTCCTTCGATCGGAGCATGTGACGCCACGCTCTGTGGCTGACGGTACTGAAACTGGGTCTTTCGGCCCGGAATTGGTGGCTTCTCTCATCTGAGTTGGTCACTGTCCGAGACTGAACCCCGCAAGCACGGATCGCTCGCACTCCACCAGCCAAGGACGGCCGGTACTCCCTCAAGGGTGAACTGCGTCATGTCCACTGTGGTCGCGATCCACGAGAACGGGCCCCGCCGATGATGATCAGCGGCGGAGATCCCACCAACCGCGCCATCCAGGCTGCGCTGCACGGCCTCGACGCGCGCCGTGCCGCCCACGAGAACAACATCGCCAACGTCGAGACCCCGGGCTTCATCGCCCAGCGGGTCGAGTTCGAGTCCGCGCTCAAGCGCGCGATGGAGTCCGGCACGCCCAACGAGCTGACCCCGACGATCAGCGCCACCAACGATGCGCCCCGGGCCAACGGCAACAACGTCAACCTCGGCCAGGAGATGGTGGCGCTCACCGAGACCGCCCTGACCCAGGAGCTCCTCGTTCGGGCCCTCAACGACAAGTACGGACTTGTCCGCAGCGCACTGGGGCAGGGCTGATGAGCATGTTCGGCAGCCTCGGCGTGAGCGCCTCGGGCATGGACGTCTACCAGACGTGGATCGACGCCATCTCCGACAACGTCGCCAACGTCAACACGATCCGCTCGACCGACGAGGCGGCCTTCCAGCAGAAGATGGTCGTCGCCGAGTCGACCGGTGCCGGCGGCAACAACATCGGTTCGGGTGCTCGGGTCTCGGGCATCCGCCTCGGCGACGAAGAGGGGCGGCTCATCTACGACCCGACTCACCCCCTCGCCGACGAGGACGGCCTGGTGCGCGGTCCCGACATGGACCTCGAGACGCAGATGACGCACCTGATCGTCGCCCAGCGGTCCTACCAGGCGAACGTCACCGTCTTCGAGCGAGCCCGTGACTCCTACCAGCGAGCGTTGGAGATCGGCCGATGAACATTCCTGCGATCGGTGGCGTCCAGGGCGCCTTCCCCACCGCCAACCGGATCTCCGGCACCGACAAGGCCGATGCGGCCGGCTTCGGTTCGTCGATCGGCAAGGCGCTGGAAGAGCTCGACCAACTGCACGGCACCGCCGACGGATTCGCGGCCGAGGCGGCGACCGGCGAACTCGAGTCGGTCACCGACTATCTCGTCGCCGCGACCGAGGCGCAGCTGGCCACCCAGGTCACCGTCGCGGTGCGCAACCGGGCCGTGGAGGCCTTCAACGACATCATGCGGATGCAGGTCTGACGATGAGGTGGATTGACGTGACACGTGGGCGGGTCTGCGAATGCAGCGAGGTGAGCCGTGCTTGAACGAATCTCCGGAAAGGTCGGCGAGGTCACCGCCGGCTTCAACAGCGCTCAGAAGGCCACGATGGCGGCGATCTTCGTCGCCGTCGTCGCCGCGATGTACGTGTTCTCGAGCTGGGCCTCGACGACCGACATGGCGCCGCTGTACACCGACCTCGAGACTGCTGACGCGGCGGCCATCACCGACGAACTCACGGCGATGGGGGTCGACTACGAGCTCACCGATCAGGGTCGCACGGTCCTCGTGCCCCGTGACTCGGTGTACTCGCTGCGCCTTGATCTCAGCCAGGCCGGCGCGTTGCCGGGCGGCACGGAGGGCTACAGCCTCCTCGACGAACAGGGCATCACGTCGACCCAGTTCCAGCAGCGGGTCGCCTACCAGCGGGCACTCGAAGGCGAGCTCGCCAAGACGGTCCGGAGCATGGACGCGGTGCAGGCCGCGACCGTGCACCTCGTCATGCCCGAGGACGATCTGTTCAGCGCCGACGATGTACATGCGTCGGCCTCGGTGCTCGTCCAGACGTCGGCCACGCTCGCTCCCGAGCAGGTCCAGACGATCGTCAACCTCGTCTCCGGAGCCGTCGAAGGCCTGCGGGCCGACGAGGTCACCGTGTCGGACCAGAACGGCCTCGTGCTCGCCTCGCCCGGTCAGGGGCCCTTCGACCGGGCCGGCGCGACCGGCGCGATGAACCAGACCCGTGAGTTCGAGCAGGAACTCGCGAGCGAGATCACCGGCCTGCTGTCCGCCGTGGTCGGACCCGGCAAGGTGATGGTGACCGTCAGCGCGGTCATGGACTGGGACGCTTCGAGCGTCGTCCAGGAGACCCACACCCCCTCGGCCGTTCCCGACGGCACCGATCCGCTCAAGAGCTCAGAGACGACCAGCAGCGAGTCGTACACCACCAACTCGACCGAGGGCACCGACGGCGGCGTGCTCGGTGAGGGCGAGGAAGAAGCCGGGACTCCGGGTCAGTCGAACTCGACCTTCAACTCCGATGACCGCAGCACGAGCTTCGTGTTCGACAGCACGATCGAGACGACCGAGCGTCAGGGTGGTGACATCACCCGCTTGAACGTGGCGGTCCTGCTCGACGAAGCGTCGGTGACCGACGCCCAGCTCGCCGAGATCCAGAGCCTGGTCAGCGGCGCCGCAGGCATCGACGCCGCCCGCGGTGACACCCTCGCCGTCAGCCGCATGGCCTTCGACACGACCGTCGCCGAGACCCTGGCTGCCGAACTGGAGAACGCGCCGACCGGTGCTCCCGCCGGTGGGAGCAGCATGATCTCCACGATCATCCTCGGCGTCCTCGGCTTCATCATCGTGCTCGTCGGCGCCATCCAGGTCTTCCGCGGTGGCAAGCGCGGCGAGGTCGAGGAGCTCGATCTCGTCACCTTGACCAACTCGCTCACCGCCGGCTCGGCCCGCCCGGTCCTGCCCCGTGCGGCGGAGCCCGCGAAGGAGCCCGAAGCCGATGAAGACGAGTCCGCCGACGCCACCGCGGATGCCGAGCCGGTCGCCATGAGCCCCGAGCAGGAGCTCCGAGCTCTCGTCGACTCCCAGCCCGACGAGGTCGCCCGACTGCTGCGCACCTGGCTCGCCGACCGCCGGGCGGTGAGTCGAGCATGACCCTCTTGACCCTGATGGGAGCCGTTGATCGATGAGCAAGATCCATGAGCTGACCGGCCCCGAGAAGGCCGCCATCCTCCTGCTGAGCCTCGGCCAGGACAAGGCCGCGCGGGTTCTCAAGGAGCTCCGCGACGAAGAGGTGTCCGAGGTGGTCACCGAGATCGCCGCGCTCCACGTCGTCGAGCAGGACACGGTCTCTGAGATCGTCGAAGTGTTCAGCGAGACCCGCAAGCAGGACGTCGCCCTCTGCCGAGGCGGGCTCGATCAGGCCCGCGAACTGCTCGCCGCCGCGGTCGATGAGGAAAAGGTCGAGGAGATCCTCGCCCTGGTCGACCAGGGCGTCATCGAACCACCCTTCGCCTGGCTCGCGCCGGTGCCCGCCCCGGATCTCTCCCGCATCCTGATGCGCGAGAACCCCCAGACGACCGCGATCGTGCTGTCGTTCCTCGACCCCGACATCGCGGCGGCGGTCCTGCAGAACCTCCCCGACGAGTATCAACAGGAGGTCGGGATCCGGATCGGCGAACTCGGCGACCCGACCCCGGAGGTCGTGAAGCGAATCGAGGAGGGTCTGCGTGAGCGGATTGGTCCCGATGCCTTCAAGCGTCAGTACGGGGTCGGCGGCATCAACACCCTCGTCGCCCTGCTCAACCGGAGCGACCGTGCGACCGAGCGCGAGGTGCTCGAAGCACTCGCCCAGCACGACGAGGAGCTCGCCGGTGAGGTCCGACGCCGCCTCTTCGTCTTCGAGGACATCGTGGGGCTCGACGATCGAGCGATCCAGACCGTGCTCCGCAACATCGACGCGAAGGCCCTCCCGATGGCGCTCAAGGGTGTCCGCCCCGAGGTGCAGCGCAAGATCACCGGCAACCTGTCCAGCCGCGCCGCGCAGAACCTCGTCGAAGAGATCGAACTCCTCGGCCCGGTCCGGGCCGCCGACGTCGAGGCCGCTCAGGTGGCCGTCGTCGCCATCATCAACCAGCTCGAGCAGGCGGGCGACATCATGATCAGTCGAGGCAACGATGCCCTCATCGCCTAGCCCGACGATCCGCGGCCGTATGGGAGCGGTGGTGTCCGCTTCGGCGTCCATCGTCCCCCTGAGCGAGATCGGCCCCAAGCACGATCAGGACGCGACCGAACGGCTCGACGGCTTCCGCGTCGGCCGCGAGGAAGGGTTCGCGGCTGGTCACGCCGAGGGGCTCGAGGCTGCCCAACAGTCGATGGCGACGCTGCTCGACGGCATGCGGGCCGCCGTCCTGCAGGTAGAGAACGCGAGCGAGGTTGCCGAGGACCGTGTCGCCGCGCTCGCCGTCGCCCTCGCCGCAGAACTCGCCGAGACGATCGTCGGTGGTGACCTGTCGCTCCTGGAGACCGGTGAGGACCTCATCATCCGGGCGTTCGGGCTCCGGCGCCCCGGCGAGCAGGTTCGTATCCGCCTCCATCCCGACCATCCGGCCTGGCAGCTGCCCGAGCGCCCGGGCCTCGACCTGGTCGCCGACGCGGAGCTCGGGCCCAGCGATGCGTTCGCCGAGATCGGCGAGGGCCTCGCCGACCTGTCGATCGACGCCGCCCTCCAGCGCGTGAGGGACGTGCTCGCATGACCCTCCTCCTCGATCCCGTGCAGACCTCTCGGTGGCAGCAGGCCCTCGACGCCGCGCCGCCCGTGCGCGCCGGCGTGATCCGCCGTGTGCTCTCCGGCGGCTTCGAGATCGCCGGGCTCGACGTCGCTGTCGGCGACCTCGTGGTGGTCGAGACGGGCGAGACCCAGACCAAGGGTCTGGTCGTCTCGCTGCATGAGGACGTCGTGACCGCCAGCCCCCTCGGAGATCTCGACGGTCTGCGCGTCGGCCAGCGGGCGTTCGCCCCGGGCGGCCCGCCCCGGCTTCCGGTGGGCGACGCGCTGCTCGGTCGAGTCGTCGATGCCCTCGGTCAACCGCTCGATGAGGAGGGCCCGTTGCGCGGCACCCTCGCCGTCGACCTCGACGAGAAGCCCCCGCACCCGCTCCGCCGGCAGCGCATCGCTGAGCCGATGCCGGTCGGTGTCCGGGCGATCGATGCTGCCATCACCTGTGGCCGCGGCCAGCGGGTCGGCATCTTCGCCGGTTCCGGCGTCGGCAAGTCGACCCTGTTGTCGATGATCGTGCGGAACACGACGGCCGATGTCGTCGTGATCGGCCTCGTCGGCGAGCGAGGTCGTGAGGTCCGCGAGTTCATCGAGGACGACCTCGGCCCCGACGGGCTCGCGCAGTCGGTGGTCGTCGTCGCGACGAGCGACGAACCCCCGCTCATGCGGCTCTGCGCCGCCCGCTCCGCGACCCGCATCGCGGAGGCGTTCCGCGATCAGGGCAAGGACGTCCTCCTGCTCGTCGACAGTGTGACCCGCTACGCGATGGCCCAGCGCGAGATCGGCCTCGCCGCCGGCGAGTTCCCCGCCAGCCGCGGCTACCCGCCGTCGGTGCTGAGCGCCCTGCCCCGCCTGCTCGAGCGCGCCGGCTCCGGCGTCACCGGCAGCATCACCGCCCTCTACACCGTGCTCGTCGAAGGCGACGACATGCAGGACCCGGTCGCCGACACCGTCCGCAGCATCCTCGACGGCCACATCGTCTTGACCCGCGCCCTGGCCCAGCGTGGCCACTACCCGAGCATCGACGTCGGTGCGTCGGTGTCTCGCGTCGCCCCCGCGGTGACCGATCCCCAGCAGCAGGCGCTCGGCCGGAAACTGCGCGAACTGCTCGCCGCCTACGACGAGGCACGCGACCTGATCGAGGTCGGTGCGTATGTCTCGGGTAGCAACCCCCGCACCGATGAGGCGATCGCTCGCCGAGAAGCGGTCCTGAACTTCTTGCAGCAAGGGACCCACGAACCGACCGCGTACGCCGAGACGTGGGCGGAACTCGCGCGAACCCTGGGGGTGGCGGCATGACCCGCAACACCCAGCGACTCCGCCGTCTCCTCGACCTGCGCAAGCGCCAGGAGGAGCAGGCTCGGGTCCAGCTCGCCCAGAGTCTGAAGAAGGCGGCCGAGATCTCCGACGAGGTCAAGGCTCGGACCGAGGCCCTCGAACGTGCCCTCGAAGGCAGCCCCGAACCGCGCGTTCGGTCCCACCTCGAGACCTTGATGGTGATGGCCGAACCGGCGATCCGTGCGGCCCAGGCCGCCGAGGTCTCGGCCATGGGTGCCGCCCAGGAGGTCCGGAAGGAGTGGAACAAGGCCGCCCAACGCCTGAAGGGCATGGAACGGCTCGAAGACCGCCACCTCGAAGAACAGGCCGAGCGCCGTGCCAACCAAGAGAAGGCGCAGCTCGACGACTCCGCCAGCAACCGGGCAGGTGATCGCGAGTGAGCATCCATCCGCCCGCGATGCCGATTCCGAGCCGCGTGCTCGAGCTCGAAGCCCGCTTCGGGGTGAACCGCGCGTCGCTCGGCAACGAGGCCGACGCATTCATCTTCGGCACCAAGCTGAGCGAAGCGACCGACGCGTCGGGCCCGGTCGCCGCGAACGTCAACGTCCAGGGCACCCCGCGAGTCGACCCGGTCTACGTCGGCCGGGTGGTCAATGATGACGGCACCCTCGCCGACGACGTGCCCTACGCCGATCTGTTCCGCGCCGCCGGCGCCGAGCACGGCATCCAGCCGTCGATTCTCGCCGCGGTCGCCAAGACCGAGTCGGCGTTCGACCCCAACGCCGTCTCCCACGCCGGAGCGCAGGGCCTGATGCAGTTCATGCCCGGCACCGCTGCGGAGATGGGCGTCGACCCGTGGGACCCGGCCTCGTCGATCGACGGTGCGGCTCGCTATCTCACCCAGAACCTCCGTCGCTTCGGCTCGCTCGAGCTGGCGCTGGCGGCCTACAACGCCGGCCCGGGCGCAGTGCAGCGCTACGACGGCATTCCCCCGTTCGACGAAACCCAGGCCTATGTCCCCAAGGTCCTGGCCGCCGCGGGACTGGACACCAACGGAGCAACTTCATGATCGAGATCGACCTCGCACCGGCCCCCTCCTCGTCGCCGTCATCGGCGTCGGCGCCTCGTGGCGCCGCGGAGGACTTCGCGGCCGCGCTGCATG
>CAZEML010000056.1:0-21151 GCA_964513285.1 uncultured Candidatus Nemicrothrix sp.
GCGGTGGTGTGCGGACCTTCGCGGCGGCGCCCGATCTCGAGGTGACCGACGCGGTTTACGACGCAGCCCGAAATCGTGTGTATGCGACCGTGGCGAGCACCGATCCGAGCTTCGCGAACCGGTTGGTCTCGTTCGACCCGACCGATGGTCGGATCGTGGCGTCGGTGTTCGTCGGGAGCGAGCCGGATCTGGTTGCACTGTCCGAGGACGGGTCGACGATCTGGGTCGGGCTGAGCGGGTCGAACTCCGTTGCCGAGATCGACCGTGCGTCGTTCACCGTTTCCGCGACGCTGAGCTTGCACAACGTCGACCCCGAGGAGGTGCGCGCGGTCGCCCTCGAACCGATTCCGGGCAACCCCGACGCCGTCGCGGTGACGCTCGACTATGTGCGGTTCAGTTCGACCTTCGGCGTCGGCGTCGTCGAGGACGGGGCGTTGCTCCCCGACATCGAGGCGGACAGCCACGGTGCACAGAGTCTCGCCGCGGTCAGCCCGACCCGAATCGTCGGATACAACAGCCAGAGCACCGGCTACCAGTTCTATCGGTTCGATGTCTCCGCCACCGGCGTGACGGCCGGAGCCCCGGCGTTGTCCACCGCGATTCGTGGCTTCCATGTCCAGATCGCGGTGTTCGACGGACGGGTCTACGCGTCGAACGGTGCAATCATCGATCCCGAGAATGGTGAGGCGCTCGGCCACCTCGACCTCGAGTTCTGGGGAGCGACCGCTCCCGTCGTGGCCGACGGGTACGCCTACATCGTGCAGGGGTTCACGAACTCGCTCGAGATCTTCGACACGACGAGCTTCATCCCGCAGGGCGAGCCGCTCTCGTTCTTCGGCGAGGTCACCGGGCTCTTGCTCACCGATGAGGGGCTCCTCGCGTGGGGCCCGAACGGCTTCGAGACCGGCCAGCAACCCACGGGTGTGGTCGGTGGCGTGGTCCTCGATGACATCACCGGTGTCGCGATCGACAATCTCTGCGTCGATGCCTACGAAGCTGGCGACCTCACCTTCACCGCCGTGGGGACAGCCTCGACCTCATCGTCAGGCCGATGGGAGTTGACGCTGCCCGGCGCCGACTATTGGTTCCTCTACTACGAGTGTGAGTTCCTCGACTACTTCTCGGAGTGGCACGGAGGAGCGGTCCCCGCCGCGGTCAACAACGCGTTCGTGGTGTCGGTCGACCCCGGAACCGTGAACTACGGCCTGGTCGCCGAGCTCCGGGGGTTGTTCACCGATGTGCCCCGTGATGCGTTCTACTTCTTGCCGACCGCGTTCTTGTGGCACGCAGGTATCACGAACGGTTGCGGACTGCTTGCCTACTGCCCGAACGACTTCGTCACCCGTGAGCAGATGGCGGCGTTCATGGCCCGCTTCTGGCGCCTGTTCGACCGATGCTCAGACACCCCATCGCCGTTCGTGGACGTCAACGTCAACTCCTTCGCGTATTGGGACGTCGGCTGTATCGCCGATCTCGGCGTGACCAAGGGGACCGGTCCAGGGACGTACTCACCCGGCGATGTCGTGACCCGTGAGCAGATGGGGGCGTTCATCGCTCGGCTGTGGCGGGCCTTCGGGTTCGATTGCCCGACCGGTGCGATGCCGTTCACGGATGTCTCCGTCACATCGTTCGCGCACAACGACATCCTCTGCATCTACCTGTTGGGAATCACGACCGGTACGTCCCCGACGACCTACTCGCCCGCGGATGGCGTGACCCGCGCCCAGATGGCGGCGTTCCTCGAGCGGCTGTTCGACGCGGTGACGGTCAGGCTCGAGGAGATTGAGGGCCAGTCGTTGGCACCAGCGTTCGCCGACGACCGAACTCGCGGTCCAGCGGCTGCGTTGCCCGCACTGATGCCCAGTCGCTGACCGGGTTGGGGGTCGCGCCAAACCTGTTGTTCGTCCCCTCGAGCTGACACCTCAGCTACGGTTCGCGGGCATGGTCCGCAGAGGCGAACGGCGTAGGGGGGCGGCTGCCAAACTCGCCGCGGCGCCCCGGGAGATCTTCCGACCGATGCGGCGCAAGTTCGCGCCATCGACGGTGCTCGGAGAGGAGCAGGTTCAGGAGGTCCATCGCTTGTCGATGCGCATCCTCTCTGAGATCGGGCTGACCTTCCACGCCCACTCCGCGTTCGACACGCTCGAGGCGAACGGCTGCCGGGTCGACCGCGAGACCGGCAACGTGAAGTTCGACCCTGCCGTCGTCGAGCACTTCGTGTCGCTCGCGCCGAGCTCGTTCGACATGGCGGCGCGAGACCCGGGCAAGACCGTGCACTTCGGCGGCGATGCCATCGTCTGGGGATCGGCGTCGAGCGCACCGAATGTGCTCGACCAGGAACGGGGTCGGCGTCCCGGTACCGGCAAGGACTTCCAGGACCTGCTCCGGCTCGGGCACATGATTCCGAGCCTGCACGTGATGGGCGGGCACCCGGTCGAGCCGATCGATCGGCCGGCCAACACCCGACATCTCGACTCGGTCTTCGACTGGTTGACCCTCTCCGACAAGGTCCTTCGCGTCTACGGCATCGGTACGACGCGGGTCGACGATGGCCTGGAGATGATCAAGATCGGCTACGGCATCGACGAGGCCCAGCTCAACGCCGTGCCCCACACGATGTCGGTGCTCAACGTCAACTCGCCGCTGCTGGTCGACGAGCCGCTGCTCCTCGGATCGATCGCGCTCGCTCGACGGGGCCAGGCGACGATCGTGTCGCCGGTTGCGATGTCGGGCGCGATGTCGCCCATCACCGCGTCGGGCAGCCTCATCCAGCACAACGCCGAGACGGTGGGCGTATCCGCGTACCTGCAGATGGAGGTGCCGGGCGCGCCGTTGTTCTACGGCTCGCTCATCGCGGCGGTCGACATGAAGTCCGGCGCGCCGGCGATGGGTGTTCCCGAGGTCGTCACCGGGGCGATCGCGGCCGGCGAGATGGCCCGCTTCTACGACATGCCGTACCGCACGTGGTTGGGCAGCACGTCGAACACCGTCGACTCGCAGGCCGCCTATGAGTCGATGATGTCGATCATGTCGGCCCACATGGGCGGCGCGCACTTCGTCCACCATGGCCACGGTTGGATGCAGGGCGGGCTGACGACGAGTTTCGAGAAGGCGATGCTCGACGCCGACCTGATCCAGATGTACGACGCGATCAAGCCGACGATCGACTTCAGCGATGCCGACGAAGTCATCGACGCGATCGCCGAGGTCGGCGCCGGCGGTCACTTCCTCGGGTCCTCGCACACGATGAGCCGCTACCAGACCGAGTTCCACACGCCGGAGCTCTCGGACTGGAGCAACTACGAGCAGTGGGAAGAGCAGGGGAGCACCCGCGTGATCGATCGGGCGACCGCGGCGTGGAAGGAGCTGCTCGCGGCGTACGAGCCCCCGGCGATCGACGACGCCGTTCGAGCCGAGCTCGAGGACTATGTGGCGCGGCGAAAGACCGAGATCGGAACTGCGGAGATCGCCTGACTCGGGTCGTCGATGGGGCGGTGCGATCTCCGCTGCGAGTGAACTGCGGAGATCGCCTGACTCGGGAGCCTTCGTCCACAGGCACCGATAGCCTCGTATGGCTGTCTCTCTGACAGACCTGCGCGGTCCGATACCGCTCGGGTACCTCGATTCGCCGAGAAAAATTCATGACTGATACCGCCACCGAGTTCGGAACCTTTGATTCCGACGGCAACTACATCCCCCGCCAGATCATCGACGCCGACTTGGGCGGCGTCGACATCGAAGAGGCGTACACCTCCACCATGGTCCTCGTCGAGGACGGACAGCTCGTCGAGGGCACCGTCGTCCGAGTCGATCAGGACGAGGTCCTCCTCGACATCGGCTACAAGAGCGAGGGTGTCATCCCGAGCCGTGAGCTGAGCATCCGCAACGACGTCGACCCCAACGAGGTCGTGTCGATGGGTGAGCGCATCGAAGCGCTCGTCATCACCAAGGAAGACAAGGACGGCCGTCTCGTCCTGTCGAAGAAGCGTGCCCAGTACGAACGTGCCTGGGGCAAGATCGAAGAACTCAAGGAAGCCGACGGCGTGGTCAAGGGCCAGGTCATCGAGGTCGTCAAGGGCGGCCTGATCGTCGACATCGGTCTGCGTGGCTTCCTCCCGGCGTCGCTCGTCGAGCTCCGTCGTGTCCGCGACCTCCAGCCCTACATCGGCAAGGAGATCGAGGCGAAGATCATCGAGCTCGACAAGAACCGCAACAACGTCGTGTTGTCGCGTCGCAGCTGGCTCGAAGAGACCCAGAAGGAACAGCGTGGCGCGTTCCTCGACAACCTCAAGCCGGGCGAGCGTCGCAAGGGCGTCGTGTCCAGCGTCGTCAACTTCGGTGCGTTCGTCGATCTCGGCGGCATGGACGGTCTCGTCCACGTCTCGGAGCTGTCGTGGAAGCACGTCGACCACCCGTCGTCGGTCGTCACCGTCGGTGACGAGATCGACGTCGAGGTCCTCGAGGTCGATCTCGACCGTGAGCGCATCAGCCTGTCGCTGAAGGCCACCCAGCAGGATCCGTGGCAGGAGTTCGCCTCCGGTCACCGCGTCGGCGAGCTGGTCTACGGCCGGGTCACCAAGCTCGTGCCGTTCGGTTCGTTCGTCCAGGTCGGCGAGGGCATCGAGGGTCTGGTCCACATCTCGGAGATGTCGGCCCACCATGTCGATCTGCCCGAGCAGGTCGTCACCCCGGGCGAAGAGCTCTGGGTCAAGATCATCGATCTCGACCTGCAGCGTCGCCGCATCAGCCTGTCGATCAAGCAGGCCGCCGAGGGTGGCGAAGTCGCCGCCGAGTACCAGGAAGCGTTCGGCGAGCACGCCTACGACTCCGACGGCAACTACATCGGTGGCGAGTCGACCTCTGAGGGCCAGGCGGCCTGGGAGGAGTACTACGCCGAGCACGGTGAAGAGGCTCTGGCCACCGCCGAGGGCGAAGAGGGCGTCGAGTACGAGTACGAGTACGTCGAAGAAGAGGTCGAGGTCGAGGCCGAGGTTCCTGCCGAAGAGGAGTGACCTCTGGGCCATCAGGCCCACCTGAGCATCTGACCGATCTCACGAAGAGAGAGCGGCGGTACCCCTCACGGGTGCCGTCGCTCTCTGCGTTTTTCGGGCGGTTTTCCAGCCTTCAGGGTCAAGACAGGTGTCCGAGTCGCCGACGAACGGTGGGTCCGCCTCGCGACCCATCGCGGATCGGGCGAAGGTCCCAGGTCGGAAGCCTCAACTACGAGGAGTGACTTCCGACAGGGGATCGCAGAAGGTCTACCCCACTCAAACGAGGTACCCGTGAGTTCCCGTCGAACGCTCATCCTTATCGGAGCCATCGTGATCGGCATCTTCGCCGGCGTGGCACTGCTCAACTATGTCCGCGGCATCGAAGACGACATCGCGGCCGAGAAGCAGTCGGTCGACGTCCTCGTCGCCGTGCAGGACATTCCGAAGGGCACGCCAGCCAGCGAGGCGATCAACATGATGGCCGTCGCTCAGATCCCGCTGGAGCTGCGGCCCAACAACTTCGTGCCGGTCGATGCTCAGGATGCGCTGGTCGGACTCGAAGCGCAGAACAACATCGCGAAGAACCAGATCATCATCAACGGCCTGTTCGTCGACCCGACGATCGTCCAGCAGAAGTTCACCGATCAGATCCCCTCAGGGCAGGTGGCCATTTCGCTGTCGATCGACCAGGTCGCCGGCGTCGCCGGATTCGTCCAGCCCGGCGATGAGGTCAACCTCTTGATCAAGCACGACAGTGCGTGCGGCGGCGGTGAGCCGACCGACGACCTCGAGGCGGCCGACGGCGAAGGCCTCGAAGCCCCGCCGGTCGAGGACGAGTTCATCCCCGGCGAGTACTGCACCTACACCAGCCCCGCCCGCTACTTCTTCCAGCGGGTCGAGGTCCTCTCGGTGGGCGCCAACCTCCAGCTCGCTCCCGGCGAGACGAGCACGCAGGGCATCACCCAGGTCGGTGGCCCGATGACCTTCATGGTCCCGAACGAAGCGGCGCAGCTGCTCGCCTCGGTCTCCGAGGATGCGATCTACCTGACCCTGCTTCCCGAGGACTACCAAGCCGAACCGCTCCCGGCGCTGACCGCCGACCTGATGAACGGTCCGACGCCGGCGGAACTCGCCGAGTGCCTCACCCCCTACGGCAAGGACGGCTTCATCGCCGGCGACGCCGTCGACGGCGGCGAGACCGTGTCCGACACCGACGAACCCGTGGCCGAGCACTTCGTGTGTGCCGATCTCTGGGAGAACTGAGCAACCCATGTCCAGCTTTTTCACCGACGACACCAGCGCTCCGGGCGCTGGCGAGGGCGAAGCGTCGGTGCCCGCTGCCGGGGGGACACCACCGGCGGGGGGCACGGGAGTTCCGCCCGTGAACCTGGTCGTCATCGATCCCGATGACATCGCCCGCTCGCGCCTCGTGACCCAGCTCGGGTCCGACGTCAGCAGCTTCTCTGCAGTCGAGGACCTGCAGCCGTATCTCAACGGCGAGCCGGTTGCCCTCATCCTCGGTCCCAGCTGCGCCACCGACGGCAGCCTCAACAGTGTCGAGCGCATGTTGTCGACCCATCGAGAGGTCGGCGCCATCCTCGTCGCCGAAGAACTCACCACCAACCTGCTCCAGCAGGCGCTCCGCGCCGGTGTGAAGGATGTTCTGGCCAGCCCGGCGGACGACACCCAGATCAACGAAGCGATCACCCGAGTGGTCAGCGGTCTCGCCAGCAGCAGCCCGTCGGCGGGTTCGACCGGTGGCGATGAGTCGTACTTCGAGGACGACGGCGAGGTCGGACAGGTCATCACCGTGTTCAGCACCAAGGGCGGTGCGGGCAAGTCGGTGATCGCCACCAACCTCGGCGTGGCCCTCGCCGAACGCTCGGACAAGCCGGTGTGTCTGATCGACGCCGACCTGCAGTTCGGCGACATCGCGGTGATGCTCAAGCTCTCGCCGCAGCACACCATCGTCGACGCGGTCAGCTCGCTCGATCGGCTCGATGCGAGCCTGATGCAGAACCTGCTCGTGACCCATGAGACCTCGGGTCTGCTGATCCTGCCTGCACCGCTGGAACCGGCGTTCGCCGACCAGATCGGCGCGGCCGAGATGATCCAGATCATCGAAGTGCTGCGTCGGTTCTGCAGCCACGTCATCGTCGACACGCCGGCGTACTTCAACGACGTCGTGCTCGGCATGATCGAGATCAGCGATGAGGTGCTGCTCGTCGCCGGGATGGACATCCCGAACATCAAGAACGTGAAGATCGGTCTGCAGACCCTGCGACTCCTCAACACCCCGATGGAGAAGCTGCGGCTGATCCTCAACCGGGCCAACTCGAAGGTGAAGCTCGACGTGACCGAGGTGGAGCGGACGCTGCAGGTCAGCGCCGACATCTTGATCCCCAGCGACATCGTGGTCCCGCAGTCGGTCAACCGCGGCGTCCCGGTCATCCAGAACTCGCCGAGGTCTGGTGTGTCCAAGGCCCTCGAAGAACTCGCCAACCTGTTCGCTCCTGCCCCCACCTCGGGCAAGAAGCGCCGCAAGTAATCCCCCGAAACGTCCGAATGAGCACGGGTGGCCCCGCCGCCCGAAGGAGTCCCGATGAGCCTCTACAAGCGTCTCCATGACGTCCAGCAGAGCGACGCCCCGGCCGAGGCGCCTGCCGCCGCACCGGCCGGCGGTTCCGGTGGTGGGGGTCAGGCCCCGCCGACGGGTCTGGCTGCCATGCAGGCCGCCAAGGCGGGTGCGGGTGCCGGGTTCGCCGGCCGTCGTGACCCGGTGCTCGACGAACTCCGCCAGCGCATTCACCACAGCCTCATCGAGGAGCTCGGCCCGATCCTCTACGACTCGCGTCTGAGCGAGGAGGATCTGCGCAAGAAGGTTCACGAGCAGCTCCACGCCGCGCTGGCGCAGGAACGAGCCCCGCTCTCCGCGTCGGACAAGGCTCAGCTGATCCAGGACGTCTCCGACGACATCCTCGGCTACGGCCCGATCGACCCGCTCCTGCGGGATGACGACGTGTCCGAAATCATGTGCAACGGTCCGGACTCGATCTACGTCGAGCGGGGCGGCAAGCTCACCAAGGACCCGATCACCTTCGTCGACGAGTCGCATCTCCGGCGCATCATCGACAAGATCGTCGGCCAGGTCGGCCGGCGCATCGACGAATCGACGCCCATGTGTGATGCCCGTCTTCCCGACGGCTCCCGTGTGAACGCGATCATCTCGCCGCTCACGATCGGCGGCCCGTTCCTCACCATTCGTAAGTTCAAGGCCGACCCGCTGCAGGTCGACGACCTGATCCGCTTCGGCACCTTCGATGCCAACGCCGCCCGCTTCCTGCAGGCCTGTGTGGTCGGTCGCCTCAACATGATCGTCTCCGGTGGTACCGGTACCGGTAAGACGACGACCCTCAACGTGTTGTCGTCGTTCATCCCGTCCGACGAGCGCATCGTCACGGTGGAGGACGCCAAGGAGCTCCAGCTCCACCAGGACCACGTGCTCTGCATGGAGACCCGCCCGCCCAACATCGAGGGCCGAGGCGCGGTCACGATCCGCGACCTGGTCAAGAACTCTCTCCGTATGCGCCCCGACCGCATCGTGGTCGGTGAGTGTCGTGCCGGTGAGGCGCTGGACATGCTCCAGGCGATGAACACGGGCCACGACGGCTCGCTCACCACGGTTCACGCCAACACGCCGCGAGACACCCTCAGCCGTCTCGAGACCCTGACGCTGATGTCGGGCTTCGATCTGCCGGTGCGGGCCATCCGTGAACAGATGGCGTCGGCGATCGATGTGATCGTTCAGATCGCTCGCTTGCGTGACGGCTCTCGTCGCGTCACCCACATCACCGAGGTGCAGGGCATGGAGGGCGACGTGATCACTCTCCAGGACGTCTTCCTGTTCGACTTCAGCGCCGGTGTCGACGACAACGGCCGCTACCGCGGTGTCCTCAAGCCCACGGGGATCCGGCCCAAGTTCGCCGAGAAGCTCACCGCGGAAGGCATCCGCCTCGGCCCGGAGACGTTCCAGCCCAACGGCGGCGGGATGGTGGCCCAGTGACCGAACGATTCGCGCCGCATCGCCGGCGTGGTGCGGTGGCGCTGCTCGCGTCGCTGTTCTTGCTCCTCGCGGCCGCCGCGTCGCCGGTGCTCGCGCAAGAGGACGAGGCCACGCAGACGGCCCCGCCCGAGCTGTTGCTCGTCGACGCCACCGCCGATCCGTACGCGGTGATCCGCGCCGCCGCCGAGCCGGCTCAGGTCGAGATCGCCGCCGGTGGTGTCCGCGTCGAGAGCGGGACGCCGATCCCGGTGTCGGAATCGGGCCTGCCGCTGCAGACGGTCATCGTCATCGACAACAGCTCCGAGTCGTCGGAGTTCCTCGACGCGTTCAAGACCGCCGCCACCGAGTACCTCGACGCCGCCGCACCCGCCGAGCAGATCGAGATCTGGACGACTGGCGGTTCCGCCCGCATGCGAGTCGGGTTCAACGACGACCATGAGCGCTCCGCCCTCGTCGTCGACGGCATCGTGACCGCCTCGGGCGGCAACCACCTCTGGGACGGTGTCCGGGGTGGTGCGCTGAAGTTCGAGGAGTCCGTCGCCGGCGCGACGAACCTGATCGTCTTCACCGCCAACGTCGACAACGGGTCGACGACCACCGCCGCGCTGGCCCGCGGCACCGTCTTGGACCGGGATGCTTCGGTGTTCATGGTCCACGCGGGGGAGAGCACCTCGTCGGAGGAGACTCGCCTGGTGAACGTGAGCGCCGCCGGTGCCTACGCCCTCGCCGAGACGCAGGAGCTCATCGCTGCGTACGGTCCGTCGCTCTCGAGCGCGGTCGCCAACACCTATGTCGTGCCGTTCTCCGGCGAGGCGGTCGAGACCGGCGTGTCGATCGATGTCGTCGTCGAGGGCTTCACGATCAGCGGCTCGTACTCGTACGGCGCCGTCACCGACGGCAGGGCACTCGCGCCGCTCACCGTCCCCGAACCCACCACCCTCCCCGGGTTGGGGTTCCTGGAGGGCGAACTCGCCAAGCAGGTCGGCATCGGGCTGGGTGTGGTCGCGGCCATCCTCGGCGTCTACTCGCTGGCGATGCTGTTCCAGAAGAACCAGTCGGGCCTCAATGACATGCTCGAGGCCTACGCCGATCCGTACGCGCAGGCGGCACCCGACGAGGAGGGCGGCAACTCCTTCGCCAAGAACCTCTTCGTGAAGCGCGCCGTCGAGATCACCGAGGGCATCGCGGAACGTCAGGGTGCGCTGGAGCGGGCCGAACGCCTGCTCGAGCGGGCCGACCTGCCGCTCCGGGCGGGCGAGGCGCTCACCGCCTACGCCGGCATCGTGCTCGGCGCGCTGGCGTTCGGCATCTTGTTCATGGGCGGGCTCATCGGCCTGATCATCATGGGTGTGATCGGCGTGCTCGTCCCGCCGGCGGTCGTCAACTTCCTGGCGACCCGCCGCACCAAGGCCTTCCTCAGCCAGCTGCCGGACATGCTCCAGCTCCTGTCGTCGACCCTCAAGGCCGGCTACTCGTTCATGCAGGGTGTCGAGGCGGTCAGCCACGAGGTCGAGGAACCGATGGGCGGCGAGCTTCGCCGTATCGTCACCGAAGCTCAGCTCGGTCGACCGCTCGAGGACGCGATGGATGCATCGGCGGAGCGCATGGACTCGCCCGACTTCGCCTGGTGCGTGATGGCGGTCAAGATCCAGCGCGAGGTCGGCGGCAACCTGTCGGAGCTGCTCATGACGGTCGCGGAGACGATGACCGCCCGTGAGCGCCTGCGTCGCGACGTCGCCTCGCTCACCGCCGAAGGCAAGATGAGCGCCATCGTGCTCGCCGCGCTGCCGATCCTGCTCGGTGGTGCCATGTGGGGTCTGAACCCCGAGTACATCAACACCCTCTTCACCGCGAGCCTCGGCAAGTTCTTGCTCGGGGCCTCCATCACGGCGGCCCTCATCGGGTTCGCGTGGATGAAGAAGATCATCGCCATCGAGATCTGAGGCCATCGTGTTCGACATCGATCTGCAAATCGCCGCCGCCATGGTGGGAGGAAGCATCGCCCTGGTCATCTGGACGATCGCTTCCCAGGCCCACGAGAAGTCGGTCGTTCGCGACTCGTTGCGTGCGCTCGACGACTACGAGGTCGACAACATCCGCGATCAGGAGCTGTTGAACCCGCTCGCGGAACGTGCCCTCATGCCGGTGCTCGGCGCGCTGACCGGTCTCGGTCGCCGCTTCACGCCCGTCGGCTACATCGACGGTGTGCGGCACAAGTTCGTGTTGTCGGGTCGCCCGTCGACCCAGGCCATCGACCGGTTCCTCGCCATTCGTGTGGTCACCGTCGTGCTGATCCCGGCGGCGATCTTCGTCTTCTGGTTCTGGAACCCGCTCGGCCTCACCGGCAACACCCAGCTCGGCGTGGTGCTGCTCTCGGTCATGGTGCTCGCCATGGGTCCCGACGCCCGTCTCAACCGAGCGGTCGAGGATCGACAGAAGGACATCCTGCGAGGCCTCCCCGACATCATCGACCTGCTGGTCATCTCCGTCGAAGCCGGTCTCGGCTTCGAGCAGGCACTGCAGCGGGTGATCGAGTCGGTCGAAGGGCCGCTGCCCGAGGAGTTCAGCCGCATGCTCGGCGAGGTCCGGGCTGGTTCGACCCGCGCCGAAGCGATGCGGGCCATGGACGCTCGCATCGAGGTCCCCGAGGTCCGGAGCTTCGTGCTCGCCATTCTGCAGGCCGACGCCTTCGGCGTCTCCATCGGTCGCGTCCTCCGCGGGCAGGCCGAGGAGATGCGCATCAAGCGTCGCCAGATCGCCGAGGAGAAGGCGCAGAAGGCCCCGGTCAAGATGCTGATCCCGATGGTGTTCTGCATCTTCCCGGCCCTGTTCACGATCGTGCTCGGACCGGCGGTCATCCGCATCGCGGAGAGCTTCTGACCGGGATTCGGGTCACGACCCGCTCGGGCTGATCATGAGCTCACTCACCACCGACCGGCCCACCGAGGCCGAAACCGCGCCTGCGCCCGCCCCTGCGGCCGGGGGATCGGGCCCCGTCACCCCCACTGGTGACGATCGGGTATCCGCCGGACGCATGCCGGCGCTGACGACCGTGTTCGCACTCGCCGCCGCACTCGTGGGCGTCGGCATCGGCGCCCAGCGGTTGGGCGACAACAGCTTCCTCACCCATCTGGCGACGGGTCGTCGCATGCTCGACGAGGGGATCGTGCGCGACGACGCGTTCACCTGGACGTCGGCGGGGGAGTCGGTGACGGTCCAGAGCTGGGCCGCTTCGCTGTTGTTCGCCGTGGTCGACGACATCGCCGGCTTCCAAGGTCTGCGCTTCCTCATGGCCGCTCTCGCCGGTGTGGTCGGCTTCCTCGTCTGGCGGTTGGCCGACCGCAGCCCGAGCATCCTCACCCGGCTCGCGATCGTGGCGCCCGTCCTCGTGATCGGCGTACAGACGTGGGCCGAACGTCCGCTCCTGATCGCCTTCGTCGCCTTCGCCGCAACCCTCGTGTTGGTCGAAGGCGGCCGAGATCCTCGACTGCTGCTCCCCATCGGGTTCGTGTGGATCAGCGTCCACGGCAGTTGGCCGCTCGGGCTGGTGTTGCTCGGGGCCCGGTGGATCGGTGCGCTGTTCGACTCGCGGTCCGGTGAAGCGGCCGACCCGCGGCAGGAACGTACGGCCGGGCTTTGGCTCGGCGCGGGCATGGTCGCCGGTGGCGTCCTCAACCCGTACGGCCCGGCGTTGCTTTTCTTCCCACTCGAGCTGCTGGGGCGCCAGGAGGTGCTCCAGCACGTCGCGGAGTGGAAGGCTTCGGGCTTCCAGTCGCTCTGGACCCGCTTGTTCCTCGTGATGGTCGCAGCCGCGATCTTCGCCGCTCGTCGTGCCCCCTTCGCCCTGGTCGTGCCCGGCGTGGTCTTCGCCGTCGCGGCGTTGCTCAGCGCCCGCAACATCCCCCTTGCGTCGATGGTCCTCGTGCCGCTGCTGGCGGCGGGCCTTCCCGCCATCCCCGGGCTGGATCCCAACCGTCGGTCCGACGCCAATCGGCTGGCCGTCGTGGGCCTCGGTGCGTTGCTCATCGTGTTGCCGGTCGTGGCCATCCAAGGCCCACACGTCGATCTCGATCGTTACCCGGTCGATGCCGTGAACGCGATGGAAGACGAGCTGGGTCTGGCGCCCGACGATCATCGGGTGGTCCACCAGGACTTCGTCGGCAACTATCTCGACCTCCGCTACGGGGCCGCCCAGGCCGCGTGGATCGACGATCGATTCGAACTCCACTCCCTCGAGTTGGTCGAGGACTACCTGGCGTTGCTGAACGGAACGCCGGAGTGGCGCGAGGTCCTGGATCGGCACGATCCGGACGCGATCCTGTGGCCCGCTGAGCGAGTATTGGTCGAGTTGGCGACCGCCGACGGCTGGCGGACCGCGTGGTCCGACGACGCCTGGGTCGTGCTGACGCCGCCCGCCGCATCGCGCTGACGCGGCCTTCGGCGTCGCCGCAGCAGCCGTTCGCGTCGAAGCGAGCGGATCTGGTTCGAATTCCGTCCGCTGAATCCTTCCGAACGCCACGAACGCGCCGATGGAGTCAGCAGGTTCAGGAGGTCAGGGAACCATCGACACGATGACCGAAACCCAAACAGCGCCACCACCCGGTCCCGCCGACGTCACGAAGTTGCGTCGTCCGCGGCATCGGGGCAATTCGTGGATGCGGCCGCTCGCTCGCATCGGGCGCGCCTCCGATGGCTATGACGCCACCGGCCCTGGCATCGTCGATCGCGGCGACCGCGTCGCGAGCTTCGCACCGGCGGTGCTCGCCATTCGATGGTGCATGACCTCGGCGTCGCTCGCGTTGTCGGCGACGGCGTTCATGGACAACGACTGGGAGATCGTCCTCTGGTGCATCGGGGTCGTCTCCTACACCGTGATCCGCACGATCAGCCCGATCCGTTACCGGGGCAGTCTGCGTTCGTTGTTCGCGGTGATGTTCGAGACGGCGTTCCACGTCGCGGCCGTTGCCGCCACCGGGTATTGGGAGTCACCCTTCGTCTTCTCGCTGATGACGGCCATCGTCGTCGCTGGCTTCGCCCGTGGGTTCGGCTTCGGCCTCCGCATCGCCGTGGGCGCGTCGCTCGCGATCAGCCTCGCCGATGTCGCTCAGTCCGGCTACGACCAGACCGAGCTCCGGATCTCCCTGCAGTGGGCGGTCGTGCTCGTCCTCGTCGGTGTCGTGGCCGGCTATGCCCGCCGGATCAGCGGCGAAGCCGACCGGCAGCACTCGCTCGCACTCGATCGCCTCGATCGGCTGAGCGACGCCAACGCCCTGCTCTTCTCCCTCCACCGGGTCGCCCAGACCCTCCCGGCGTCGCTCGACCTGGGCGACGTGCTCGACACCACCGTCGCCCGCTTGCGCGGTCTGGTCGACTTCGACTCGGTCGCGGTGCTCGTCTTCGACGACACCGATGCGTCGTGGCAGGTCATCCGTCGTGAGGGCGCGGCGCTCCCGAACCGCTTGGGTCCGACCGAGCTCCCGCTTCCGCTGATGGAAGCGATGTCGATGAACAAGATGATCGAGAAGTCCGACCTGCGTGAACCGCACGGTCCGGGCATCTCCCCGATGTCGTCGTCGGGTATCTACACCGTCCTCCCGGCACGTGGCTCGATCATCGGCCTGCTCGCGGTCGAGTCTCGAAACCCCGCCGCGTTCGGTCGTCGTGAGATCGAGCTGCTCAACGGGTTCGTCGAACCGGTGGCGCTCGCCATCGACAATGCCCGCTGGTTCTCTCGCCTGCGCACGGTCGGCGCGGATGAGGAGCGCACCCGTATCGCCCGCGACCTCCACGACAACATCGGTCAGTCGCTCGCCTACCTGGCCTTCGAGCTCGACCGGATCGTCACCAAGCAGGAGAAGGGCGAGGACCTCGGCGCCCCGCTCGAGCAGCTGCGCAACGACCTCCGCGGGGTCATCGGCGAGGTCCGCGACACCCTCTACGACCTGCGAACCGATGTGTCCGAACAGCTCGAGATCGGCGAGGTGCTCGAGCAGTTCGCCGGTCGCTTGATGGAGCGGACCGAGCTCGATATCCGGATTTACGCCGACTCTGGTCACCGTCTCCCACTCCTGCAGGAACGTGAGATGTGGCGCATCGCCCAGGAGGCCCTGGTGAACGTCGAGCGCCACGCGAAGGCCACGGCTGCCGCGGTGCGATGGCGGTGTGATGGCCAGGCCGCGGCGCTCGAGATCGCCGACGACGGCCGCGGGTTCCCCGACGGCAAGGCCGGCCGCATCGACAGCTACGGGATCATGGGGATGCGGGAGCGGGCGTCGAGCATCGGCGCCACGCTCGAGATCCACTCCGAGGAGGGCAAGGGCACGGTCATCCGGTGCTTCTTGCCCGCCGACCGCAACAACGCTCGCCGGGTCTGAGCGGAGGGTGGCGGATACTACCACGTTCCGTGAGTGCTTTCTCGGCGGAGTCCTCACAAACGGAATCCCACGTCCGATGGAACACCGGTTGGAAACAACCGGAACGAACGGGTTGGCGACAACCACAACGAATCCGGTTGGCGACAACCGCAACGAAACCGGTCGGCATTCGCTGACCAACGACACTCAGGGAATCACACGATGACCATTCGACTGATGCTCGCTGACGACCATCGCATGTTGCGTGAAGGTCTCAGCCGCTCGATGACCGAACACGGCTTCGACGTCGTGGGCGAAGCCCGCGACGGCGTCGAGGCCGTCAACATGGCGTACAGCCTGAGCCCCGACGTCATCCTCATGGATGTCTCCATGCCGGAGATGGACGGCGTCGAAGCGTGCCGCCAGGTCCGCTCCTCGGTGCCCGGCACCAAGGTCGTGATGCTCACGATGCACGCCGACCAGGAAGTCCTCGCCAACGCGATCCGCGCCGGCGCCTGTGGCTACCTCGTCAAGGACTGCTCGACCGAAGAGATCGCCGGTGCTGTGCGCATGGCGTCCTCGGGCGAGACCGCACTGTCTCCCCAGCTCGCCGCCTCGATGCTCGATGAGGTCCGCAAGCTCGACATGGCCCCGACCCGCGAGGAGCGGGTTGTCACCAAGCGTGAGGAAGAGGTGCTGCAGCTCATCGCCGATGGCTGCTCGACCTCCGAAGTGGCCGACCAGATGTACATCAGTCAGAAGACGGTGAAGAACCACCTGGCGTCGATCTACCAGAAGCTCGATGCCCGCGACCGCACCCAGGCGGTGCTGCAGGCGGTGCGCATGGGCATCGTCTCTCTGGAATAGGGTCTCCCTCGAATCGGGATCTCACCTGCTCTGAGTCGAAGTTTCGTTGCATCGCAGCCGCCCCGTTCGGGGCGGCTGCGGCCGTTTTGCGGCCGGTCGATGGCCGGGCCCGTGTGGGTCGTCTGGCCCGGGTCGGGTGGGCCCCACGACCCACCGGTTGGGCCAAATGCCTCATCCAGCGACCGCCCGAACGCGCCGACACCTCATGCAGACTCGCCTTTGTCCACGGCGGGTCCCAACAGGGGAGTCCAACCCGTGAATCGCCACACCAACAGTCCGGAGGTGTACTCGACGGAGCGAGGTGCTTCGTTGGTCGAGTACGGCCTGCTTTTCTCACTGATCTTCCTCGTCTGCCTCGCCAGCGTCACCGTCTTCGGTGAAGGCGTGAGCGACAGCGTCAACGATTCGTCCAGCCGGGTGGTCGCCGCGACCCCGTGACGCCCGGCCATCGCTGAGGTCGTGACGGGCGCAGCGCGTTCGCTAACGTGCCGCCGTGATCGAGATCGGCCTCACCGGTGGTATCGGGTCCGGCAAGTCGACCGTCGCCGACCTGCTGGTGGAGCGCGGCGCCGTCCTGATCGACGCCGACCGGATCGTGCGCGGCCTGCAGGCACCCGGCGGCGCCGTGTTCGACGCGATGGTCGAACGCTGGGGTGAACGCATCGTCGCGGCCGACGGCTCGCTCGACCGTCAGGCGGTCGCCGAGATCGTGTTCAACGACGAGGACGAGTTGAAGGCGTTGAACGACATCGTCCACCCGGCGGTGGGCGAGGAGATGAAGGCCCAGCGGGAAGCGGTCGAAGGCACCGACGCGGTCGTCGTGCTCGACATCCCGCTCCTCGTCCGCGCCGACGGCACCTCCGACAAGGACCGCTACGCCAATCTCTCGGGCATCGTCGTCGTCGATGTCGACACCGAGCTCGCGGTCGATCGCCTCGTCGAGCACCGCGGGTTTGCAGCCGACGATGCCCGCGCCCGGATGGCCAATCAGGCGTCGCGTGAGGATCGGCGAGCGGTCGCCGACATCGTCATCGACAACTCCGGCCCGCTCGACGACCTGGTCGCCCAGGTCGATGAGGCGTGGGCGTGGATGCGTTCGCTCCCACACCCGGAGCCGACCGACTCGTCCGGGGACGACTCGGCCTGAGCGATCGCCGAGACGCGCTCACTCACAGAGGTCGTTTGGATTCCACGAGGCGAAGTTCATGAACCCGTCGGTGGTCGCCTCGAAGGTGCGGAAGTTGCCGCCGTCGCCCCAGCTGGCCGCGGCGAAGCCGAAGTCGGCCGCCCAGAGCTGTTCTTCGGCGCCGGTGGCGGCGATGAACTCGGCCAGGGTCTGGTTCCACTCGCCGCCGGCGGGGAAGACGATGTCGTCGGGCGTGGGGCCGCTCGTGTCGAAGTTGCCGGCCGGGCCGCGCTGGTAGATGAACCCGATGTAGATCTCGGGGCCCTCCCAGCGGGAGCCGTTCAACCGGAAGTTGCCCCACCGAACGACCCGGTTGTTCTCCTCGTCGCCGGCGAGGATGCACGTGACCGCCCAGCCGGTGTCGTCGTCGGGCTCGCCCCACACGGCGCTGATCGCGCCGACGACGGTGTCGAAGTTAGTCCCGACGGGGAGGCCGAGCACCTCACCGTTCGAGGTGTCGCCGAGCGGCGGCGGAGGCGGGGCTTCGGTCGTCGTCGTGGGCGCCGCCGTGGTGGTCGTCGTCGGAGCCGCCGTCGTGGTCGTGGTCGGCGCTTCGGTGGTCGTCGGCGCGGCGGTCGTGGTCGGTGCCTCGGTGGTGGTCGTGGTCGTGGCGTCGTCCGCCGCGTCCTCGGTGCCGGTGCCGTCGTCGGTCTCCGATGCGGTCTCGGTGGTCGTGTCGGCGTCGTCCCCGCCGAGGGCGCTGATGCCGAGGCCGGCGAGGATGCCGAGGCCGGCGAGGATGCCGACCAGCAAGAGGATGACGCCGATCAGGCCGAGTTCTCGTTTGGACATGATGTGCTCCTGGTTCTGGGGCGATCGTAGGTGGTCGGATCAGGCGGGGAGCAGGTTGTCGCAGGTGCTGTACTCCCCGAGGTCGTACTCACCGGGGATCTCGAAGGCTTCGCTGACACCCTGGAGGAGCAGTTCGCCGTCGACGAGCCGGTACATCGACCGGGGTCCGCCGTAGACGTCGCCGTCCTGGGGTTCGTCGAGATCTTCGGGAGCGAGCAACAGCAGATCCCAGACGTGCAGGAAGGTGGTGCCTTCCTCGTGGGTGCACATGAACCCCGACCGAGCGCCGATCGTGGCGCGGGTGTGGAGCTCGGCCACCTCACCGTCGATCGTCGTGAGGTGGAGCGTGCAGTCCACGACGTCGACGACGGCGCTGGTGACGCCGCCGATGCCGCCGGCGACCCGCACGGTGAACTCCTCGTCACCATCGCCATCGAGGTCGTGGCCGAGGCTCGGGCGGGGAGCCACCATCGGAGCGAAGCCGGGATCCACGGCGAGGGTGGCGCCACCACCGCCGGTGAAGGAGACCATGACGTAGCCCTGGCCGTCGACGACGTAGCCGTGCAGGGTGTCGGCGTCGCCGTCGCCGTCGACGTCAGCGGCGGAGAGGCTGTGGTTGGTCGCGTCGGCGGGCAGCGCGCCGCTCCCGGGGCACTGCGGGAGCGCCTTCAAGGGTGCATCGATGGCGATGCGATCGTCGTCCTCGGGAGGCGTCACGAGGTACAGCCGATCCTCGCCCGGCTGTGGGGTGGTCCGCCTGGTGGCCGCGTGCTTGGGCTCCGGCGTGGGGGCCGGCTCCTCGCCCTCCGGCACGGGCGGCGACACGAGGAGGCGATCGATCACGGGAAGGTCGGCCCGGCCGTCGACCAGCATCACGCCGGCTCGGTCGGTCGTCGACTCCGTCGCGGCGGACGGGTCGGCGTCGATCGCGATCGCCGCGCCGAGCCCGGCGCTGGCGATCGCGAGGGCGCCGAGCAGGCGGGTGAGGGAGGTGGCGAGACGAGGGGTGGACGTGCTGCGCATGGGCGGAACTCCTTGGTCGGGCCGAGCCGCGGTGGCCGGCGTTCGGAGGTCCAGAGCGCGGGGAAGTGGCCGGTGGACACTTTTTGCGGGAATTCCGCCGGGAGCCGCTGTCACACCCCTTGGCTAGGTTGAGACCATGCCTCCCGTGACGGTTCCCGCGTCCAAGACGCCGTTTCGTGTCGACTCCGAGTTCGTGCCGGCCGGCGACCAGCCCAAGGCGATCGAGGCGCTGTCGGCGGGCATCGAGGCCGGCGAGCGCTTCCAGACCCTCCTCGGCATCACCGGGTCGGGCAAGAGCGCCACGATCGCCTGGACGATCGAGCAGGTGCAGCGTCCCACCCTCGTGCTCGCCCCCAACAAGTCGCTGGCCGCCCAGCTCGCCAACGAGCTCAAGGAGTTCTTCCCCGACAACCGGGTCGAGTACTTCGTCAGCTACTACGACTACTACCAGCCCGAGGCGTACATGCCCTCGAGCGACACGTACATCGAGAAGGACTCGTCGGTGAACGACGAGATCGACCGTCTGCGGCACTCGGCCACGTCGTCGCTGCTCACGCGGCGCGACACGATCGTCGTCGCCTCGGTCTCGGCGATCTACGGCCTGGGTTCGCCCGAGGAGTACGAGAGTCAGCTGCTGGTGGTTCGCACCGGCGAGGAGTACGACCAGCGCTCGATCCTCAAGCGGCTCGTCGAGCTCCAGTACGAGCGCAACGACATGAACCTCGTGCGCGGCAAGTTCCGGGTGCGGGGCGACACGATCGAGGTCCACCCCGCCTACGACGAGACCGCGGTCCGCATCGAGCTCTTCGGCGACGAGATCGAACAGATCACCGTGGTCGACCCGCTGACGGGGGAGCGCATCGAGACCCTCGACGAACTCGTGATCTTCCCGGCGACCCACTACGCGACCGGTGAGCAGCGCATGCAGGCGGCGATCGAGCGCATCCAGTCCGAGCTGCAGACCCGCCTCGCCGAGTTCGAGGAGGACGGCAAGTTGCTCGAAGCGCAGCGCCTGCGTATGCGCACCGAGTACGACCTCGAGATGATGCAGGAGGTCGGCTACTGCAACGGCATCGAGAACTACGCCGGCCCGATCGACGGCCGCAGCTACGGCGAGCCGCCCTACACCCTGCTCGACTACTTCCCCGAGGACTGGCTGCTCGTCATCGACGAGAGCCATGTCGCGGTTCCTCAGCTCCACGGCCAGTACGAGGGCGACCGGTCCCGCAAGGACGTCCTGATCGAGCACGGCTTCCGGTTGCCGTCCGCCGCCGACAACCGGCCGCTCCGATTCGAGGAGGTCATGGAGCGCCTCAACCAGGTCGTGTTCTTGTCGGCGACACCCGGCGACTACGAGCTGCAGACGTCGTCCCAGGTCGTCGAGCAGATCGTCCGCCCGACCGGCCTCATCGACCCCGAGGTCATCGTCAAGCCGACCAAGGGCCAGATCGACGACCTCCACGAGCTCATCAAGGACCGGGTCGAGAAGAGCGAGCGGGTGCTGGTCACCACCCTCACCAAGAAGATGGCCGAGGACCTCACCGACTATCTGCTCGAGCTCGGCATCCGTGTGCGCTATCTGCACTCCGAGGTCGACACGATCCAGCGCATCGAGATCCTGCGCGACCTCCGGCTGGGCGAGTTCGACGTGCTGGTCGGCATCAACCTGCTCCGTGAGGGCCTCGACCTTCCCGAGGTGTCGCTCGTGGCCATCCTCGACGCCGACAAGGAAGGGTTCCTGCGGAGCGAGACCTCGCTCATCCAGATGATCGGCCGTGCCGCTCGAAACGTCGCCGGTGAGGTCGTGATGTACGCCGATCAGATGACCGACTCGATGCAGCGGGCGATCAGCGAGACGATGCGGCGGCGTGGGTTG
>CAZEML010000057.1:0-7063 GCA_964513285.1 uncultured Candidatus Nemicrothrix sp.
CGGCAAGCTGCTGCTCGGACTCCGGGTCACCCTCGAGGACAACACGACGACACCGCCCGGGCTCGCTCGCGCTCTCCGCCGAGCGGTCCTCGACTTCGTCGCCTTCATCCCATTCCTCGGCTTCATCGCCGTCTTGGCGTTGTTCGCGTCGTTCGTCATGGTGTTGACCGACGACGAGAACCGCAGCGTCTACGACCGCATCGCCGACACGCGCGTGATCCGCGTCCGCTAGTCGGCGCTCACGAAACCAACGACACTGGACGAACGTTCAGTCGATGGGTAGCGTCCTGCGCCGACCGCTGATCCAGGAGCACACGATGGAGATCTCACTCGCCGGCAAGCGCGCGTTCGTCACCGCCGGGGGCGACGGCATGGGACGCACCACCGCCATGACCATGGACCGCCTCGGCGCCGAGGTGTTCACCTGCGACATCGATCCGTCGGGGCTCGAGACCCTGCCCGACTCGATCACGACGTGGCAGTGCGACGTCACCGACTCCGACGCCCTCGATGCGATCTTCGACGAGATCCTGCCCGGCGGCCTCGACATCATGGTCAACAACGCCGGCGTCGGTGGCCCGACCAAGCTGGTCGAAGACGTCACCAACGAGGAGTGGGCGCACTGCATGGGCGTGTGCATCGACGCCCAGTTCTATTGCGCCCGCCGGGTCGCGCCCGTGTTCAAGGCCCAGCAGAGCGGCGTCATCATCAACATGGTGTCCGCGGCCGGGATCCTCGGGTTCCCGGGCCGCTCGCCGTACGTCGCGGCCAAGTGGGCGGTCGCCGGCTTCACCGAGACCCTCGCCATGGAACTCGGGCCCGACAACATCCGCGTCAACGGCATCGTGCCCGGCAACGTCAACGGTGCGCGGATGGAAGGCGTGATCGCCGCCCATGCGGAAGCCGAGGGGCTCGATCCCGAGGTCGTCCGCCGCATGTACGCGATCGGCACTTCGATGCAGTGCTACGTCGACCCTCAGGAGATCAGCGACATGATCATGTTCCTCGTGAGCGACTACGGCCGCCACATCTCGGGGCAGATCATCGGGGTCGACGGCAACACCGAGACCCTCTACCCCCGCTCGTAACGCGTGCGGCTGAGCGCCGACCAGCAGTCCTGGCTCGAGGGCCGGGCGGGGCGCGCCAAGCAGCTCGCCATGGAGCTGATGGTCGCCGCCGCCGACGCGACCGGCGCCGACGAGTTCGTGCCGATCGAGTCGGCCCACATCAACTCGTCGCACTACTCGGGGCAGCTCTCGCTCGACTTCGCGGAGTTCCTGCTCGCCGAGGGGGCGACGCTGGCGGTGCCGACCCACACCAACGCGTCGCTCATCGACTGCTCCCAACCCCATCTGCGGCCGGAGTCGAGCGACCCCGACGCGGTCCGAGGCTCGATCCGCTTGATGGAGATCTACGAAGCGCTCGGCTGCACGTCGATGTGGAGCTGCGCCCCGTATCAGCAGCCCGAAGGACGACCGGCGTTCGGCACCCACATCGCCGGATCCGAATCGAACGCGGTGTCGTTCGTCAACTCCGTGCTCGGCGCCCGCACCAACAAGTACGGCGATCTCCTCGACATCGCAGCCGGGATCACCGGGAGCGTCCCGCTCACCGGGCTCCACACCGACGAGGGCCGACTCGCCACCCGGGTGTTCCGGGTGGACGTCAGCGACCAGCTCCGAGCCGATGCCGCCCTCCCCCACCTGCTCGGCATCATCCTCGGTCAGGAGACCGGGACGGCGATCCCCGTCCTCGACGGGCTCGGCCCGATGACCGAGGACGAACTCAAGGCGATCGCCGCCGCCGGCGCGACCTCGGGCGCGGTCGGCATGTTCCACGTCGTCGGGGTGACCCCAGAGGCGCCGACCATCAGCGACGCCCTCGGCGGTCGAGCGCCGGGACGTGACGTCGATATCGACGACGCGTGGATCGAACGCACCCGCGCTCGACTCTCGGCGGTCGACAACGGTCCGCTCGACGCGGTCTGTCTCGGCACACCCCACTTCTCGATCGACGAGTTCGGCGATCTGCTCGAACGACTCGACGGCCGCCGAGCGCACGACCGCCTCGCGTTCCTCGTCACGACCAGCCGCGCCGTCGACCACGAGCTCCGTCTGCGCGGCTGGCATGATCGCCTGCTCGATTCCGGCGTGACGATCATCCTCGACACGTGCACCTACTACACGCCGGTGACCGACGGTGTCACGGGAACGGTGATGACGAACTCCGCGAAGTGGGCGTACTACGCACCCGGGATCCTCGGTGTCGACATCGCGTTCGGGTCGTTGTCGGCATGCGTCGAATCCGCCGTCGCCGGCGAGGTCGTGCGATGAACGGTGGGCGGATCCTCCACGCCGGCACCGCCACCGGGCCGGTGCTCCGGCTCGACGAGCCGGTGAGCTTCTGGGGCGGGGTCGACCCCAAGACCGGCACGATCATCGATCGAGCGCACCCGCAGGTCGGCGCATCGATGGCGGGCGCCGTCGTGCTGATGCCCGGCTCGCGCGGCTCGTCGGGCACCCCTGGGGTCCTCGGCGAGGCACTTCGCCGTGGCCCCGGGCCGGCCGCACTGATCATCACCAAGGCGGACGTCAACCTCATCGCCGGCACCATCGTCGCCGCCGCCCTGTACGACGTGCGCTGCCCGATCGTGCAGGTCGACGACGAGGCCCTCGCCTCGCTCTCGTCCGCCTCGACGATCACCGTCGCCGCCGATGGCGAGCTCGTCGTCGACGACAGCACCTCGGAATCGAACCCACCGGCTGGCGTGTAACGTCGTCGCCGGTGAATCAGGCGCACTCTGCGACCGCGCAGCACGAGGCGCAGATGCGCCCCGATGACTCAGGAGACGACCGGCGGTCCGGCTGGATCCCGCTCGCGGTCGTGCTCGCCGTCGCCGCCGCGCTTCGCCTCTACCGGCTCGGCGCCGACAGCTTCTGGGACAACGAGATTCTGAGCCACGAGCGGGCCACCGCGGGCCTGCGCGACGCCTACGAGCTCGTTCGGGAGGGCACCCATCCCCCCGGTTACAGCCAGGCGGTCCTGCGCCCGTGGCTCGTGTTCGGGGAGAGCGAGTTCATGCAGCGCTTCCCGAGCGTCGTCTTCGGGGTCGCAGCGATCGCCATCACCGCCGCGCTGGCGACGCGGCTCGCCGGTCGTTGGGCCGGGGTCGCTGCCGCGCTGCTCTCGGCTGTCATGCCGCTCCACCTGTACTACTCACGCGAGGGCCGCATGTACGCCCTGCTCGCCGTGGTGCTGGTGGCGTGGATCGCGGCGCTGATCCGTGCCCACGAGCGCGACACCTGGCGGGCATGGGGTCTCTACACCGCGCTCGGTGCCGCGGCGCTGTACTCCCACTACTACGGCGGCTTCACCGTGCTCTCGGTCGTCGCCGTCACCGGCCTGTTCGAGCTCCGGGCTGGCATCGGCCCTCGCACCCGTCGTTGGTTCCTCGCAACGGCCGGGATCGGTGTCGCCTTTCTCCCCTGGCTCCCCACCTTCCGGTATCAGGTCAGCAACGACCCGGTGTCGCATCTCGAGGCGCTGAGCGTGCGCGGGGTGGCCGAGCTCCCGGTCCAGTTCTTCACCGCCTTCGCCGATCGGTCATCGCTCGACAACCTGCTCATCGCCGCGGCACTGCTCGTGCTGAGCGCGGCTGCGCTCCTCCAGCTGTGGTCCGAGCGGGAGGCCCACGGCGACGACGGGTTCGCCGCCGCGGTCATCGTCGGGGCGGTCTTCGGCACCATCGTCTTGTCGGTGGTCGTCTCGATGCTGCGGCCCCTGATCTTCGTGCGGTACTTCGTCGGCATCCTGCCGATGGTCGCCGTGCTGCTCGCGGTCGGCGTCGGGCGTCGACGCGCCGCGACCGGGGCGGCGTTCGCGGTGCTGCTCGTCGTCAGCGTGATCCATGCGGTTCCGACCGTCGACGACACCTGGCGACCGGACTTCCGACGAGCCACCGACACGATCGAGGCCGCCGGCGCCGACGATGCGATCATCCTGCTCGTCGGTCCGGGCGCCGACGACTTTCGGGCCAGCGGTTTCTGGTACTACCTCGACCCGGAGTTCGCGGTGATCGAGGTGACCGGCCGCACGACCGACCCCGTCTTCGCCGATGCGGTCGACCAACTCGACGAAGACATCGCCACGGTGTGGGTGGTGCAATACCAGAGCATCAACTCGGTCGCCTCGCCCACCGGATTCGACATCGCCTCGGCCGAGCGATTCGACTCCCGGTTCTTCACGCGGCGATACCCGATCTCGGTCATCGAACTCGAACGGAGCGACGGATGAGCGAACCAACCTCACGAGCCGAGTCGATCTGTGCGGTCCTGCCGGCCTACAACGAGGCCGACAACCTGCCTGAGGTCATCGCCGAACTCAGCGCCGAACTCGGGCGCCACTTCGACGTATGGCGCATCCTCGTCGTCGACGATGGCAGCACGGACGGCACCGAGGCCGTGCTCGAGACACTCCGCGCCGACCAACCGAACCTCGATTCGATCCATGTGAAGGTCAACCGAGGGAAGAGCAACGCCCTCCGGCTCGCCTTCGAGAACACCACGGAGGATCTCGTCGTCCTGCTCGACGCTGACGGCCAAGACGACCCCGGCGAGCTGACCGCCCTGCTCGCCGCCCTCGACGCCGGCCACGACCTCATCACCGGTCGGCGCGCCCTTCGCCAAGACCGATTCATCAAGCGCACCACCTCCAAGCTCTACAACCGCACGACCGCCCTCTTCACCGGGGTCAAGGGGTCGGACTTCAACAGCGGCTTGAAGTTGATGCGGCGGCAGGTCACCGACGAGCTGAACCTCTACGGCGAGCTCCACCGCTACATCCCGGTGCTGGCCGCATGGGCCGGCTTCCGGGTGACCGAGGTCGACGTCAACCACCGCGACCGACTGCACGGCTCCTCGAAGTTCGGCCGCAGCCGGTTCTGGCGGGGCATGCTCGACCTCTTCACCGTCAAGTTCCTCACGACCTACGACCGGCGACCGTTCCACCTGATCGGCGGCGCCGGTCTTCTGGTCGGATCGGTGGGCATGGCCCTCATGGTCTGGATGCTGATCGAGCGCATCGCCGGCGAGACGGTCGGCAACCGGCCGGCCCTGCTCGCCGGCGTGACCTTGTTCGTGGTGGGCGTGCAGCTGGTGAGCGTCGGGCTGTTGGCCGAGCTGATGCTCCACCTCCACCACGAACGCCGCGACGGCCCGAACCGTTAGGCGTGACTCCGGGTCCGGGCCCGGACCGCCAGCAACAGCAGCACCTCGACCCCGATCAGGATCAGCCGCACGAGCACGACCGGCACGATCAGCGTCGCCTGGGTTCCCGAGAGCACACCGACGATGATCGCCTCGCGGGCACCGAGCCCACCGGGAAGCGGCGTCGCGACCGAGACACCGAAGGCCAGGGTGTAGGCGGCGACCGCCTCGACGACGCCGACGTCGAGCGATGCGCCGTGAACCAGCACCGCGAACCCGAGGCCGTGCAGGGCCACGCCGACGATCGCAGCCGTGAGACATCTCATCAGCGCAGGCGTCGACGGCACCTCGAGCGCGACATCGAAGAGACCCCCGACACGAGTGAAGACCGGCCCGAGAACCGGGCGGCTGATCACGGCGAGGACGAGGATGCCGGGCACCACCACGGCTGGGGACCACCCGAGCGCCGGCGCCGTGACGAGCCCGACCGCGAGCCCGGCCACCACGAGCGAACCCGTGTGCACCACCCACACCGCCAGCGCACCCGAGCGGGAGGCGCCGCGGCCGACGAGGACGACGACGACCCCGGCCGCCTGTGCGATGCCCGCCGGCACGTACTTCGCCGGCTGGGTGAGATGAAACGCCGACCGACGGTCCGATGCGCTCGTCGGCTCGGCCGGCAGCGCGGCCATCGCCTCGCCGATCACGACCTGCCCGACGGCCAGGACACCGATGGCGAGCACGAACCAGCCCGCGCCCGGCAGCTGTGCTCCGTCGAGTTCGTCCCAGCTGTCACTGATCTCCACCGCGAGGAAGACCGCGCTGGCGACCGCCAGCAGAGCGACGACGATCCGACGACGGTTCAACGACTCGCGAGGCGACGAGGCTCGAGGAGCAGCAGGGTCCACGGGAACGCTCGCCCTCGGTCGACGATCGTGAAGTGCTCCGACACGAGCCGCTCGAAGCCACGACCCGTCCAGTGCTGGACGTGCTCGGGGTCGCTGCCGAACCGCTTCACGTTCTTGAGCCGCAGGAGGTTCAGGCCCCGAAAGAACGGCTCTCGGGGAACGCTCACGATGACCTGGCCGGTGGTGAGTTCGCCGAGCAGCTCGAGCATGGCGGCCGGCTCGTCGAGGTGCTCGAGCACCTCGAGCATCATCACGACGTCGAACGGTCGGGGGAGATCGGCGAGGCCGGTCACGTCGGCCTGGACGATCTCGGCTCGGTCACCGAGTCGAGCGCGGGCCGACGTCACCGCGTCGATCGAGCGGTCGATCCCCACGAACACCGCGTCGACGTCCGCCTGAACCAGGTGGTCGATCACGAAGCCTTCACCGCAGCCCAGGTCGAGCACGGCTTCCCGCGGCGCCTGGCCGAGCAAGCGGGCGACCTCGCCGTGAAAACGATCGATCAGGAAGCGCTGAATCGGGTTGCCCGACTCGTGCTTTTGCTGGTTGCCGCTCGTGCGACCGCCGAGTCGGCTCATCGCATCGTCTCGGGTGCGGTCGTCATGGGCCCAGGTTGCCACACGCCCCCTCGACACACGACCAGCGGGCGACGAGGTCGGCGCAGGTCAGTCCCGCGGGTTCTTCTGCTTCTTGAGGATGCGGGCCCGCTCGCCGGCGTCGAGCACGGTCTTGCGGATGCGCACGGTTTCGGGGGTGACCTCGACGCACTCGTCGTCGGCGATCGACTCCAACGCCTGTTCGAGGGAGAAGACCTTCGGCGGGGTCAGCCGGATCGTGTCGTCGGACGACTGGGTCCGGATGTTCGTCTTCGCCTTCTCCCGGCAGATGTTGACGTCCATGTCCTCGTTGCGAGAGTTCTCGCCGACGACCATGCCGTAGTAGACATGGTCG
>CAZEML010000057.1:7093-20622 GCA_964513285.1 uncultured Candidatus Nemicrothrix sp.
GTAGAGCGCAGTCCGTTCCTGGAGGGACTGGATCGCGTAGCCGGTCGACTGACCGGTGCGGTCGGCGACGACCGAACCGCGGTCGCGGGTGCGGATCTCGCCGGCCCACGGGGTCCAGCCCTCGAACACGTGATGCAGCATGCCGGTGCCGCGGGTCTCGGTGAGGAACTCGGTCCGGAACCCGATCAACGCCCGAGCCGGCACCACGTAGTCGAGCCGCACCCAACCGGTGCCGTGATTCGACATGTTCTCCATCGTCGCCTTGCGAGCGCCGAGCAGCTGGGTGACCGCCCCGACATGCTCCTCGGGGACGTCGACGGTCAGCCGTTCGGTCGGCTCGTGGAGCGTGCCGTCGATCTCCTGGGTGAGGACCTCGGGCTTGCCGATCGTCAGCTCGAACCCCTCGCGACGCATCGTCTCGACGAGCACGGCGAGCTGGAGTTCGCCACGTCCTTGGACCTCCCAGGCGTCGGGCCGTTCGGTCGGAAGCACGCGGATCGACACGTTGCCGATGAGTTCGGCGTCGAGACGACCCTTGATCAGGCGGGCGGTGAGCTTCTCGCCCTCCTTGCCGGCGAGCGGCGACGTGTTGGTGCCGATCGTCATCGAGAGCGTCGGCTCGTCGACCGTGATCGTCGGGAACGGGCGAGGGTCTTCGCGGTCGGCGAGGGTGTCGCCGATCGTGACGTCTTCGATGCCCGAGACGCCGATGAGTTCGCCGGGGCCGGCTTCATCGACGTCGACCTGATCGAGCGCCTCGGTGACGGTGAGGGTGCCGATGCGAGCGGACTCGATCGATCCGTCGGAGCGGCACCAGGCGATGGCCTGGCCCTTGCGGATCGTGCCGTGCTCGACCCGGCAGATGGCGAGCCGGCCGACGTAGGGCGAGGCGTCGAGGTTGGTGACCCAGGCGCGCATCGGGTGATCGGGGTCGTGCTGGGGGGCCGGCACCGTGTCGAGCAGGGTCTGGAAGAGCGGCTCCATGTCCGAACCCGGAACCTCCGGGTCGAGCGTGGCCTTGCCCTCGCGAGCGATCGTGTAGACGATCGGGAAGTCGATGTCCTCCTCGTCGGCGTCGAGATCGAGGAACAACTCGTAGACCTCGTCGACGACCTCGCTGATGCGCGCGTCGGGGCGATCGATCTTGTTGATCACCAACACGACCGGCAGTTCGAGCGCGAGCGCCTTGCGAAGCACGAACCGGGTCTGGGGCAGGGGCCCCTCGCTGGCGTCGACGAGCAGGACGACGCCGTCGACCATGGTGAGCGCCCGCTCGACCTCGCCGCCGAAGTCGGCGTGGCCCGGCGTGTCGACGATGTTGATCTTGTGTTCGCCGTACCGGACCGCGGTGTTCTTGGCGAGGATCGTGATCCCCTTCTCCCGCTCGAGGTCCATGGAGTCCATGACCCGATCGGTGAGTTCGGCACCCTCCCGGAACGCGCCGGCCTGGCGCAGCAGGGCATCGACGAGGGTGGTCTTGCCATGGTCGACGTGGGCGATCATCGCCACGTTCCGAAGGTCGTCGCGACGGATCACGGCGGGAAGGGTACCGAGCAAGTCGCCCATGCCCTCGTAGGGTTGACGGATGTCGCAGGGCGGGTCGAGCGGTCGAGTTGCGGCGGTGCTCCTGCCGAACGAGCCCACCATTTCGCTGGCCGCGTTCGGCGGCGACCTCGAGACGCTGGAACGCGACGTCATCGTGCCGATGGTGAACTCGGTCTCCGCATCGATCGCGGACGAGTGAGGCGCACACCATGGGAACCGTGAGATCACCGAGTTCGACCCGACGCCTCACCGCGGTGCTCGTGAGCGCCGCGGTCGCCGCCGCCGCCTGCTCGGAGATCGGCTCCGACGAACTGGCCGACCGCTACCGGCCCGACGCAGTGCAGACACCCGGCACCCTGGCGCCACCCAGCACGACCTTGCCGCCGATCGACGCCGACGACATCGCCAACACGCCATCTCAAGACGGCCGCCCGCCGCGCAGCACCCCGCTCGATCCAGCGAGCGGACCGTGCCCCTTCGACACCGGCTTCTACGACGTCGAATGCGGTTGGATCACGATCCCGGTCGCCGGTGACGACATCGAGCCGATCGAGATCGCCTTCGCCCGGTTCTTCGCCACCGGGGCCAACCCCGAACCGGACCCGGTCGTCTATCTCCACGGCGGTCCCGGCGGAGCGGTCCTCGCCGAGGCGGGCCTCTTCGCTCGTTCGGTGGTCGACCCGTTCCTCAGCCAGCGCGACGTGGTCCTCTACGACCAGCGCGGCTCCGGCGAGTCGAGTCCCCTACCGGAGTGCTTCGAGGCGTGGGACCTCGACGAGGCGTTTTACAGCTCCAACGTTCCCCACACGCAACTGCGCGATGACTACAACGACGTGCTGGCCGACTGCGCCGCCCGGGTCAGCGGCCGCGACACGATCGACTTCACCCAGTACGCGAGCGCAACCCACGCCGACGACTTCGTCGACCTGATCCGAGCCCTCGGGTACGACTCGGTCAACCTCTACGGCAACAGCTACGGCACCCGCCTCGCTCAGACGATCCTGCGCGACCACCCCACCCCGATCCGGTCCGTCATCTTGAGCGGCGTCTACCCGATCGAAGCCAACCTGGTCGGGTCGACCCCTGCGGCCTTCGAGTCCGCCTTCCGAGCGATCGCCGACGCCTGCGCGGCCACGCCGAGTTGCGACCGGGAACTACCGGATCCGGTCGCGTCCCTCCAGGCCCAGATCGTCGCCCTCGACGAGAACCCACCGACGTTCGAGATTCCGTTCGACAACCGCTCGACGTATCCGTTCGTGCTCGCCGGCGACGACCTGATCAACATCCTGCACGGGCTGCTCTACACCCTCGACGGCGCCGCGCTGATCCCGGATCTGCTCATCGATCTCGAAGCCGGCGATCTCGGCCGGCTCGAACGCCTCGCGCCCGACGGCATCTACAACACGTCCGATGTCGGCGGGTACCTCGGCGTGCAGTGCCGCGAGGAGGTGCCGTTCACCACGCCCGAAGAGCTCGACCGAGCGGACCGCTTCGACACGATCTGGGACCGCATCAATCTGCCTCCCGGCCTCCTCAGCTCGGACCTGATCGAGGTCTGTGAGGCCTGGGACGCCTTCGGCATCGCCGAAGCACTCGAGGACGAGCCCGTCACCTGGGATCAACCCACGCTCATCCTGTCCGGCGGCTTTGACCCGATCACCCCACCCGAATGGGCCGAGGCGATCGCGGCCCGACTCCCGGACGCGGCCCTCGCCTTCTCCCCCGATCGCGGCCATGACGCGGACGAAGGCCCGTGCGTCGCCGGACTCATGGCGGACTTCGTCGACTCGGCCGACACGAGCCTCGACACCGGGTGCAGTCTGGCGTTCCCGGTCCCCTACATCACGACCACCAACGTGCAGGCCCAGGATCCCAACCGGATCGAGCTCACCGAATCGATCTTCGACATCGACCCCGGCCCCGACACCGAGTGGATCGACATGCTGCTGCCGGACTGGACGTTCGACATCTACGACGACGAGGAGGCCTACTGGCGAAACCTCGACGTGTACGACAGCACCCTGATCGTCGTGCGGTCCGGACCGTTCCGGGCCGAAGAGTTGACGTTCTACCTGCCCTTCCAGACGGTCACCGTCGACTTCGAGCCCACCGAGCTGCCCCCCGCCGTCAACCCGGGTTGGACCCGGTCGGTGTACGACACGGTGAGCTACGACGTCGTCACCTACGAGACCACCGGGTCGCCCGCGATCAACATCTCGCTGATCGCGCGCCCGGGCGACCTCGACATCCTCGAGAAGAACGCCCTGATCGCGATGGTCAACTCCGTCGAGCTCGGCTGACCGACGCTCGGGTCAGTCCTCCGCGAGCGGAAGATCGAACCCGACGATCGCGCCGCCGTCGACGGCGTTCGACGCGTGCACGCGGCCGCCGTGACGCTCGATGATCTGGGCCACGATCGCGAGGCCGAGCCCCGAGCCCGGCATGGTGCGCGTGGCGGCCGATCGATAGAACCGCTCCCACACGTGCGGGAGGTCCTCGGGCGGGAAGCCCCGGCCCCGGTCGCGTACGCGAACGACCCCGTCGCGCACGGTCACGTCGATCGGTGCGTCGCCCGGCGCGAACTTGTCCGCGTTGCCCAACAGGTTGGTGAGCGCCCGATCGAGCATCGGGGAACGGCCCATCACGACCGAATCATCGACGTCGACGGTCACGGCTCGGCCCGACCGACGCTGGAAGCGATGCACCGCCGTGTCGACCACGCTCGACAAGGTGACCGGTTCGGCGGGGAGGTCGTCGTCCCGACTGTCGGTCGCGAGTTCGACGAGCTCGGTGATCAGCGCCGAGAGCTCCTCGACCTCGAGCGTGACCGCGTCGACCACCTCGCGGCGCTGAGCCTCGTCGGCGGCGCCCATCCGGTCGAGGAATTCCACGTTCGCCCGGATGCTCGTCAGCGGGGTGCGCAGCTCGTGGCCGGCGTCCATCACGAGGCGACGCTGCTGCTCGCGGCTCGTCGCCAACGCCTCGGTCATCGTCGACAACGACTCGGCGAGGGTGCCGACCTCGTCGCGTCGAGACACCGGGATCGGCGTCGACAGATCCTGGGTGTCGGCGATCTCACGGGCGGCGTTCGACAGCCGCCGCAACGGTTTCGTCGTTCCGCGAGCGACGAGCCAACCGGCGATCGCCGCGATGGCCGAGATCGCCACACCGATCCAGATGAACGTGCCGCCGATCCGGGCGAGCACCCGCTGGGTCTCCTCGAGCTCGCGAGCGACCTGCACCGCACCGCCGCCGTCGAGATGACGAGTGATCATCCGGTAGTCGACGAAGTCGATGGTGATGTCGCGGAACTTCTCCCGACCGGGCTCGGCCGCGAGCTCCACGTCGGACTGCGACACGGGCAGACGGCCACCATCGCTGCCTTCGATCTCGCCGTCGCTGTTGATGACCTGGATGATCGAGTCGGCGTCGAAGGAGAACAGATCGAGCACGTCGTCGACCGGCAACGTCTCCCCATCGGTGTCGCGCGGCGTGCCCTCGTCGCTCCCGCGGCGGTTGCCCTCTGGTTGCGGCGACGGCACCGTGCGGACGCCCTCGTTGATCTCCTGGGCACGGGTGCGGAGGAAGCTGTCGATCTCGTCACCGAGGGCGTCGTCAGTCGCGACATAGGCGCTCACCGACGCGATGCCGACACCGACGGCGACGACGACACCGAAGAGCAGCGCCAGGCGGAGGCGGAGACTCATCGGTCAGCCTCGACGCAGGACATACCCCACCCCGCGAACGGTGTGGAGCAGGCGGTGCTCGCCCTCGGCCTCGGTCTTGCGCCGCAGGTACCCGATGTAGACGTCGAGTGACTTCGACGAGGTCCCGAAGTCGTATCCCCAGATGCGCTCGTAGATCGTCGAGCGTTCGAGCACGATGCCCTCGTTCAGCATCAGCAACTCGAGGAGGTCGAACTCGGTCTTGGTGAGTTCGACCTCGCGTCCGGCCCGGGTGACCAGTCGGCGCTGCGGGTCGAGGGTCAGATCGTCGATGGAGATGGGCGCGGTCACCTCCGGCGGCTCCACTCGACGCAGGAGGGCCCGCAGCCGGGCCAGCAGCTCATCGAGCGCGAACGGCTTCGGGAGATAGTCGTCGGCGCCGGCGTCGAGACCCGCGACCCGATCCGACACCTCGACGCGAGCGGTGAGGATGAGGATCGGCGTCTGGTCACCGCGGGCCCGAAGACGTCGACACACGTCGAGCCCGTCGACCATCGGCATCATCACGTCGGTGACCAGCACGTCGGGGCCGAAGTCGTCGAACTCGCCGAGGGCCTGGGCCCCGTCGTTGACGGCGAGCACCTCGTATCCCTCGAACTCGAGCACCCGCACGAGGGATTCGCGGACCTGCTGATCGTCTTCAGCGACGAGGACGCGAGCGGCGGCGCCGGGGCGAGGGGAGGTGGTCATGGGCGAAGCATGGCAGGCCCGCAGACGAGTGCGAAGGGTTCGATCCGCATTCTCAACCAATTCTCATCTTCGGTTGGCGGGCGACTTACCGCCGACCGTTTGCATGCATCCCTGTCAGCTTCCCCCAACCCAATCGAAAGCAGGTACTGACATGAACCGCACCATCACCTCCGGCATCATCGGCGCTTCCGTCCTCGGCGGCGCCGTCGTCGGGGCCGGATTCGTCGGCTCGGCCGGCGCCTACGGCGGCCTCGAGGACGAGCCGGCGGACGGCGTCGAGGAGACCAGCACCGAGACGACCACCGATCTCGACACCACCGGCGAGAACGTCCAGGTGCAGGACACCGACACGCCGGACGCCGACGGCGATGCCGTCGAGGGCGAGCGCGAGGGCCGCCGCGGCCACCGCGGCGGCTGCAACCTCGAGGAGATCGCAGCCGCCATCGGGATCGAGGAGGACGCGCTTCGCGCCGAACTCGACGCCGGGCAGTCGATCGCCGACGTGGCCGAGGCCAACGGTGTCGACGCCGCCGTGATCGTCGACCTGCTCGTCGACCAGGCCGAGGAGCGCATCGCCGAGAAGCTCGAAGACGGCCGGATCACCGAAGAAGAGGCCGCCGAGAAGCTCGCCGACGTCGAAGAGCGCGCCGAAGACCGGGTCGAGCGTGTTCGTGGCGACGACACCGAGGACGTCGACGCCTGATCGGAGCGTCCGACCATCCACTCATCGGTCCCCTCCCCTCCTGGGACCTCGGTCGTGCCACACCCGATTCTCTTCGGGTGTGGCACGATCGCGTCCATGAGCGATCAGGCCCGCACCCCGGAAGTCCCCGAGATCATCGATCCGCCGAGCGACGCCGCACCGGAACCCGAGGAGGCCACGGTCTCGGATCCGGCGAAGCTGATCCGGCTCGGCACGATGATCCAGACCCTGATGGCGGAGGTGCGCGGGGCCGACACCGACGAGGAGAGCCGCAAGCTGCTGGCCCGAATCCACCGGGAGACGGTCGAGGAGCTCGGCACGGTGCTGTCGGCCGACCTGATGGACGAACTGACCGAGTTCACCGCGTGCTGCGACGACGACGGCGTGCCCACCGAGGCCGAACTCCGGGTCGCGCAAGCCCAGCTCGTCGGCTGGATGCAAGGGCTCCTCCAAGGCCTCCAGGCCTCGATGGCTCAGCAGCAGGCCGCAGCGGCCATGCAGCTCCAGCGCCTTCAGCAGGCGCGCCAGCAACCGGGCCAGATGCCGCCCCAGCAGCCGCGCGGCCCGCAGCTCCCCGAGCAGACCGGCACGTACCTCTGATCGGCGCGTCAGGGCCGACGCGCCCCCGCCCTACTCGGTGATCGTCGAGAGGCCACCGCCGACCGGGATGACCGCGCCGGTGACGTACGCGCCCGCGGCGGATGCCAGATAGATCGCGACGCCGGCCATGTCGTCGGGCATGCCGATGCGACCCATCGGCACCCCACTGGCGATGGCGGCCCGCGAGTTCGGGTCGTTCAGCGCGAACGCCATCATGTTCGAGTCGAACGGGCCGGGGGCGATGGCGTTGACCGTGATGTGATCCGACGACAGTTCCTTGCCGAGGTGTCGGGTCAGCATGTGCACGGCCGCCTTCGACGACGAGTACGAGAAGGTGTCCATGCCGGGCGGGGTCAGGCCGTTGACCGAGCCGGTGTTGATGATTCGGGCCGGGTCTTCGGCTGAGGCGGCCGAACGCAGCAGCGGCAGGAGCTTCTGGGTGAGGAAGAACACGCCGCGCACGTTGACGTTCATGACCTTGTCCCAGCCCGCCGCCGAGAAGTTCTCGATCGGTTCGCCCCACGACGCGCCGGCGTTGTTGCAGAGGATGTCGAGCCGGTCCCACCGCTGGGCGACCTCGGCCGCCAGGTGATCGAGGCCCTCGTCGGTCGAGAGGTCAGCGGGGATGCCCTCGATGTTGCCTTTGGCCGACAGCCGCTCGACGGCCTCGGCGACCTGTGCTTCCTTGCGGGCGGAGATGATCACCTCGGCGCCGGCGTCGAGCAGCCCCTCGGCGATCATGGCGCCGATGCCGCGGCTGCCGCCGGTGACGACGGCGCGCTTTCCTTCGAGTCCGAACAGTGACTGCAGACGGCTGGTGTCCATGGTTCCCTCAGGGTCGTGGGCGACGGGCCGCCATCATGCACCGCTCAGCTCGGGTGCACCACCTTGGCGAGGCGCCGCACCGCTTCGTCGAGCTGATCGGCCGGCACCGTCGCGAAGCTCAACCGCAGGTGGTCGCTGAGGTCGCGGTCGACGGCGAACGCACTTCCCGGCACGAACGCGACGCCCGCCTCGACGGCTTCGGTGAGCACGCTCGCGGTGTCGCTGCCGGGCAGCCGCAGCCACAGGAACATGCCGCCGTCGGGGCGGTCGAAGGTCGCGGTCGGGAGGTGCGCGGCGATGGCGGCGATGAGCGCGTCGCGCTGCGCGGCGTACCACGGGAGCAAGCCCGACACGTGGGCGTCGAACCAGCCCGGCCGGCTCAGGAGCTCGTGCACGATGGCCTGGGACACGGTGCTGGTGTGGAGGTCGACCGCCTGCTTGGCGATCACGACCGCATCGACCACGAACTGGGGTCCCGACATCCACCCGACCCGGAGGCCAGGGACGAGGGTCTTCGACGCCGACCGGAGACGGAGCACGCGGTCGCCGGGGATCGGGTCGAGGTGGTCGCCGTCGTAGCGAAGGCGACCGTAGGGGTCGTCCTCGATGATCAAGAAGTCGTACTGCTCGGCCAGCTCGGCCAGGCGAACGCGCCGTCCGGCGGCGAGCACCGCGCCGGAGGGATTGTCGAAGTTGGCGACGACATAGACGAGCTTCGGGCGTAGTCCGCCGGCGAGTCGCTCGGCCAGTTCGTCGACATCGATGCCGTCTCGGTCGACGCCGACGCCGACGAGGGAGGCGCGATTGGCCTGCAGCACCTGGCGAGCGCCGACGTAGCAGGGGTCACCGACGACGACGGCGGCATCAGGATCGAGGATGACCCGACCGATGAGGTCGAGCGCCTGCTGCGACCCGGTGGTGACGACCACCGAGGCCGGGTCGCCGTCGGGGGCCACGAGCTCGCGCAGCCCGAGATCGCCTTCGGACAGGCCGTACTGCAGACCGTCGCCGCGAGCGAGCACGAGGCTCGCCGCTTCGGTGATGGCCGCTACCGGGAACCGCTCCGCGGCGGGAAGGCCACCGGCCAGCGACAAGACGTCGTCGCGGTCGGCGTGGCGCAAGAGATCACGGATGGCCGATGACTCGGCCGATCGGGCGGCACGGGAGAGCTCCATCGCCGCACGCTATTCGTTCCCGGGGTGCCGGGCGGAGTGTTTCCCCGGCGACGGGGCTCAGCTGACGTCTTCGCCGTACATCTCGCCCAGTGCGTCGGCGAGGAGTTCGAGGCGTTCGCCGTCGGGGCCGTTGAAGTAGATCGACGATTCGTGTTCGAACACGATCTCGACACCGGCCGCCTCGAGCTTGTCGCGCAGGTAGGCCTGCTTCTCGGGGGTCACCGAGATGGCGAGGTGGTGCATCGAACCGAGCACCTCGGCGTAGGGCCCGAGGTCGAGGCCGGGGAAGTCGAAGAAGGCGAGCAGGTTGCCGTTGCCGATGTCGAAGAAGAAGTGGGTGCTCCCCGTGTAGTCACGGTTCTCGAACAGCTCGGTCAAGGGGAACTCGAGCAGGTCCTGGTAGAAGCGGATCGTCTGCTCGACATCGGAGGACAGCAGGGCGAGGTGGTGCACGCCGCGAGCGGAGCTGGCCGGGCGGTCTTCGTGGAGGTGCTCAGCGCGGAGGCGATCCCACTCGTCGTTGCGGTCGACGTCGTCGCCGTGGTCGGTGATCGCGGAGAAACGGGGTTCGGTGGGGGCGGTCATGGGAGAAGTATTTCAGATTTGAAATACTTTCACAAGGCCTCCCGTCAGCGAACCCGCGCCATTCGCCGGTACTGATGCTGCAGCGACCGCTCGAAGTCGTCGTCGGTCCGGGCGATCAGACCGGCGACCACACCGAAGACGAAGCCGGCGACGTGGGCGACCCACGCGATGCCCGCGTCGTTGCCGATGAAGAACTGGCTGAAGAACCAGAACCCCAACAACGCGAGTGCGGGGATCCGCGGCCAGATCGGGATCCACACGAGGAAGATGACGGTTCTCACCCGTGCCCACGGGAACCACACGAGGTAGGCGCCCATCACCGCGGCGATCGCGCCGGACGCGCCGACCAACGGCACGGTCGAGTCGACCTGCAACAGCACGTGGGCCGCGGTCGCGATCGCACCGCCGATCACATAGAAGAGCGCATACGCGAACCGGCCCATCTGATCCTCGACGTTGTTGCCGAAGATCCAGAGGAAGAGCATGTTGCCCAACAGGTGCAACCACCCGCCGTGCAGGAACATCGAGATCAGCACGGAGAGCCAGACGTTCTTGTCGGCGAACGGGATGTTGGTCGACCCGCTGCGGTTCTCGCAGGCGTTGGTGTCGCCACCGACGACGGTGGCACCGATCTCCGATGCCGTGAGCGGTCGCCCTTCGCTCAGCTCGCAGGGGATCGCCGCCCACTCGTAGGTGAACTCGATGTCCTCGATCGTCTCTTGCCGGGTGGGCATGTCGACACTGCGGGTCGCCGACGGCTGCACCACCAAGAAGACCGCGATGCAGGCGACCAACAAGACGAAGGTGACGATCGGGGTCCGGAGGGTCGGGTTCTCATCTCGGATCGGGATCATCGTGGTCGTGTCACCTCGGGGCCGCCGCCCCACCGCTTGCGCGGCACCATGATGGCCGGTCGACGCGCCTGCCGCAGGTCAGCCCTCACCGGCCGAGGTCCGTCACCCGGCGACCGGTTCCCACGTCCACCGGCGAGCGGCATCGGCGCCGAAGATCTTCACTTCGGTGCCGTCGGCGGTGAAGACCGACTCGGCCGGCTCGACGTCGTCGTCGGCTCGGCGGGTCAAGCGAACCCGTTCGGGCGATCGCTCGAGCCCGTAGTGATCAGCACCGTGGTGGGAGACGAACCCCTCCAACCGGTCGAGCGCATCCATCTCGTGGAACAGCTCGGCGACGACTTCGAGCGCGTAGGGGGCGTTGAAGATGCCCGCGGCCACCTTGGCCGACTCCTTGGCACTCAGCGGGTGCGGCGCGGAGTCGGTGCCATAGAAGAACGACGGATTACCCGATGTCGCCGCCGCGGCGATCGCCAGCCGCTCGTCGCGAGAGTTGATCACCGGCTTGCAGTACAGGTGGGGTCGCATGCCGTTGGCGAGCAGGTCGGACCGGTCGCACGTCAGGTGATGCGGCGTGATCGAGCCGCCGACCTGAGGATGGTCCTGCACGATGTCGAGACCCGCACGGGTCGAGATGTGCTCGACCGTCACCCGAAGCTCCGGGATCTGTTCGACGACGGGGAGCAGCTGCTTCTCGATGAAGTCGGCCTCGCGGTCGAACAGATCGATCTGCGGGTCGGTCGACTCCGCGTGCACCAGCAGCGGGATGCCGGCGCCGGCCATCGCCTCCAGCACCGGTCGGTACCCCAGCAACGACGCACCGCCAGCGGCGCTGTTGGTGGTAGCCCCCGCTGGGTAGTACTTCGCGCCGAACACGATGCCGTCGGCCGCGCCGGCGAGTAGATCGTCGATCGCGAGCTGGTCGTTGAGGTACAGCACCATCACCGGCGTGAAGTCGGCGCGGGCATCGGGGCCGGCCGCGGCCAGGATTCGGTCGCGGTAGGCGGCCGCCGACGCGGTCGACGTGACGGGCGGGACGAGGTTGGGCATGACGACGGCGTGGCGGAAGACGTTGGCCGTGTAGGGCGCGACCGCGTCGAGCATCTCGTCGTCGCGCAGGTGGACGTGCCAGTCGTCGGGGGCTGCGATCTCGAGGGTGATCTCGCTCATGCGCCGTACTCCTCTCGGTAGGCGTGGATTCGTTCGAGGATCTCGTCGTCGAGGACGACCCGGCCATCGACCTCGCGGCCATGGAGGTGTTCGACGATGTCGTCGAGGGTGACGATCGCCCGGGTGGTCATGTCGAAGTCGAGGGCGACCTGGGCGAGCCCGGACAACTCCCCCGTGCCGCGCTCTTGCCGGTCGGCCGACACGACGAGGCCGACCACCTCGACATCGGCGTGGGCTCGAAGGACCGGCACCGTCTCCCGGATCGAGGTTCCGGCGGTGGTGACGTCTTCGACGATCAGGATCCGGTCGCCATCCTGGGGTGCCGCGCCGACGAGGACGCCGCCTTCCCCGTGGTCCTTGGCCTCCTTGCGATTGAAGAGGTACCCGACGTCGCGGCCCCGAGCGGCCAGGCCGATCGATGCCGTCGCCACCAGCGGAATGCCCTTATACGCCGGACCGAACAACACGTCGACGTCAGACGGCCAGGTCTCGTCGATCGCCGCCGCGTAGAACTCGCCGAGACGGGCGAGCTGCTCGCCGGTGCGGTACCGACCGGTGTTGATGAAGAAGGGCGTCTGCCGGCCCGACTTGGTCGTGAAGTCACCGAACGTCAAGACGTCGGATCGCACCATGAACTCGATGAACTCGCGCTTGTACTCCTGCACGGGTCGCAACCTAGCCGCACCCCCACGTAGGGTCGGCCGCCGTGCGGATCGCGACCTGGAACATCAACTCGATCCGCACCCGCGTCGACCAGACCGTGAGCTGGGCACTCGCCAACGACGCCGATGTCCTCCTGCTCCAGGAGACAAAGTGCGGCGACGACGACTTCCCGTTCGACGCCTACACCGAGGCCGGCTTCGAGGTCGCCCACCACGGGGTCGACCACTGGAACGGTGTCGCGATCGTCAGCCGGGTCGGGATCGAGGACGTCGTGCGCGGCTTCCGCGGCCGGCAGTCTCCACCGTTCGACGAGCCGAGGGTCATGGCGGCCACCTGCGGCGGTGTGCGGGTCTGGTCGGTCTATGTGCCCAACGGTCGCGAGCTCGGCGACCCGCACTACCTGTACAAACTCGTCTGGCTCGAACGGCTGCGGGCCGAACTCGATGCCGCCGGCGCGGTCGACCGGCCGTCGGTCGTCGCCGGCGACTTCAACGTCGCGCCTGCCGATCTCGACATCTACGACCCGAAGCGGTGGCGGCGGCGCACCCATGCCTCGCCGGCTGAACGCGACGGGATCCGGCACCTGATCGAGTTGGGCCTCGTCGACATCGCCCGGGCGAAGCACCCCGACAGCCACGAGTTCACCTGGTGGAACTACCGGCCAGGCCAGTTCGAGAAGGACGCCGGTCTGCGCATCGATCTCGCACTGTGCTCGCCGTCGATCGCCGACCAGGTGACCGCGGCCTGGGTCGATCGCACGGCGCGAGCGCACGAGCGACCCTCTGACCACGCACCCCTGGTCCTCGATCTCTAGGCTCGGGCCCATGCGGCGCCTCCCGATCCTGCTCCTGCTCGTGTTCGTCCTCGCCGCGTGCAGCGGTGACGACACCGATTCCGCAGACGCGCCCGCCGAGACCGCCGACGCCGACGCCGACGCCGAGCCGACGACCACCAGCCCGACCACGACCACCACCCCCGAAGCGCCGACCGCCCCCAC
>CAZEML010000058.1:0-20456 GCA_964513285.1 uncultured Candidatus Nemicrothrix sp.
GGCCCGCCGCCGGCGCCGCGACGGCACTGGCCGACCTCACCGCCGCAGCCGCGAACGATCAGGACCGTGTGGACGACCTCGCCGAGGCCGCGCCCGCCGCGGTGCTGGTGACGGTCCCGCTGCTCGACGACGACGTCCACGACCTCGTCGGCCTGCAGCGCATCGCCGATCTCTTGACGGCGTAGCGCGCCGATCCGGAGGTCGGGGTCACCCGATCCGGGCGGCGATCGGTCAGCTCTGCGGTTCGTCGAGCGCGGCCACCGCGGCGGCCAGCTCTTCGCTCACCGGCACGATGCGATCGAAGCCGGTGGTGTGCAGGAGGCGGGTGATGTTGGCACGGTCACAGAAGACGGCGATGGCGCCCTCGTTCTCGCGGACCTTGCGGATGCCGCCGATGAGCGCGCCGAGGCCCGCCGAGTCCATGAACTGGACGCCGCCGAGGTTGACGATCAGGCGCGACTCCTCGCCGAGCTCGGCGAACGCCTCGCGGAACTGGGCGACGGAGTACGCGTCGAGCTCGCCTTCGGGGCAGAGCTGGACGAAGTCGGCCCCCTCGGCACGATCTACACGGATCTCAAGCACGGGCGCATGGTAACGCCGGTTTCGGCTCGGAGACACGCGCCCTGCCGATGACCCCGAACCGTGGGCGATCCAGGGACGGCGTGTACCATCCGTGCCGTGACGAACATCCTTCTCGCCACCGATTCCGACGCCCTCGCCGACGAGGTCGAAGCGGCCGTCGCCGGCACCCATCTGCTCCATCGCGTCCGGGCCGGTGTCGATGTCGTCCCCGCCATCGGCGAGGTCGATCCGGCCCTCGTGTTGCTCGACCTCCAGATCGGGAACATGGGTGGGGTCGCCGCGTGCTTGGCGGTCCGCCAGCGAGAAGAGATGGGTGATCTCGACGAACGCCCGGTCCTGTTGTTGCTCGACCGCGACGTCGATCTGTTCCTGGCGAACGAGGCCCGCGCCGACGGCCACCTCGTGAAGCCGCTCGACGCCTTCGCCATCATGCGCGCCGTCGAATCCGCGATTTCCCAGGAGCCGTCGTCGGCCTGAGCCGATACCCTTCCCAGTCGCACCACGGGCAGTGGCGCAGGTTGGTAGCGCGCCTCGTTCGGGACGAGGAGGTCGTGGGTTCAAATCCCGCCTGCCCGACCAAGTAGGTCAGTTCGAGACCCGGGACTCCGTGTCCCGGGTTTCGACGTTTTCGACCAGCCCACTCGTCGATGCCTGCGTCGACGCTGGTCGCGGGAACGACCAACCCGACCGAGCCCAATGGACGAGCCGCCTTCGGTCCACTCATGGCCGGGCGCGCCGTCGACCCCAACGTCACCGGGATCGCGACCGAGTGACCGTTCTTCAGTGTGCGGATCCAGCTAACTCGCCGCACGGAGTGGTCGATAGGGGAGCGGGAGAAATGACGGCATGTCGCTTGCAACCGAACACCGACTCGCGTCGCCGAACGCCGGTGCGACCACCACAGACAGGACCCCGCTCGCGACGAGCGTCCTCTGTGGCACCGTTGCGCTCGCGTGGTACCTCATGGGATCGGGGCGAAGCTACGTCTACGACGAGAGCGTCACGATTGGGTTCTTCGTGGACGCCGGATGGCTCGAGCCTTTCACGTCGCAGCGGGTAGCGAACAATCACCCCCTCTTCTCCTTTCTGAGCCAGCTCGTCTGGCGCGCAGGCGGCACGACTGAAACGTGGATGCGGCTGCTCCCGGCAGCATTCGCCGCGGCGTCAGTGACAACGATCGCCTGGTGGGGCACGAAGCGCTACGGCGTCCGCTCTGGCCTGATCGCAGCCCTCGTACTTGGTGCCAATCCGTTGTTCGTCCACTACGCCCGCCTTGCCCGGGGCTACAGCCTCCTCCTGCTCTGCGCGCTCGCTTCGTCGATTCTCCTCCAACGACTTGTCGAGGACAGCGGGGAGGCAGGTCGCCGAAGCCGCGAGCTCGCCTATGTGACGTTCGCTGCGGCTGGTTTGGCAACCCATCTCTACATGCTGCTCGTGCTCGCCGCGCACCTCGGGCTGGTGCTCGCGAGAAGCCAGTGGTCGCTCCGGTGGGTGATTCGATGGGTTGCGGTCGGAGCGTTGGCGGCGCTGGCCTACGTCGGCTCGCTTCCTGAGCGGCGACCTGGTGAGTTCCGCCCACGCTTTCCGCTGGAAACCACGTTCGAGGTTCTCGGAGGGACGGTGATTTCCGCGATCGTGTTCGGGGCAATCCTGGCCGCAGCGGCTCGTGCGCATCGAGCAGACCTGCTGTCTGCACTCCTTCCGGCCGGGCTCTTCGTCGTGATCTGGACGGTCTTGACCCCGTTCGACCTGTACCCACGCTTCTTCGTCATTGCGGTTCCCGCCGTCGCGTTCGCCGCCGCATGGGCGGTCGGTCGCGCACCAGCGGCGGCCCTTCCGGTCCTGGTGGCGGCAGCGGTGTCACTACCAGTCGGCACACCCGCCGACAGCGGTATTCGCTCGACGGCCAGCGTCCTCACTGACGTTGTGTCCGATGGTGGTGTGGCGTGCGCAGTCGGCAGCGAGGCGCTGACGGCGTATCTCCGCGACATCCCGGAGTTCACGCCGGAGCTTGACTGCGACGTGATCGCGGCAGTCGGCTCGTGGGAGCCGGCCGGACTGCGCGACGCCCGCCAGACTCTGAACATCGCCCGCCACATTGGACAGGTCGAGATCTTCGGGACCTAGTGCAACCAAACGAACGAGCGGCGACCGACGGACCTCCATCGGCCCACCCCGCTGCTGCCTTGCGCTCGGACGCCGAGCGCGCTGCTGCGGAGACCGAGGTGGAGCCGTCCCCCGGCGGCTTCGGTGTGAACCGCCGCGGGCCCGCTCTGGCTCAGATCGTGGGGTACTCCACCGGCGGGACGGTGGTGGTCGGCGGCGTGGGGGAGGCGGTGGGAGGGGCGGGCGTCGTCGGGGGCTGCGTGGTCGGCGGGGCCGTCGTGGTGGGCGCGGCCGTGGTGGTCGGAGGCTGCGTCGTCGGCGGCACGGTCGTCGTGGTCGTGGTGGTCGTGGTTGTTGTTGTGGTCGGAGGCCGGGTGGCGACCACCACGGTCGTCGTCGGCGGGATGGCGGTCGTCGTCGTGATCGTGGTGCTGGTGGTGGTCGTCGCCTCGACGACCCGTTCGACGACGGGCACCGGCTGTCCGTCGGCCTCCGAGATCGCCGGTCCGGTCACCGCCGCCACCGACAGCGCGGCGGCGCCGGCGGCGGTCGACCGGCCGTGACGTTGGCGCCGGTGGCGACTCGCGGGATCAGGGCCCAGAGGTGGGCGGGGAGCTCGACGAGCGCGCCGAGCGGACCGAGCCCGAAGGGACGGTGTTCGATTCCCGCGTTGAGGAACGCCCGGACGACGTGGGGATCGAACTGGGACCCCGCGTGGTCGACGAGCTCCTGGCGAGCCTCGGCCGGGGACCGGCGGCGCTGATAGCTGCGCCGTGCCGTCATCGCGTCATAGGCGTCGGCGACCGCCACGATCCGTCCGGCCAGGGAGATCTCGGTGCCGCGCGCCCCGGCGGGGTAGCCGGTGCCGTCCCATCGCTTGTGATGATCGGTGGCCGCGCCGACCCACTCGCCGGGCCACCCAGCGACCGGGGCGAGCCGTCGCTCCGCGTGACGGGGGTGGAGCTGGACGATCGAGCGTTCCTCGGGGGTGAGCGCCCCCCGCTTGTGCACGATGTGGTCGGGCACACCGAGCATGCCGACGTCGTGGAGGAGCGTGGCCCAGCGGAGCTTCTTGCGATCGTCGGGGGCGAGGCCGAGCTCCTCGGCGATCAGTTCGACATAGCCCCGGACCCGGTCGCCGTGCCCGAGGGAGCGGCCCTCGTTCTGGGTGACCTCGGCGAGGAGCCCGGCGAGCACCTTGGCCGTCCGAGCGGCCTCGGTGTCGTCGGGCGAGAAGTCGCTCTCGAGTGCTTCGCTCCGGCCGGCGTCGAGCGCGACGCGCATCGGGAGGGTGCAGCGTCGGGGAAGGTCAACGAGACGCCGAGGAGGGTGGGCAGCGAGCTGAATCGGCCGAGCAGCCGACGGGTGACCTCGAAGAGGAGCATCGACAAGCCGATGAGACTGACGATCTACGCGATCGTGGGCTGCCACCCGTCCGGGCGGGGCACGATGATGACGGCGGCCCGCACGACCAACCAGCTGACGAACAGCGGTACGAGGACCATCACGAGGCGCAACAGCCAGGCGAGAACCGGTTGGGCGCGCCATTCGTCCGCGGCGTGATCGAAGTCGGCGGGCCGGATCGGCTCGAGTGGGTTCGTGCGCTGGGTCACCACCTTCTCCATCGGCGTCCGGCGGCGTGACCTGAGCCTGAGGGGTTGCCGGCGGGCCCATTCATCGTTTATCGTCGATGATGCATGAAAGTACTCTCTCCGACCGATGCCGATGAGTACGCCTCCTGGTTCCGATGCCTGGCCGACGGCACCCGCCTCCGCGTCCTGTCGGTCGTGGCGGCGGCCGATGATCCGATCACGGTCGGCGAGATCGTCGAACGGATCGGCAAGAGCCAGTCGACGGTCTCCCGCCACCTGCAGGTGCTCGCCGCCGAGCGATTCGTCTTCATGGAACCCGACGGCGTCCGCACCCTCGTCCGCGTCAACCGCAGCTGCATGACCGCACTCCCCGACGCCGCCGCCGCGGTGATGGGCGTCGCACCCGACCGGACCAGCCGGTGACCCGGGATCGCTGATGCGCGGCACCGCCATCCTGGTCGTCGAACTGCTGATCCTCTTCGTCAGCGTCTCGTTCCTCGTCGAGATCCTGCAGCGCCGCCTCGGCCCCGAGCAGCTCCGTCGGTGGATCGGCGGACGGCCGCCGGTCGCCGCCCTGAAGGGCATCGCGATCGGGTTCGTCACCCCCTTCTGCACCTATTCGGCGGTCCCGCTGCTCGTCGGACTCCGGCGAGCCGGCGTGCCACCGGCAGGCTACATCGCCTTCATCGCCGCCGCGCCCGTCCTCGACCCGATCCTGTTCGGTGCGCTGTGGATCATCACCGGATCGACGGTGGCGGTCATCTACGCGGCGGTCACGTTCACGGCCGCGATGGCGCTCGCCCTCGTCGCCCAACGCATCGGTGTCGAGCGCCACCTCCGGCCGATCGACGCACCGGTGACCGCCGGTGCAGGCGGGGTCGCGGCCAGAGCCGACGAACCCGACGGGTGTGCGGCCTCGTGCTCCTCCGAGGAGCGGCTTCCATGGCAGGGCTGGCGGCCCGAGGCGCGGGCCGCGCTCCGTGGATCGGGAAGCCTGCTCCGCTCGTTCGGGCCGCTGATGGCCGTCGGCATCGCGATCGGGCTCGCGATCGAGGCGTTCGTCTCACCCGAGATCGCCGCCGACCTCACCACCGGAGCGCCGTGGCTGTCGATCCCGATCGCATCCGCACTCGGCACGCCGCTCTACTTCAGCACCGAACTGTTCGTCCCGATCGCCCACTCGCTCGAAGGAGCCGGCGTCGGGGTCGGCGCGATCGTCGCCCTCACGATCTCCGGTGCCGGAGCCAACCTGCCCGAGTTCGTGGTGCTCTCCCGCATGGCCCGACCCGCGGCGGTGAGCGTTTTCTTCGGGTTCGTCTTCGCGGTCGCGATCGCAGGCGGGACGCTCGCCCACCTCGTCGCCGGCTGAAATCACCGAAAGGCCCCTGGGGACGGGTGGCTCGGTCGGCAGGGGTTTAGCCTGCCTCCCATGACCCGTCCCCCCGGGCTTGCTCAGACCGAAGTCGCCGTGGGCGACCTCGACGGCGTCGCGGGCTGGATCGCGGACCTCATCGAGACCCTCGGCCCCATCGGTGTGGGAACCGCGGTCTTCTTGGAGGTGCTGTTCCCACCGATCCCGAGTGAGGCGGTACTGCCCGCCGCCGGCTACCTGAGCGCGGTCGGCGACCTCGGGTTCTGGTCGACCCTTGCCTGGGCGACCTTCGGCTCGGTTCTCGGGTCACTCATCATGTACCGCGTCGGCGCGGTGATCGGCGAGGAACGCCTCGACCGGCTCGCGGTCAAGATCCCCCTCGTGAACCAGGCCGACGTCGAGGCGGCCTGGGGGGCATTCCACAAGTGGCGCGGCTGGGCGGTCTTGATCGGGCGGATGTTGCCCGGAGTGCGCGCCTTCATCTCCATCCCAGCCGGGGCCACCCGCATGCAGCTGTGGCGGTTCGTCGTCTTGACCACGATCGGCTCCGCGGGCTGGAACATCACGTTGATGGGTCTCGGCTGGTTGTTCGGCGACCGGTTCGGCACGACCCAGACGGTGTCGACCTGGCTGAACATCGGCCTCTTGGCGCTCGTGCTCGTGCCGACCGTGGTCTTCGTGAACAAGCGCCGAAAGGCCAGGCGAGACGCGCCCGCCGCGCGCTGACCTGCGCTACTCCCCGACCGCGCCGTCGGCGGCTTCGCGCAACAGATCGGCGTGCCCGTTGTGGCGGGCGTACTCCTCGATCAGGTGCACGTAGACGTACCGGAGACTCACGGCCTTCCCTTCGGGGGTCGTGACCGCGGCGGGGCCGTCCAGGCCGCGCTCGTCGATCGCCGCGTCGAGCGATGCCTGCGACCGCTCGACCGAGGCCTTCCAGAGTGCGAGAAGATCCGCGGGCGAGTCGTCCTTCGCCGAGTTCCAGTCCCAGTCGGAGTCGGCCTTCCAGTCGACCGACGCCCACGGTTCGCCCGGGGCCTGCCCGGCGATCGCGTGCAGACACCAGTACTCCTCGACGAACGCCAGATGCTTCAACAGGCCACCGAGCGTCATCGTCGATGCCGCGGTCGTGGCCGACAGCCCCGCGGCGTCGAGGCCCGCGCACTTCCACTCGAGTGTGTCGCGGTGATGCTGGAGAAAGCCGGCCAGCGTCGCTCGCTCATCGCCGTCGGTCGGTGGGAAGGTGCGGGAGTCTTCGTTCATCTGTCGTCCTTGTCCACGGTGTCCCCTCTCGACCGGTCGACGAGGCGAGTGTAGAAGCCCAACTGTCATACTCGCCGGGTGCTGAACCCGCTCGTCTCCGCGTCCGCCACCGAACTCGCCCGCCGACTTCGAGCCGGTGAGGTCTCCTCGGTGGAGGTGGTCGACGCCCATCTCGACCGCATCGACGAGGTCGACCAGACGATCAACGCGATTCCGATGCGGCGCCCGCGCGAGGCGATCCTGGCCGACGCCGCCCAACTCGACGCGCTCGACGAGCCCGCGGGACCGCTCCACGGACTCCCGGTCGCGGTGAAGGATCTCGAGAACGTGGCCGGGCTTCCGACCCGGAGCGGTTCGTCGATCACGTCGAGCCGACCCGTCGCCACCGATGGCCTCGTCGCCGCTCGGTTGCGGGCGGCCGGAGCGGTGATCGTCGGCAAGACCAACACGCCGGAGTTCGGCGCCGGCAGCCACTCCTTCAACCCGGTCTACGGACTGACCCGCAACCCGTGGAACACCGAGCGATCCGCCGGTGGGAGCAGCGGCGGGGCGGCCGCGGCGCTGGCGGCCCGGATGCTGCCGATCGCCGACGGCAGCGACCTCGGTGGATCGCTGCGCAACCCGGCCGCGTTCAACAACGTGGTCGGCCTCCGACCCAGCATCGGACGTGTGCCCGTGGTCGAGGCGGCCACCCATCGACTCGTTCGCCTCGCGGTGCAGGGGCCGATGGGCCGCACCGTCGCCGACACCGCCCTGGTGCTGGCGGCGCTCGCGGGACCCGACGGCCGCGACCCCCTGAGCCGCGACGATGATCCTGCCGGGTTCGCGGCACCGCTCGCCGACCACACCGACGCGACGGTCGCCTGGATCGGTGATGTCGGCGGGTCGTTCGTGACCGATCCCGAACCGATGGCGCTCGCTCGAACGACAGCCGCTGCGGTCGAGATCGCCGGTGGACGGCTCGTGGAGCGGGCGGTCGACCTCCCGGGCGCCGAGCGGATCTTCCGCGTGATCCGAGGCCTCGGGTTCACCGAGCTGGGCCGTGACGTCCCCGCCGACCGGCACGACCAGTTGAAGGCCACCATCCGCGACAACATCGCCTTCGGCCAGTCGGTGACCGCCGACGACATCCTCGAGGTCGAACGCCTCCGGATCGGGTTGCATCACGTCCTGCGAGCGCTGTTCGCCGAGGTCGACGTCCTCGCCCTCCCGACCACCCAGGTCGCGGCGTTCCCCGCCGATCAGGAGTTCCCCACCGAGGTCGCCGGCCAAACGATGCCCGACTATCTCGGTTGGATGATGTCGTGCTGCGTGATCACCGCGACCGAGTGCCCGGCGATCTCGATCCCCGCCGGTTTCACCTCCGAGGGCTTGCCGGTAGGCCTGCAGCTCGTCGCGGCACCCGGCCGTGACCGTCAGCTGCTCGAGGTGGCCGCAGCGGTCGAGGCGGCCCAGCCGCACCACGTCCGGGTTCCCGACTGCTGATCGCGAACGCCCGAGATCAGCCCCGTGCAGGCAGGGCCGCCAACGGGGCGAGGAGGGCGCACTGGTCGACGTCGACCCCGGAGCGACCGCTCCAGCTGCGTTGGGAGACCGATCGAGTGAGGTCGGCGAGCAATGCCTGGCCGGCCTCGGTGAAATGCAACCCGTCCTCGGAGCGCACCCGGATCAGGTCACCGTTCTCGTCGGGCAGCGCCTCGACGTAGTCACCGCCGGTCCCGGCGAGCAGACCCCAGTCGAGGGTCGCCACCATGTCCGAGCACGCGGCGACCCCGGCGTAGATGTCGTTGGCGACCCCGATGCGAGACTCGATCGGCCCGTAGTAGCCGTTGGTGTTGGCCGGCGGCGCGAGGATCCACAACACCAGCGCACCGCCGCGCCGCGCCGACTCGGTGTACTCCCGGGCGAGCCGCTCCCACTCCTGCCAGACCTCCACCGAGTCCGGGACGAGCTCGACCCCGTCGGCGTCGAAGTACGGGTCGGGGCGGTTCGGGTCGCCGGTACCGCAGCACGACTGCAGGATCACGACGTCGGGGTCGTGGCGAGCGACCGCCTGATCGAGTTCGTCGAGCCAGGCGGCTTGATCGGTCATGAGGGTCTCGCCGGGTCCGCCGATGACGTTGGACTCGATGCCGAGTCGAGCCAAGCGATCCTCGATGGTCGGGTAGGCCTGGTGGACGAGCGAGTCGCCCATGATCAACACATTGGTGAGGCGCGCCGGTGGCGTGGTGGTCGTGGTCGAGGCGTCGTCGATGGCCGCCCCGTCGACCTCGTCGGCGTCGACGACCGCGGAGTCGTCGGTCGCCTCGGGCTCGGGCGTGGCCGGCGCCTCCGGCCCAGCCGACAGCACGATGGCCGGGGCCTCCCCCGCGACGGCACGATCGTCGGAATCCTGGGCGACGAACCAGGCGCCGCCGAACACCATCGCCGTCGCCGCCAGACCGAGCCCGACGAGCGGGCGGCCGGCGAAGCGGGCCTCCCGGATCGGCCGCTCGAGCCAGACGAACGACGCCATGGTGACGACGGCCGTTGCGGCGAGCCGCACCCCGGCGAGTGCCCAACCGTCGAGCCCGGTACGGGCCGGGTCGAGCCAGAGGAAGAGCGGCCAGTGGTAGACGTAGATGCCGTAGCTGACCAACCCGAGGGTGGTGAGCGGACGCCAGCTCAGCGCCCGCCGCAGCGGCCCGTCGACGAGCGCGCCCGTGATGATCACGACCGAGGCCAGCGCCATCAGCCAGAAACCGCCTCGGTACAACGCGTCGGTCGTGAGATCGACGAGCACGAACGCCGCCACCGCGCCCGCGAGCCCGACGCCGCCGACGACCCGAGCCGCCGATCGCAGCCGAGGGGGCACCTCGGTCCCGATGGCCAGGGCGAGGAGGACGCCGGCGACCAGCTCGGCGGTTCGGGTGAGCGACCCGAAGTAGATGCGGTCGGTCTGGAGCGGGTCGTACAGCAGGATCGTGGCGACGATCGACGCGGCGCCGAGCGCCCCGAAGACGATCAGCCAGCGGCGCAGCGACCGTCCCGCGGCCAGCACGGCGGTGAGCGCACCGACGAGCAGATAGAACTGCTCCTCGATCGCCAGTGACCAGTAGTGCAGCAGCGGTGATGGCGCTTCGAACCCGGCGCCGTACCGATCGCCGCCCGTGATGAAGCGCCAGTTGGCGACGTACCCGAGCGCGCCGGCCACATCGCCTGGCAGATCGGCCAGCTGGTTGGCGGTCCACGCCGGTGACAGCACGATCACGAGGGCGATCCCGGCCAGGCTGGCGGGCAGCAGCCGGCGGAAGCGGCGGCTCCAGAACGACCCCAGATCGATCGCGCCCGTCGCGCGCCACTCGGCGACGAGCAGGTTGGTGATCAAGAAACCCGAGAGGGTGAAGAAGAGGGAGACCCCGAGGAAGCCACCGGGCAACACGTCGGGGTCGAGGTGGTACACGACGACGGCGAGCACCGCGAGGCCACGGACGCCGTCGAGCGCGGCAACGTGCGCGACTCGGCCCGACCCGGTCGGGCGGCGGAGCACATCACCGCGTTGCATGGGGCATCCAGGGTCGCGCGTCGTGCGTCATCGGGCCAAGGGCCAAACGGCCCTCACTCGCCGCCTGGCTCGGTGGTCGCTGCGGGCCGGAGTTCGGCTCGACCGCTCGGGGACCACTCCGACACGAAGCGGTATCGATCGCCGCGAATGATGGTGGTTCGCCACTCGACGGACTCGCCGTCGCGCATCCCCAGCCGTTCGAGCGAGAAGGCGGCGACCCCCGACGGCAGGTCGAGGAGGGCCCGGTCGGCGGGCGGCGGGATGATCGGCGACAGTCGTTCCCAGCCGGTCGTCGGGGTCGGCGCTCCGATTCGGGTCATCTCGTCGTACAGGGCGGTGTGGGTCCAGTCGACCTCGAGCAGCGGCGCCGCGAACGACATCGGCAACCAGGCCCGGTCGACGGCCAGGGCTTCACCGCCGGCGTAGCGCACCCGGGCGAGGAGGAAGAGGGGTGCGTCCTCGTCGAGGCCGAGGTGGGAGGCGGCGATCGAATCGGTGACCGACCCCATCTCGAGCACCTCGCTGGTCTGCTCGGTGCCCGTGGCTTCGATCGACTGGAACAGGGAGTAGAGCGTGCCGAGCGGCTGTTCGAACTCCGAGCGGTTGATGACGGTGCCTCGGCCCCGCTCCCGCTTGAGGATCCCGGTCTTGTTGAGGTGTCGGATCGCCTCTCGCACGGTGTGGCGGCTGACCTCGTAGGACTCGGTGAGCTCGAGATCGGTCGGGAATCGCCCGTCGGTGAACTCGCCGTCGTCGATCCGTCGCCGGAGTTCGGCTTCGAGCTGCGCCCACAACGGGAGGGGCGAATGGCGGTCGAGCGGCTTCACGGGCACGCCCGCAGGCTGGCGAACCAGGCCGGACATTGCAACATTCGGCACGAATTGTCCGACCGGGCGGCGCCCCGGCGACACCCGCTCAGGTGTCGAGATCGGCGGCGAGGTCGTCGCGGCCGAGCGGGACCTCGGTCGTCCGATACACCGCACGGAACAACAGATGCACCGCGACGGGAAGGGTCAGCACGAGGGCACCCGCCACGACGACGAGCAACGCCCGCCCGGCATTGGTGGTCTCGATGCCGGCACCGACGGCGACGAGCAGGAAGGCGACGGGACTGGCCTTGCCGGCGGCGTGGAACCGAGCGTAGGTGGTGCCGAACTTGATCATGCCGATCGCTGCGAGCAGCGAGACGATCGACCCCGCGATCACGAAGATGGCCGCCACGACGCTCATGACGACGCCTCCCCGTATCGCTCGATGAACCGGCTGGCCGCGACCGTGGCGGTGAAGCCGACGATCGCGAGCACCGCGACGATCGGCAACAAGACGGTGGAGCCGGTGCGGGCGGTCTCGACCGCCACCCCGCCCATCAGCGAGATGACCGCGACGTCGAGCGCCGCGACCCGGTCGGCGATGCCCGGCCCGCGGATGGCGCGGATGCCGGCGGCGACGAAGGTCAGCCCGAAGGAGGCGAAGGCGATGGTGGCGATCATGTCGTGAGCTCCACGTCGTCGTTCATGGGGAGCGCCCGGCACGCGAGCTCGGCCAGCTCGAGCACGTGCTCGACGGTGTCCTCGGCCCGGTCGAGGTGGAGGAGGTGGAGGTAGAGGCGGCCCGTGTCGGGGTCGGCGTCGACCACCGCGGTTCCCGGCGTCACGGTGACGGCCACGATCAGCAACAGCAGGTGCGCCCGGGTGCCCGGCGGGACATCGACGGCGACGATGCCCTCCTCGGTGTAGTCGGTCGGGGTGAGGATCTCGCGCGCCACGCTGACCGTCGACTGGGCGAGGTCGATGGCGACCAGCGCGCCGAAGTGCAGCAGCGGCTTCACCCGGATGCCGCCGGTGCCGTCGGTGCCGACGAGGCGGGCGCTCGAAAGGAACCCGACGACGAGTCCCGACGCGGCGTTGGCGACCGAGATCGAGCCCCACAGGGCACACCACGCGAGCGCGAGCATCACGGTGCTGAGCAGCCGCCGACGGGAGAAGGGACCGAGGATCCGGTTCATTCGAGCACCGCCGAGATGTAGATCTCCGACTCCAACAAGCCGGTGGCCGCCCGCTCGCTCAGGTCCCACAACGGGCCGGCGGTCGCCGCGATCACGAGGGTGCCGATCACCGCGATCGCGGTGGAGCCGACCATCACCCGATGGCCGGGGCGGCGGCGATGCAGGGGCAGCGACGACTCGGTGGGGGTCCCCCAGAACACGCCGACCCAGATCTTCACCATCGACAGCAAGGTGAGCACGCTGTTGACGAGGGCCACGACGACGATCGGGATCGACACCGCGGCGATGCCGGCATCGACCAGAGCGAGCTTGGCCACGAACCCCGAGAACGGCGGGATGCCGGCGAGGCTGAGCGCGGGGACCGCGAACAGCACGGCCAGCAACGGCTGGCGGCCGGCGAGACCACCGATCTTGTCGAGCGCCGAAGTTCCCTCGCGCTCCTCGATCAGACCGCCGACCAGGAACAGCAGCGTCTTGACCGGCATGTGGTGGATCAAGAAGAGAATCGCGCCGGTGATGCCCGCCAGGGTGAACAGCCCCAGGCCCATCAGCATGTAGCCGATCTGGCTGACGATGTGGAACGACAAGATCCGCTTCACGTCGTCCTGGGCGAGCGCACCCGCCACCCCGACCACCATGGTGAGCCCGGCGACGACGAGGATCACCGGCCCCAGGTCGTCCATCTCGGTCAAGGTGTGGAACCGGATCAGGACATAGACGCCGATCTTGGTCAGCAAGCCGGCGAAGACGGCGGTGATCGTGGTCGGCGCGGTCGGGTAGCTGTCGGGGAGCCACGAGAACAGCGGGAAGATCGCGGCCTTGGTGCCGAAGACCACGAGGAACCAGAGGCCGATGCCCCACCGCATCGACTCGTCGAGTTCGGGGATGCGTTCGGCCAGCAACGCGATGTTGACCGTGCCGGTCGCGCCGTAGACGACTGCGAGCCCCACGAGGAACAGCGTCGAGGCGAACAGGTTCATCGACACATAGGTCATGCCGGAACGGATCTGCCCGCGACGACCCTGGTGGGTCAACAGCACATAGCTGGAGACGAGGATCAGTTCGAACCCGACGAAGAGGGTGAAGAGGTCGCCGGTGATGATCGCCAGGGCGACACCGACGGTGAGTACGAGAAGCAACGGCCCCGACAGCTCCGGGTCGGCGCCCCATGCGGTCCGGCGCTGACCGATCGCGAACAGCTCGACCACGAAGATCGTGACCATCGAGACGAGCAGGATCAGGGCGGCGAACAAGTCGACGACGAGCACGATGCCGAGCTCGGGATCCCAATCGCCGACCCGAACGACGAGCGTGCCGTTGCGTTCGACCTCCCACACCAACAGGGCGGCGATCGTCGCCGTCCCCGCGAGGGTCACCATCGTGAGGGTGTCGCGCAGCACCTCGCGGTGACCGAGCGTGAACCCGATGGCGGCGGCCGCGAGGGGACCGACGATCAACAGACCGACCAGAGCGCTCATTCGTCGATCTCCATCTGCCCGACGATCTCCGGCGCATCGTCATCGTCGTCATCGACGTCGTCGTCGTGCTCGTCGTCGCCACGATCGTCGTCGTCATCATCGAGCTCGAGATCATCGACGGCGATCCGCCGATCCTCGAGATCGTCCTCGACGAGGTCGTCGCCGGTGAGCTGCTGTTCGCGCCGAGCGAGTGCGAGCAGGAAGAGGGTGAGGCCGAACGAGATCACGATCGCGGTCAACGCAAAGGCCTGCGGCAACGGGTCGGAGATCTCCTCGACCGGGGTGCGGTCGGCCAACGGCGGCGAGCCGGACTCGCCGCCGGCGGCGATGAGGGCGATCACCGCCGCATGCCCGAGCAGCGCGAACCCGAGCAGGATCCGGGTGAGCGAGCGCGACGTGACGAGGTAGACACCGACCGCGGTGAGACCGCCGACCGTGAGGGCGAGGGTGACGCTCACGAGGCCACCTCGTCGTTGGCGAGGTCGTCGGCGTCGAGGCCTTCGAAGACCGCGATGAAGAGTCCGACCACGATGAGGGTGACGCCGGCGTCGAAGATGGCGGCACTGCCCGACTTCACCTTGCCGAGCAGCGGGAGCTCCCGGGAGACGACGACCTGGTCGAGCACCGGCTCGCCCCCGAGCAACGGGGCGAGGGCGACGATGGCGATCAAGACGGTGCCCACCGCGAACCACTTGGTGGCATCGCGGGGCCGTTCGAGCGCCACGATCGTGCGCAGGGCGACGACCGCACCGAACACGAGACCCGCCGCGAAGCCACCGCCCGGCTGGTTGTGGCCGGCGAAGAAGAGATAGGTGCCGACCATGAGCGCCAGCGGGCTCGCGACCTGGATGGCCGTGACGACGACGGGCGACCGAGAGCGGATCATCGACGCACCTCCCGCACGACGTCGGACAACGGTGCGCCGCCACCGCGGGACCGGTCGGCACGACCGAGGGCCAAGACCCCGATCGCGGCGACGACGAGGACCAGAACCTCGCCGAGGGTGTCGAGGCCGCGGACGTCGGTGAGGATCACGTTGACGATGTTGTTGCCGCCGCCCTCGTCGGCCGCGGCATTGACCAGCTCGGGGTTGGGACCGGCGTCGGGGTCGGTGGAGGCGAGCAGGGCGACGGTGACCGCCGCGCCAACCAGCAGACCGGTGACGATCCGCACGCCGCGCCAGATCGCGCCGACCGGCGGGAACTCGCTGGTGAGGCGACCGAGACCGATCACGAAGGCGACGACGATGACCGTCTCGACGAGCAGCTGGGTCAGCGCGAGATCGGGCGCGCCGTGGATCAGGAACAGCGCGGAGACCCCGAAGCCGACGACGCCGAGGCCGAGAGCCGCGGCGATCCGGGAGCGGATCACCGCGATCGCGAGGGCCGCCGCCACGATGGCGGCCGCGATGAACGGCTGGGACACCCGATCCCAGGCCCGCCAGTCGTCCGGGTCGAGCTCACCGATGAACGGGATGGTGGCCAACGAGGCGGTGAGCGCCATGACCACGAGGTAGAAGGGCAAGGAGCCGTGCTGGACCCGGCCGGTGGTCCAGCGGGCCAGGGCGAGGGTCTGGTCGACGGCTCGGTCGACCGCGTTGGCCCCGACCGGCTCGGGTGGCGAGGCCCGCTTCGAGGTGGCGACGCCGATGACCGCGCCGCCGGCGACGACCCCCATCGAGATCCAGAAGGCGGGCTTGAAGCCGGGCCACCGCAGCAGTTCGTACTTCGAGGCGCTCGCTTCGAGTTCGACCGCGGCGGGGATGACCCAGTCGTTGACCAGGTTGAGGGCGACGAACCCGAGCACGGTCGCGACGGCCAAGACCACCGAGGGCCCCTCCATCAGCGGACGGCGGGGCTTGACCTCGGTGGGTTCGCCCCGGTCGGCGAAGAGCATCAGCACGAGACGCGTCGTGTAGGCCACGGTGAGGATCGAGCCGATCACGATCAGGATGAGCATGGCGTCGCCGCCGGCGCCCTTGGCCCCGAGGCCGGCTTCGATCGCGGCTTCCTTCGCCGGGAAGCCCAAAAGCGGCGGCACGCCCGCCATCGAGAGCCCGGCGACGACCATCACCGCGAACGCGACCGGCATCGATCGGCGGAGTCCGCTCAGCTCGCGGACGTCGCGCGTGCCGGTGCGGACGTCGATCTCACCGACGACCATGAACAGCGGCGCCTTGAACAGCGCGTGAGCGAAGATGAGGGACACGCCGGCGAACATCGCCTTGCCGGAGCCGTACGACATGAGGGCGGTCATCAGGCCGAGCTGGCTCACCGTGCCCCAGGCCAGGATCAGCTTGCCGTCGGCGTGACGGAGCGCACCGATCCCGCCCCACACCATGGTGATGAGGCCGACGGTGACGCCGATGCCGGTCCAGGTCGGCACGTCGACGAACACCGACGAGCCGAGTCCGAGCAAGACGATGCCGGCCTTGACCATCGTCGCGGAGTGGAGATAAGCGGACACCGGCGTCGGTGCGGCCATCGCGCCCGGCAGCCACACGTGGAACGGCACCTGCGCGGACTTGGTCAGCGCGCCGGCGAGTACGAGCACCGCGGCGACCGCGCCGGCGCTTCCTTCGACCGTTCCCATCTCGTCGAAAATCGAGGTGCCGGTCTCGTCGACGAGGACGAGGAACCCGGCGAGGAGCGCCAGACCACCCGAGACGGTGATGAGGAGGGCACGCCGGGCGGCCGCGTGGGCGACCGGGTCGGTGGTCTTGGTGCCGACGAGCAGGAACGACGTGACGCTCGTGGCCTCCCAGAAGAAGAAGAGGGTCCAGACGTCCGCGGCCCACACCAGCCCGACCATCGAGCCGCTGAACGCGAGGAGCGCCGCGGCGAAGGGGGCCTTGTCGTCGGCCACACCGAAGTAGCCGGCGGCGTAGACGAAGACCAGCACCCCGATGCCCGACACGAGCAGGGTGAGCAGCGCGGCGTACGGGCCGACGTCGAAGCGCACGGTGAGATCGAGCCCTTCGACCCACGTGAACCCCGCGGCCTCGGACTCCTCCTCGCCCAGCCGGGTGATGGCCCAACCGGTCGTCAGGGCGGCCGGAATCGCAGCGATGCCGAACGAGACGGCAGCGATCCGTCGAACACCGATTGTGAGCACCAGCGCCACACCGATGAGGTGGGCGACCAGCAGGAACCAGATCACAGCGCTCCAGGGGGCGGGGAGGACGGCCCGATTCTAGGCATGGGTTCTCCATGCGCTTCGGATCGAGCGAGAGACGTCAGATACTCTTCAATTGACATACTTGAGTAGGTGTATTATAGATGAGGCATGTCCCCCATCCCCCTCCATCCGGCAGGACGGCGGCGATGACTGCCGCCATCCTGCTGGTCTGGATTCTGAGTGGCATCCTCGCCGCACGCGTGACCTCCGCCGATCGCGCGTGGTGGCGGTGGGCGCCCGTCTCGATGTACTTCGGCCCGTTCTGGCTTACCGTTGCTGCTGAGCAGCGCCGCCATCATGCTGCTGATCCGATTCGCGGGCTCTGAGACCTCTCTTCCAAGAGGTATGATGCGGTCGATGGATCTGCACGCGCCCGAGCCCGACGTCCCGTCGTGGACGTTCCTGACCAACCACGCTCACGTTCTCATCGCGATCGCGCGCGATCCCGAGCTGCGTCAGCGCGACATCGCCCACGCGGTCGGCATCACGGTCGGTGCGGTGCAGAAGATCATCAACGAGCTCGAGCGCGGCGGCTACCTCCGTCACGAACGGGTCGGCCGGCGCAACACCTACGAGGTCCTGAGCGACCTCCCGCTCCGTCACCCGCTCGAGGCGCACCGGACGATCGGCGACCTCATCACCACCCTCGACGAGTGAGCACGAGCGGCGTGCTCAACCGAGCTGGTTGAGCGCATCTTCGATGCCTCGCCAGAACGTCGGGTACGCATAGATCATCGAACGCAAGGTCGCCACCGGCACCTCGGCGTGCACCGCCAGGGCCAGCAGGGCGATCATCTCGCCGCCGTGCGGGCCGGCGGTCGTGGCCCCGACGACGACGCCGCGGTCACGGTCGATCACGATCTTGATCACGCCCTCGTTCCCGGCGCCGTGCAACCAACCCCGGGCGGTGTGGGCGACGTTCTGGACGACGGCGACGACGTCGATCCCCGCGGCCGTGGCCGCGGCCTCGGTCAGGCCGACCGACCCGACCTCGGGGTCGGTGAACGTCGCCCGAGACATCGCGGCATAGTCCGCGCCCTCGTGTGCCTCACCGAGGACCGACGAGATCGCGATTCCCGCCTGGTACATCCCGACGTGGGTGAAGAGTCCTTCACCGGTCGCGTCGCCCACCGACCAGAGCCCGTCGGCGACGCGCAGGTGCGCGTCGGTCTCGAGTCGGCGAGCGTCCTCGGGCACGCCGTAGTGCTGGAGCCCGAGGCCGCGGACATTGATCGACCGGCCGGTGGCCACGAGCAGGCGCTCGGCGCGGAGCTCGGTCCCATCCTCGAGTTCGACCACGGCCTGTTCGCCATCGGCGCGCACCGCGGTCGCCCGGACCCCGGTGTGCACCGCGATGCCCTCGGCTTCCCAGGCTGACCGCACGACCTCGCTCGCCTCGGGCTCCTCGTTCGGGAGGACCCGATCGAGCGCTTCGACAACGGTGACCTCGGCACCGAACCGGCGCATGACCTGCGCGATCTCGGCACCGATCGCGCCGGCGCCGAGCACGATCAGCGAGGACGGCACCTCCTTGACCTTCACCACGTCACGGTTCGTCCAGAAGTCGACATCGGCGAGGCCGGGGATCGGCGGGATCGCCGGCGCGGTCCCGGTGGCGACCACGACGCCGATGGTCGCCTGAAAGCGCTGGCCGGCGACCTCGACGACCCCGGGGGCGACGATCTCGCCGCGGCCGCGCACGAAGTGACCACCCTTACCCACGAAGCGGTCGACGGCGACCTGGTCGTTCCAGTCGTCGGTGGCCGACTCGCGGATGCGGTCGGCGATGGGGGTCCAGTCCGGCTCGACGGTGGCGGTCCCGGCGAAGCCATCGATCCGCCGGGCTTCGGCCAGCAGGTTGGCGCCGCGGATCATCATCTTGGAGGGGATGCAGCCGTAGTACGGGCACTCGCCGCCGACGAGGTCGGCTTCGATGCCGACGACGTCGAGGCCGCGCTCGGCGAGGGTGCCGGCGACGTGCTCGCCGGCGGGGCCCAGGCCCACGACGATGATGTCGACGACGGTGGTGGACTGGTCGGTGATTTCGGACACGATGTTCTCCCGTGGTGTTCGTTCGAAGCCGAAACCACCGCACCCTCGACCCCTCGGCCCGAATGGTCGCCGAGCGGACAGTTGCCCGAGGACGGACTGGGGCGACGAACCTGAACGCGACTGTCAGGAAGCGGTTGTGGCGTTCTTACCTTTCGTCTCGACCATGAACCCATGCACCTGACCCGAACCCTCTCCCGATTGCTTGCGGTCCTGTTGGCCGTGACGCTGCTGGCCGCTGCGTGTGGCGGAAGCGGCGACGACACCAGCGCCGACGAAACCACCGCAGGCAGCGACGACACCGCCGAGACCGGCGACGACGAATCTGCCGACGGCAGCGACGAAACCGCCGACGTCAGCGAGGACGATCACGACCACGACGATGCCGACCACGATCACGACGACGCCGACCACGACGACGACGCCGACGAGCCCGACGAGGCGAGTGAGACCAGCGCCGTGGCGCTCGACACGGCGCTCGAGATCGCCAACGCCGACTATCTCGCCGACTACGAGCTGGCCGACGAGGAGTTCGGCACGATGGTGACGGTCACCGTCGACGGGGAGACCCGGACGATGATGTCGAACTCCCTGCCGAACCACGAGACCGGCGAGTTCCCCAACTCGGGGAACCCCAACGAGATCAGCGAGCAGGAACTGGTCTTCGAGTTCCCCTCGACCGGCACTTACACCGGTTCGGCGAGCTTCGCTCAGACCCCGGGCGTGGCCCTCAACGGGGTCACCTTCGAGCCCGGCACCGCGGAGACCGCGACGTGTGACTCGGGTGAGAACTACCGCATCGAGGCGCTGCAGGACCTCTGGGATCTGGGGTTGGACTTCAACAACGCCCACGTGCAGCCCGGCGGCCAGTACCACTATCACGGGGTGTCGGAGTTGCTGGTCGACGCGTTCGACAGCGACGAGGATCTCGCCCTGGTCGGTTTCGCCGCCGACGGATTCTTGATGGTGTACTCCAAGTCCGGGGCCTACGAGTCGAGCTATGTGCTGTCGACCGCCGAGCGCTCCGGCACCGATTGCCTGATCAGCGGACCGGGCGGCACCGTGGTCGACCTCGAGGGCACCACCCCCGACGGCACCTACACGTCGGACGGCGACTACGTCGACGGCGCCGGTGACCTCGACGAGTGCAACGGCACCGAGATCGACGGCGAGTACGTCTACTTCCTGACCGACGAGTACCCCTACATCCCTCGCTGCTTGATGGGCGAGGCCGCAGCCGGCCCCGCCGACGGTGGCGTGGGCGGCGCCGGTCCGGGCCAAGGCGCCG
>CAZEML010000059.1:0-19716 GCA_964513285.1 uncultured Candidatus Nemicrothrix sp.
ATGGCTCCATCCTCCCAAGGGATCGAGCCTGCGCATTACCCGGGGAGGTTCATCCCTCAGCGCGGGCGGTCTATGGGACTGCAATCGCCGCCCCGTACCGCCCGCTCTCGGAAGCGGGCGAAGGGTAGAGTCCACCGGCGATCGTTGGGAGGAGCCCCGCGTGGCAAGAAAGTACACGACCGAGTTCCTCTTCCACCTCCGGGCCCTTCAGTACGTCGTTGTCCAACCTGACGAACTTGAGAAGGTCACGGACGAGATCTGGACGGCAAACATTGAACCGGCTCATATCTACTTGGTGTGTCGTCGGCCCAAGATCTCCCTTGCCCCTGACTCGCTGGCGTTCACCGACGATGAAGTCACTGGGTCGTTCCGCATCTGGGATGGTGCAGACACCACCGAGGTGCCGTTCCGCACGCGGAACCACCTCGGTACAACGGACGTCACTGTGCAAGCTGACTACCCCGGAACCCGGTTCACGATTCTTGATGCAACCGGCGATCCGCTGCTCACGGGCAACGCTGCGACGCTGATGACAACCTTCGGCCCGACCTTCAGCGACCACCTGAAGCTTGAGGTGTTGTACGCCGGGCAGTCGTTCGGCTTTGAGGGAAGCCGCACCGCGCAAGATCGCCTCCGCAGCCACGAGACGCTCCAGGGAATCCTGGCCGAAGCGCTGGCTCGGTCACCGGATCTGGACGTATGGCTGGTGCTCATCTCGTTCGAGGACCCCTACATCGTCGCATCGATCGACCCCAAGGCCGAGACCACCGCATCCGATGACGAAGACAACGCCCACATCGAGCAAGTGGCTGACACTCCCATCTCCCTGCAGCAGGAAGTCAACCTGACCGAGGCGATGCTGATCCGGTACTTCGACCCGCCCTACAACACGATGTTTCGAGATAGCTTCCCGAACCCGGCGCATCTGTCCTACAGCGAGTGCTACGAACTCGACTTTCATTCTGTCGGCATCGAGTTGGACACCGAGGCCGTGAACTGCCAGCTGTGGTCAGAGAAGCAGGGAGCAACATGGCTGCATATCCCCACCTTCTCGCTCCACTTGGAGGAGGACCGCGCGGACATGTTCGGAATCTTCCCCTGAAGTCGGAGGGGCCTCGGCGCTCCGCCAGCCTTTAACCCCGCGCCGACGGCAACGCCACAGCGCCACCCTGAACGTGCGTTAAGTAACTTGACAAATCGCGAGCTGTTCAATAGCTTAACGGAATGGACAACGACCCGAAGGCCACGATGCTTCACTACGTCGCCGAGCACACGCGCAACATGCGCGAACGACGGGACGCGCGAGACATCGCCATCCGAGGCGCAAGAGTAGAGGGCGCATCGTTGCGCGAAATCGGAGCAGTCGCCGGCCTCACCGCCGCTGGCGTCAAGCACATTGTCGACCGTGAGGACCCGCCCGACGTTGCGGCCATCTTCGACCGCGATCAACTCGAGCCGATCGGAACGAAGTATCAGCACTGGACGGCCGCTGGCGGGTTCGACGACACGAGCCGGACGCGGGTGCTGGAGATGCTGGACATCGACGAGGAAGAATGGTGGGTCGTCGCGATCCGTCTGCAGAACCTCGAGGGCCTCGGCCTGATTGACGTCTACGCCGTGAGCCGGGACGTGATCGACGCAACGATCCACGCCGCCGCGACCACCGGAGAGATCGACGTCGCCCTGGTCGGGTCGGTCGAGACAGAGCTGTGGCATAACACTGAACCGCCCCACTTCGACGGTGGCGCGCCCGAGCCGTACGACCTGCTCCGGCACGGCTTCAAACGGATGGATGTGCTGCTGCTAGCACATCGACTCGCTGAGTTGGGCCCGGCGATCCGCGTGACGCGACGCCTCGCCGACCGGGACTAGCCCCCGCCAACGACTCGTTCTGAGGAGAGGAAGGGACGGCCTCGAACGGAGACCGGTCTGCCGACCAATCGCTCAACACGGCGCAACGAGTCGTCGAAAGCCTCCGCCGGAGCACTCAGCGACCGAGGCGCTCGATCGCGTTGCCGTGACCGTCGAGCACCTTGGCCGCGGCATGGTCGACGCGGTCGCGGTGCTCGGCACGACTGACGTACTCGCGCACGGCTCGACGCACCGCCTCTCGCAGCGAAATGCCCTCGCGCTGGGCACACACCTTTATCGCTTCCTGCTCCTCGTCAGTGAGCCTAAGCGTCATGGCCATGGGCGGACGGTATCGATGTCACGTCGTCCGCGCTGGTGGATTTCGCGGCGCGTTCTCGTGAAGAGAAGACTCAGCTCCGCTGTCACACCCTGGTCCTAGGTTCGGGACCACTTCCCCTTCGATGTGCCACCACCGAGGGAGCCTCATGTCCACCGACGAACCCATCCGCCTCCGACTGCACCAGCGCTTGACCGAGCTGCTTGATCCCGAGCTGGCAGATGCGATGATGGAGTCCATGCCACCCATGCGTTGGGATCAGCTCGCCACCAAAGACGACCTCGCACTGCTCGACGCGCGCATCGAGGAGATTGCGGCACGCATCGACGCAGCAACCCAGCGCATGGTGGAGCGGATTGACGCCCAGAGCATGCATCTCGGCAGCCGAATCGACGCACAGAGCATGCGGCTCGACACCCGAATCGACGCGCAGAACCACAGCCTCGTCGGGGAGATGGCGTTGCTCGAGGGCCGGCTGTCGGTCCGCTACGTCGAGACGACGCGCATGATCGTCTTCGCCATGATGACGCTGTTCGTCGGCGTCGTCGCGGTGATGGCCACCACGCTCAGCTGACGACCGCCGCCGTGGACGCGCAGCAGCGCGGCCCGACACCACCGCCGACACCGACGTTTCGGGAGTGGTGGGCCGAATTCATCTCCACGAGGGTCGGGGTCCGTCCGTCGACGCGTCTTCGCGACGAGTCGATCTATCGGTGCCATCTCGACCCGTTCTTCGGCGACATGCCGATCGATCAGATCGGCTTCCGATCAGCCCAACGCTTCGTCGCCGACCTGGCCGCCACCGACCTCGCACCGCGAACCGTGCGCAAGGCGGCGGGGCTCCTCGCCCAGAGTCTGGACATCGCCGTCCGAGCCCAGCTCATCGCCCACAACCCGACCCGCGCGCTGTCGCTGCCGCAGGTCCCGCACAAGGAACCGCGGTTCCTCGAGCCGTCCGAGGTCGAACGACTCGCTGCCGCCATCGCGGCGCCCTACCGAACATTCGTCCTCGTCGGCGCCTACGCCGGCCTGCGCAACGGCGAATTGGCCGCGCTGCGGGCGAAGCGCATCGATTTTCAGGCGTCGACGATCGAGGTCGTCGAGACCCGCACCCTCGCTCCCGACCGAACGCCGACGTTCGGGCCACCCAAGTCACGGGCCGGCCGCCGAACCGTGCCGGTGCCACGGTTCGTGATGCACGAGCTCGGCGACGACGTGCTCGCCCGGTCCGTGAAGCCCGACGAGCTCGTCTGGACCTCGCCGACCGGATCCCCGCTCGGCGACGCCAACTTCCGCCGTCGCATCTGGAAACCAGCAACCGAAGCAGCCGGCCTCGACGGCCTCCGGATCCACGACCTCCGCCACACGTGCGTTGCCATGTGGAGCCGATCGCTCGCATCACCGCGCGCCGCCGCGAAGTGGGCGGGCCACTCGAATCCGTCCCTGATCCTGAGCGTCTATGGCGGCGTCTTCAACGACGAGAGCGAGGCCGTCATGCAGCGTCTGGGCGATTACATCGACGGCGCCGGCTAGGTGCGGCTTCAGCGACGGCAGAACTCCCCGGGTCGCGATCGCACTCGGCAGCGATCCGATCGAGCCGACGAGGCGTTGGCGCTCGACCTCGGCGACGCCGAGCGACTGTTCGGCTCGCTTCAACTGGTGCTCGAAATCGATCGGCGCCGCCAACCCCGATACGAACATATGTTTGCTTTTGGCTCGATTCGTTGGTAGGGTGGTGGCCTGGCCGGTCACCAGACCCGGCTCGAGAATCGGTCTGGTCCTGAATCCGCACTTCCCTACCCGAGTTGGAAGGTTGCCGTGTTCACGGACTGGTCTGATGTGCTGTCGTCGGTCGACGTCAACGCCGCGCAAGAGCGACAGGTACGGGCGTGGTTGAAGGCCGCGTCTGCGCATCAGGCTGCGGTCGATGCCTTCGTCGCTCGCTGCGCAGCCCGGCTGGGTGACTCCTCGGCGGTGCGGGGCGCGACTCGGTGCACCCAGCGCGAGGCCGATCAGGCCGTCGCCCGCGGCGAAGCGATTGCTTCGTTGCCGGATGTCGGTTCGGCGCTGGCGTCCGGTCAGATCTCCGCCGCACATGTCGATGTGTTGGCCAAAGCCGCTCAGCGCACCTCACCTGACGCGGTCGCAGAATCCGGGCTGTTGGCGTTGGCCGAAACGAAACCCGCCGACGCCATGAAGCGCCAGGTCACCGACTTCGTGCGCGCCAACGCCCGCGATGAGGACGAAGCGGCTCGCCTTGAGCGGCAACGAGCGGCTCGCCGCGCCGTCCTCGTGAAGGACGACATGGGCGTGCTGCACGCCGAGTTCGATGACACCACCTTCGCGGACGTCAAGGCCGCGATCGACGCCGAAACCGACCGGCTCTTCTACGCCGACGGCGGACGAGACGGCGCGGACGAAGTGCGCACGCCCCAGCAGCGCCGAGCCGACGCCTTGGCCGGGTTGATCCTCGGCAAGCGAACTGCGGTCGCCGGCCCGCCCGCGGTTCGCAACCAGATGACCATCATCGTCCACGCCGACGGATCCGCCGAGATCATCGGGGCCGGGCCCCTTCCGGCGTCCGAAGTCGAGCGGCTCGCCTGCATCTCGGACCTCTACGGCGCCGTGTTCTCCACCGACGGGCAACCACTGTGGATGGGCGACAGCGTCCGGCTCGCCACCGACGATCAATGGCGGGCCCTCATCGCCCGCGACGGCGGATGCATCGGGTGCGACGCAGACCCATCACGCTGCGAAGCCCACCATGTCGAGTGGTCAGCACGCGACGACGGACCTACCGACATCGACAACCTCGCCCTCGTCTGCCGACACCACCACCACCTCATCCACGACAAAGGCTGGCGTGTCATCCGTGATGGCGAAGGCCGCTGGACCCTGGCGCCGCCGTGACCCAGTCAGTCGCGCTCGGCCGGGAAGATGCAGCCGAGATTCATGATCCCGTTCGGATCGAGATCCCGCTTGAGCCCTTCCATCAGGCGGTATGCCGTCCCGTGTTCCTCTTCGGTCCAGGGGGCGCGGTACTTGCCGATGCCGTGGTGGTGACACATCGAGCCGCCGGCCTTAAGCGCCTCTTCGACGAAGATGGCGTTGAGGGGGATGTGGTACTTCTCCCGCTCCTCTTCGTAGGTGCAGTCGACGACGTTGTAGTCGTACACGAAGTACATGTTCGTGCCGGTCTGGTAGCTGTGCGACGAGTGCCCGCCCAGCATCGTGATGTCGGCGACGTGGGGGAAATCCTCACGCACTCGACGGATCCCGTTCTCGTAGATCTCGTTGATCACCGACCAGTTGCCCGACACCTCGGTCGTGTAGCCCATCCGCAGGTTCTCGCGGATGAACTCCCGTTCCTCGATCAGCTTCTCCGGTCCCCAGTTGAGATGCTCGAACCAGGCCCGGATGATGTCGGTGTCGACCGGGGTCACCTCGGGGCGGGCGTTGACGATCTCGGCGATGCCGTCGGCCGTCGCCTTGGAGACGCCGGCCGGGCCTTCGGTGGTGAAGATCAGCACGCACTGGTCAGGCGCGAACTCGTCGAAGCCGTGCTGGGCGCCGTCCTCGGCGTCGTAGAGGCGAGCGACCGACGGCTTGTAGCCGGCCGCCATCACATCCCGCAGGATCTCGAAGCCCGGCTTCATCTCGTCGAGCCGCCACCCCAGGAAGTGGTTGTGATCGGGGTAGAAGGCGAACAGCTTCACCGTCACCTCGGTGATGTAACAGAGCGCCCCTTCGTTCCCGATGATGATGTGGCGGATGTCGGGCCCGGCGGCCCGACGAGGCACGTCCTTGATGCGCACGACCTCACCCGACGGCAGCACCGCTTCGAGCCCCATCACCATGTCCTCGATCCCGCCGTACAGGGTCGAGAACTGGCCGATGCTGCGGGTGGCGACGAGGCCGCCGTACATGGCGATCGGCTTCGACTGCGGCGAATGCCCCGTCGTCAGCCCGAGGGGGCGAAGCTGATCCTCGAGATCCTGCAGCTTCACGCCGCACTGCACCGTCGCCTGCATGTTGAACTCGTCGATCGAGATGATCTGATCCATGCCCTTGCCGTCGAGCACGATCGAGTTCTCCGCGATCGTCTCCAGGCCGCCTTCGGTCGCAGTGCCACCGGTCTTGGGGACGATGTTGATGCCGTGCTCGTCACAGAACGCCAGCGTCTTCGAGATGTCGTCAGTGCTCGTCGCCCGCACGACCGCGGCGGGGATCGGCAGGTTGTAGATGCCGAAGATGTCCTCGAGCTTGCGGTAGCGGTCGAGGCTGTTCTCCTTGAGCGTCTGCTCGTCGGTGTCGACCTTGTCGGCGCCGAGCAGGCCGGTGAGCCCTTCGACGATCGCTTCACGGGTGAGGGTCATGACTGACTCCAGTTAGGGGGAGGATCGGGCGCCGCAGCGCGAACGAACGGGTGGGTCAACGAACGAGATAGCCGCCGTCGACGGCGAGGACGTGGCCGTTGACATAGTTCGACGCTTGGGAGGCGAGGAACACGCAGGCGCCCATCAGATCCTGGACCTGGCCCCACTCGCCGGCGGGGACGTGGTCGAGCACGGCCTTGTTGTACTCGGGATCCTTGCGGGTCTCGGCGGTGAGTTCGGTGGCGAAATAGCCGGGGGCGATGCCGTTGACCTGGCAACCGAACGGGCCGAGCTCATCGGCGTACGCCTTGGTCAGCCCGGCGATGCCGTGCTTGGTCGCGGCGTAGGCGGGCGAACGCTGCCCACCGAGGAACGAGAACATCGAGCAGATGTTGATGATCTTGCCGCTCCCCTGCGCCATAAACGGGGCAGCAACGGCGTGGCTCATCTCGAACGCGGCGGTGAGGTTGACCGCCACCATCGGATCCCACTTCGCGCGATCGAACTCGCGGACGTCGTCGACATTGATGCCGATGCCCGCGTTGTTGACGACGATGTCGACCCCGCCGAGCGTGTCGACACAGTTGCCGACGACTTCGGCCGGCGTGCCCTCGACCGTCAGGTCGGCGGTGACGATCTCACAGCGACGACCCTCGGCCGCGATCAGCTCGGTCGTCGTGCCGTCGTCGTCGGCGACGGTCGGGATGTAGAGATCGGCCCCGGCCTTCGCCATGGCGACGGCGTACGCCTGGCCGAGGCCACGGTTGCCACCGGTGACGATGGCCCGCTTGCCGGCGAGCGAGAAGAAGTCGAGGGAGAAGTCGCGGATGTGGCGTTCGGTCACAGTCGCTCCAGGATCAGGCCCGGTCGGCGCGGCGCGAAGCCTATGCCCGTTGAGCCGAGCGCGTCGCGCTCATCGACAGATTCCCGAAGCGTGGGATCGCCCGCCCTCGGGAGGGGCCTCTCGCCTCGGACCGGACGGGACCGGCCCGGGCGAGAGTGTCTCCCTTGACTCAGCGCAAAGGTCGCCGTTCACCGGGACTGATGCGACTCATTGGCGGTGTGAGGGAAGCATCGGATGAACGGCCCCTGTCGGTGCTGGAGCCCGTGCGCTGAGTACCAACACTGTCCCGCTCCCCGTTCGAGCCCCGGTCAACCGAACCTCAAGATTCCGTCAAGGCGTGAAGGTCACCGGCGGCCGCTGTCACCTCGGCTCGTAGGTTCGAACCCATTCCCCCAGGCGCACCCCCGTGATCCATGGATGCCATGCCCGCTGACGAACCAACCCGCTTCCGCTTGCACCGCCGCCTCTCCGAACTCCTTGACCCCGAACTGGCTGATGCCATGATGGAGTCCATGCCGCCGACCCCGTGGACCGAGCTCGCGACCAAGAACGACCTCGCGGATCTCGAGCAACGGATCGACAGTCGGTTCGACGTTCTCACCAAAGAGATCAAGGCCGAGATGGTCGCCCTCGAAGGTCGCCTGGCGATGAAGTGGATGGAGTCGACCCGCATCCTCGTGCTGGCGATGTTCACCCTCTTCCTCGGAACGGCGGGGCTGGCCGTCGGACTCGCCACCTGACCGAGGCCCTCCCGATCCTCGAAGGCGGCGACTCGGCGCCGCCATGCCGGGCCCACACGTCGCGCAGCCCGCTTTCAGAAGCCGCCGGGCGTCGGCGGCGGCGACCGCCGGATCGAGCATCGGGGCCCACGCGACGCTCCCGCCCGGATCGAGGGCGATCGATCCGGGACGGGAGCCGCTCCTTGGATCAGCAAGGAGATCACTTCCCGCAGTGGCGAGTTCTCGGTGTGCGGCAGCGCCAGATCAGCAGAAGAGAATCCCGCTCGAAGCCGTCGCAGAGAGCGACTCGTCGACCCAGCCCTCGACATTGCTCCACTCGGCGTCGGCGTACTCCTGCGACGGGATGCGAGGCGGCTGGATCCCGCTCCACCCGTTCGAGTGCGGCTCGAGGTTGGCCCAGATCAGCGGCGAACCCTGTTGCAGCCAGGTCGACCACGCCGTGCTCACCCCTTCGGTCTCACCCTTGACCCGCAGGAACCCCGTGCCCCCGTGCTTCACGCCGACGAGCAGGATCCGGTCACTGGGGTCGTCGGTGACGGTCAGGGACTCCCAACTGTTCACCGAACCCTGCTGATACCACGCCGACCAGCCTTCACTCACCCCCGCGCAGTAGCAGCGCTGACGGATGTAGCCGGTGCCGCTGTGCTTCACGCCGGCCAGCCAGAGCGTGTCGGACGAATCGACCGTCAACGACATCGCAGCCCAACTCGACGAACCGAGCTGGAACCACGCCGACCACCCCAGATGCAGGGACTCGTCGACCAACTTCTGGCGGGTCATGGCCGACCCGTCCTCTTTCACACCGACCACCCACAAGGTGTCATGCGAATCGGTCGCGAGATTGAGCGAGGTCCAGTCCGAACCCGAACCTTGCCGGATCCAGTGTGACCAACCGGTCTTGATGTCTCCGGCGTCCTTGCGGCGAACGTACGCTTCGCCCTCCACCGTCACCCCAGACAGCCACAGTCGACCACCCGTGTCGGTCACCGCCGCGACCGAATCAAAGTCCTTCGACCCGAGGTTCGTCCACGGCGACCAGCCCTTCCGGACGCGTTCATCGACGGTCTTGTACCTGGCGTAGGCGGTGCCGTTCTCCTTGACCCCGATCAGCCAGGTGACGCCATCGCGGTCGACGGTCGCGGTCATCGACGCCCAACCGTTCGAACCCTGCTTCATCCAGTTCGACCAGCCCTCGGCAACGCCACCGCCTCCGGTCTTCATTCGAACGTATGCCTTGCCGGAGTCCTTCACGCCCACGAGCCAGACCACCTCGTCCGGGCCCGTGTGGATGGTGAGGGAGGCCCACCCGCCGGAGCCCTGCTGACCCCACTCGCTCCACTCGCCACTGTCTTCCCGCATGCGAACGAACCCGGTGCCGTCGTGCTTCACCCCGGCCAGCCACGCATTGCCTTGGGTGTCGGTCGCGACCTCGGACTCGTTGTTCGTGCCGTTGCCGCTGTTCTCGTTCGTGTTCCCGTTGCCACCGCCGTTGCCGTTGCTGCTGTTGCTGCTGTTGCCACCGCTGTTGCTGTTCTCGCCGCCAGACGATTCGGCATCGTCGTCACCGCCACTGCCGCTGTTCCCGTTGCCACCGTTGTTCCCGTTGCCGCCGCTGCTGCCGTTGCTGCCGTTGCCGCCAGACGCTTCGGCATCGTCGTCACCGCCACTGCCGTTGCTGTCGCCGCCGTTGCCGTTGCCGTTGCTGCTGCCGTTCGAGCCGGAGTCCGCCCCGCCCGACGGCTCTTCGCCGTCAGCCCCGGGTGCCGCCGCGCCGTCGGCGGCGAAGCAGAACTCGAGGTGGCTGACGTTCTGGTACGCGTCGCCCGAGCCAGCGATGCCCTTGCCATGAGCGTCGGTCTCGGCGCTCACGCCGTCTGGGTACTGGAAGGCGAGGTATCCGTTGCCGTCCTTGACGATCAGCGTGCGCATGAGCGCGCCGGAAACCGTGATGTCGAACGAGTTGTCGTCGTTGGTCACGACGTCGATCGACACCGTCAACGCCGTCCCTCCCGTCGTCGCTGCGATCGTCGTCGACTCGACGTCGCCTGGCTGCAGGTCCTCGATCCCCGACTCGTAGACCGTCGCCGCCCCCTCCGGACAGTCGAGATCGCCGGCCGGATTCAGCGATGAGGCATCGACCGGAACCACACCGTGGCTCCCGCTTGCTGCGTACGCCTCGACGCCGAGCGCCGCCGGCGCCGCCGCGATGAGTGCGGCCCAGATCGCCACCACCAGCGCCGGCACCAAGCCGACGCGTCGAACTCTCCTCGCCTTGAGGTCTCTCATGCGTGTCGCACTCCTGTTGACGATGCGATCCCTGTTTCGCACCGGATCTCAGAGTCGGTGGTGAAGTTCGAGCGGAGATCAAGAGTCGCGCGAGGCTTCGGCAACCGCCGCCAAACCTCAGCCCTCTGTCCTGATCTGTGGGGATACTGTCATTGACGACATCCCGGGCGGTGCCGCACGATGGCACTCGTGAACACCCACGGCATCCACCCGATCTGGTTCGTCGCCGCCGACGGCATCCAGGCGCTCGACCTGGTCGGGCCTCACGAGGTGTTCGCCGCCGCCAACCAGACCGCCGACTTCCTCGGCGTCAGCGGGCGCCGGTACCGACTCGAGATCATCTCCGCCTCGATCACCGAGGACGCCGGTGAGATCGCCACCGAATCCCCCCTTCGGCTCGCCGGACGTCCCCTCCCGGCCCCCGACGAGATCACCGGCACGATCCTGATCCCGGGCGGGACCGGCGCCCGCACCAACACCAACCCCGAACTCGTCGAATGGCTCCGCGCCGCCGGCGGCCACGCCGATCGCATCGCCACCGTCTGCACCGGCGCGTTCCTCGCCGCCAGCGCCGGACTCCTCGACGACACTCGCGTCACCACCCACTGGGCGTGGGCTGACCACCTGGCCGAGGACCATCCGACCCTCACCGTCGACCCCGACGCGATCTGGGTGCGCGACGACCCGGTCTGGAGTTCCGCCGGTGTCACCTCCGGCATCGACCTCGCCCTCGCCATGGTCGAAGCCGACCTCGGCGCCGAAGTCGCCCAAACCGTCGCCCGCTGGTTCGTCGTCTTCCTGCGCCGCCCCGGCGGCCAGTCCCAATTCGCAGGCCCCGTCTGGTCCGGTGCGGCGGAGACCGAACCGGTCCGCCTCGCCCAAGACACCATCCACCAGAACCCCGCCGGCGACCTCCGCCTCGACACGCTCGCCGCCCACGTCGGACTGAGCAGCCGCCACCTCGCCCGCCGGTTCGAAGCCGAGATCGGCATGACGCCCGCTCGCTACGTCGAAACCGTCCGTCTCGAAGCCGCCCAACGGCTCCTCGAAGAGACCAGCAGCGGCGTCGACCACATCGCCGCCGAAAGCGGACTCGGCACCGCCGAATCGCTCCGCCGCTGCTTCCAACGACGGCTCGGCATCTCCCCGACCGACTACCGCCGCCGCTTCCGCCCCCAACCGGCCTGACGCTCCCTCTCCCACCCCAACGACCCCAACCGACCCCCAACGAAGACCCATCACCATGCGCATCGCCATCCCCCTCTTCCCCCGCCTCACCGCCCTCGACGGCATCGGCCCCTACGAGGTGCTGCAACGCCTCCCCGAAGCGACCGTCCACTTCGTCGGCGAAGAGAAGGGCGAGGTCCGCACCGAGAACGGCTTCCTCGGCCTCACCGTCGACCAGACCTTCGACGAACTCCCCGACCCCGACGTGATCGTCGTCCCCGGCGGCGTCGGCTCACGCGCCTACATCGACGGACCCAACCCGCTCGTCGACTGGGTGCGCACCGCCCACGAGACATCGACGTTCACCACGTCGGTCTGCACCGGCTCGCTCATCCTCGCCGCCGCCGGCCTGCTCGACGGGCTCGAAGCGACGACCCACTGGGGCGCCTACGACACCCTCCGCGACCTCGGCGCGATCCCGACCGGCACCCGCGTCGTCGAACACCTCGATCAGCGGATCATCACCGCCGCCGGCGTGTCGTCCGGCATCGACATGGCGTTGCGACTCTCCGAGCTGCTCGTCGACGACGTCGCCGCCAAGGCCATGCAGCTGATGACCGAGTACGACCCGCAGCCGCCCTTCGACGCCGGCGCCGTCGACAAGGCCGGCGACGAAGTCATGACCCGCCTCATCGAATACGCCCAGCACAAGAGCTGAGCCCCGGGCCGCCGGCGCTGACAGGGTCGGTCCCCGGTCAGCCCCACATCCGGTCCACCGGATACCCGATCGTGCTCAGTTGATCCACCAGCGTCGCGGTCGTCTCGGCCTGGCAGGCTTCCACCGCTCGGCGGATGCGGTCCTCGATGTCCTCGGCCCGCCATCCGTCGGTGATCAGGCGATGGCGGCCGAGGACCGGGCCATCGCCGGCGTCGAGTCGCTGCTGGATGAACGCCGGCGACGTGACCCAGATCCGGTACAGATCGAGAATCTCGTGGTCGTGAGTGTCGTCGTCCCAGGTCACGTAGTAGTCGAGCGTCGCCTCGAAAGCCTCTTCGACCGGTGCGTACTCGTGGAGCGTCGTGGTCCAGTTGACGCTCTCGATGCTGTGAAGTCTGGCTCTCATGGGTCCGTGATGTGTAGGTGTCCGTTGTTGGTGAAGGAGCTGCCGTCCGGGTACTTCCACTCGAAGTTCGCCTGGTAATTGTTCCATCCAGGCTTCCAAGCCGGGGGACGGTACTGCCGGAGCCCATCTGCGCTCACCCGCGCTCGACCGCTTCCCGACCAGGTTGCACCCGGGCCAACCCACGCTTCGCCGAGAACCTCTGCATCGGCGCGAGTCCCCGCTCCGATGCTGAAGTTGCCGGTCCGCTGCCGCGTCTCCCGAAGCAGGCCACCAGCATCGGCAAGCTGCTCACGGCGGATCCGGTCAGCCGCAGCATTCGCGGTGCGGGCCGACGCGCCACTCACTCCTGGGACCGGGAGGAGTCCGATCCCCGACATCGCCGCCTCTGACCACCGACCCTGGCTCAGGTAGTAGAGCGCCATCGCCCCATCGATGAAGTCGCCGACGACGGGGATGAACGAGGCGACGTCGAGAAGTGTCCCCCAGCTGACGAGTCCGCCACCGGTGTCGTGGAACGCGCCGTCGTCGAGCACCTGTTGGGCCGCCGCCCGAACCTCCGGCGGCAGGTCGTAGTCGGCGAGGAACGCCTCGAAGTCCTCGCGGGACATGACGGCGTCGTGCTCTCCGCCCTTCGCGGCGACATCGATCGTCGCCATGTACGGGATCAGCGTCGCCCACGTGTCGAGCTTGGTCAGGTACGCGTCGACGTCGGCGAGGGACAGCTTCCCGTCACCATCGCCTCCACCACCGAATTCGGTCGCTCCGGCGGCGAGGTAGCCGTCGTTATCCCGGGCGGTCTCGACGGTGCGGAAGAAGTCCTCGTGATCGAGCAGCCACTGTGCCGCGGCAGCGGTGTCGGCATCGAGATGCTCGACCGCCCACTCGAGATCGGCCCGGGAGACGACGCCGTCCTGCTCGCCGGCCTCGCCGCCTCGGTTGTCGATGACGTCGAAGTGGGCCCGGATGTGATCGAGCGCGAGCAGGCCGGCGTTGATCTCCGGCCCGCCGAAGATCACCATCCGGAGGCGGCGGGCGAGATCGTCGGCCTCGTTCCGGAGCAGCTCGGTCAGGCCCCGGAGCCACGGGTCGGGATCGTCGGCCGACGGGCCTGCCAACTCCTCGGCCGCCGCCATCCAGCTCCGGATCGCCGAGCGGTCGCCATCCAGCTCCTCCGCGACCGCGGTCATCACCTGGTGAAGTTCAGTCGCCACCTCGACATCGAGGAGCAAGGTGTCCGGCATGGAACAACATGAAAGTGCACATCAGAAGGCCTGGCAAGCCCTTTCGTGCATTCTCATGCATCTTCAACGCGGTGCGTTCGCTCGCACCCCAGGCCACCGCCAGCGGTCAGATCCTCAGCTGCGCCGGCCCTTGGTGTTCGGAAACGGAGTCGACCAGAGCACGTCGAGCTCGACGGGCGCGGTCGCCACGAGCAGGACGCGACGGATCTCCCCGTCGGCGTTCTCACTCACGACCTCGACCCGCGTGATCGGCAGCTCCGGACCCTTCTCCTGCTCCCGCACCCGCTGCGACACGTACGACTCGTCGCCGTCGACCACCAAGAATCGGAACTGCCAGCGGGTGAGCAACTTCAGCGCCCGCATTCCACGCCCTCGCCCCATCAACGCCAACTCGACCGGCGACACGCGCACGAACGCAGCCCACGACCGGTCCTCGCCATGAACGGCGAGACGCTTGCGGATCACCGAGCCACGCCACCGCAAGAAGAGGAGCTGGATCACGGCCAGCGCCACCAACACCACGATGACCGACCACAACCCCTGGGCCGCCAGATAGACCAATAGCCCACCGCCGATGGCGGCGATGAACGCCACACCCACGAGCCCGCCGACCATCGCGACGATCGGCTCCTTGTGCCAGGGCGAACGGTCGACCGGCTCGTCACGACCGAACCGCACCTTCGAACCCTTGCCCATCGATCGACCTCCTCCCCCACGGCTGCCCAGGCTGAATCGAGCGTGACTCATCCGCATGCGTCTGGGCGAACCGTACCGTCGCCGAACGCGCCCGGAAGACCGCACTCGCTCGATCCGAGATGAATCGAGCGCTTTAGGTGTGTATGATGCTATTTCATGTCTTTCTGCGTTCGCCGTTGGTCGAGGAATGGGTCGAGCCGCTCTGTCCGCGCTGGCTTGGCGCGGCTACCTTCCTCAGCGATGAACACGATTCGGTTGGCGGCCGTCCTCGTTCTCACCGCCCTGTTCGCGGCGGCGTGCAGCGGCGGAGACGACGGTGCCGCGCCCGTGAACACGGTCGCCCCCGCAACCGACACCGCCGACGCCGAGTCGACGACCAGCACGACCACCACGACGTCGACGACCAGCACGACCACGTCGACAACGACCACGACGACGACGTCGACCACCACCGCTGCGCCCCTCTCCGACGAAGCCCAGATCCTCGACGTCATCGAGCGCTACTGGCAGGCCATCGCCGTCGGGTTCGACCCCCCTGAGCCGAACGCCGAACTCTGGGCCGACGTCGCAACGTTCGAGAACGCCGTACGACGCCTCGAACGCCAACAGGCCCGGCTTGACGCTGGCGAGGGCGTTCGCAATGCCAACCCGGAGGGCCCCTTCGTGCTCGCCGGGGTCGTCACCTCGATCACGGATGGCGAGGCAACTGCCATCGTGTGCGTCGTGGACGATGCCGCGCTGTACGACATCGAATCAGGCGAGGTGCTTGCCACCGAAGCTCTCATCAGCCAGAACCGCACCGAGCTGCGATTCGACGGCGGCCGCTGGCTCGTCGACCGGTCATCCCAGGAGGCGTTCTTTGAGGTAGGCGAGGAGGACACATGCGCAGCCGAGCTAGCCGCGCTCTAGTCGCCACGGCCGCGATCGTCGCGGCCGTGATCGCCGCAGTCGGAGCCTTCGCTGGTCCTGCGCTCGCCGAGCATGGAGGCGCCCACGGAATCAATACCGGAGAAGGCGACGACGGCAACGGCGACGGCGGTGGCGGAGGCGAGGTCGAAGTCACGTTTCCGACGGGCACGGTCGAGGTGAGCGCGGGGTACCGCAGCGAGCTCGGCGTCGTGAGCGAACCGGACCGGAGCGTCGAAGCCGGACCCCGCATCGGGTGTTACTACTTCATCGTCGTCGACGTGCCCCCGTACATCGCCACGTTCGGGTACGCCGAGGCGCTCGCGCTCTACGAGGCGCAGGGCGACGCGCCCCTCGCTCCCGTGGGCATCTTCTGTTTCTTCATCGAGTCACAGGCGGCCGTCGGCGGCTATCCGAGGATCTGGACGCCGAACCCACCTCCGGGTGGCGAACCACCGCTCATCGATCTGATCGAGCTCGAGACGTTCACCCGCGACCAGATCGTGTTCGACGCTCCCGCGCCGGAGCTGTCCCCGGTCGGCGACCAGGTCGTCGGCGTGGCGAGCTGGCTCGCCGTCACCAGCCAGCTCGACTACGACTCGGTGAGCGCTCAGGCCGGCCCGATCTGGGTCACCGCCACGCCCGTCTTCGAGCACATCCGATGGGAGATGGGCAACGGCGACGAGCTGCTGTGCATCGACGACGTCGATGTCGTCTGGAACCCGGCGCTCGGCGAGGACGACCAGACCTCCGACTGCACCTACGTCTACGAGTCCAACGGCGAGGGCTCCATCGTCGAGACCAACGTGACCGCCACCGCGACGTGGACGGTCTACGTCCTCACCTCCGACGACGTCGCCGCCAACCCGGCGGCGGTCGCTCAGCCTCGCGGCACGATCACCCAGGCGACCACCGTCGTCACCAACGTCCGCGAGCTCCAAGCCGTCATCGACTGACCCGATTCGAGTGTCACACCCCCTTCGTAGTGTTGGGGCATGGTCACGTTGGCGGGTGTGCATGAAGCGCTGAGAGCAGTCGATCCGCACCCGTTGTCGCGCCGTGAGTTGTACGGGTTGATCTCGGATCTCGAGAAGCTGCGGTCCCGGGTCGACGAACGGCTGATGGCCGCGAAGGCCGCGTTGGACTCGCTCGGCGATGCGGGCGCGGACTCGTCGGTCGTGAGCCGCTCGGTCGGGCGGCGGTCGGAGCGTCAGGCCAAGAAGGACCGGGTCACGGCGCGGGGTCTGGCCGAGATGCCGACGCTGGCCGACGGCTTGGCCGAGGGTCGGTTGAACGTCGAGCACGCGGCGATCGTCGCCGCGGCAGCGGAAGAGACCTCCCCAGCGGTCGCTGCTGAGTTGGTGCCGTTGGCGGAGTCGATCCCCGCGGATCTGTTCGCGCGCAAGGCCCGCGAGTTCGTGGGCCGCCACACGTCCGCGGTCGAGGCTGAGGAGCGGCATCGCCGCCAACGCGAACGACGGGCTGGATGGCACAAGGTGAACGGCGATGGGTCAGTCGAGATCCATGCCCGGTTCGACAAAGCCACCGGCGAAACCGTGATGGCCGCCTGGCGACGCCGCGTCGACCAACTCTGGCGAGACGACGGAGGCCGCGACGGCGCACCAAACGAGGTCCGTTCGCACACGCAACGCCAAGCCGACGCCCTGGCTCAACTGATCACGGACGAACCCGCAACCGATGGGCCGGTGCACCCCAAACATCAGGTCCACCTCGTATGGAACCTCGACGAACCCCACCCGACCTGGCTCGACGGCACACCGGTCCCCGACTCCGTCCTCGAACAGCTCGGGCCTTCGTCTGATGTGATCGGGCATGTGTTCTCCGGCAACGGACAGCCGCTGTGGCAAGGACGCAGCAAGCGTCTCGCCACCGCGGCGCAGTGGCGTTCGTTGATCGTCACCAGCCGAGGCTGCGCCGAATGCGGCGCCGGCATCGACCGGTGCCACGCCCACCACCTCCAGGAATGGCTCACCGGCAACGGGCCCACCAACATCGACAACCTCCAACTCCTCTGCCACACCTGCCACGGACACGCCCACCGCGGCACACGCGGCGACCCCCACCGACACCGACGACGAACACCGCCCAACCGGGCCACCCACCAACCCCACGAACACACCCTCACCGCCTGAACGCGGCCTGACGCGCACGCACCGGTGGCGGAGAGTGCAACCGGGCCTCACCACCGCATCTCCCGGGGGGCACGCCGGCAGGCGGGCACACCTCGACAGCCCGAAGGGGCGGCCGACCACCAAGACCGCGTCGCCGCTGGAGCGCTGATACCGGGCTAGAGCGAGATGGCTTGGAAGGTGGCGTTGGCTCGAGCGACAGGTCGAACGGCCGTGGCGAGCACGCCGGTGGCGACGCTGAGGGTTCGACCCGCCTTCACCACCTCGATGTCGGTGGCGATCCACTCCCCCACGCCGGCACGACCGACGTAGTCGATCGAGAGGTTGACGGTGACCAGACCCTCGACTTCGTCACGGCCCTGCGACTTCAAGACGACGCCGACGCTGAGTCCAAGCGCATTGTCGAGCAGCGCCGCCAGGAAGGCACCGTGCACGAGCCCCCGGCTGTTGCAGTGCGCTTCGGTGATGACCGTGCCGATCCGGACCTGGTCGACTTCGGTCTTGGAGTACAGCGGCTCCCACGGGTCGGTGAAGGCCGAACGCTTGTAGTGCCGCTCGAAACCCTCGGGAATCTCGGCCGTGACGTCGGGGGAGGTCATGCCGAGAGCATGCCCACCGACACTCGTAGCGCCCTAATCCTTCATCAAGAACTCGGCGTCGTCGTCGCCCAACAACAGGTCGAGTTCGTCGGCCAGACCCGGATGCTCATCGAGCTCCTCGTCCGAGTCGATGATGGCGATCGCGACCTCGCGAGCGGCCGCCACCCACTCCTTGTCGCGACGGAGCGACGCCAGCTTCAGGTCGTTCCGCCCCTTCTGCCGCTCCCCCATGATTGTGCCCTCACCTCGGAGCTCGAGGTCGACCTCGGCCAACTCGAAGCCATCGGTCGACGCGACGAGGGCCTCCAGCCGGGCCTCGCCATCCGACGTCGTCGGATCACCCACGAGGAAACACCGGGAGGCGTGGGCACCACGACCGACCCGGCCTCGGAGCTGATGCAGCTGCGCGATCCCGAACCGATCGGCGTCGAGGATCACCATGACCGTCGAGTTGGGCACGTCGACACCGACCTCGATCACCGTCGTCGCCACGAGCACATCGAGGCGTCCCTCCCGGAACGCGTGCATCGTCGCTTCCTTCTCCGCCGGGGTCACCCGCCCGTGAAGCAGACCGAGACGCAACTCGGAGAGCTCGACCGCCTGCAGCGCGGCATAGGTGTCCTCCGCCGAACGCACGTCGAGCGCTTCGGACTCATCGATGAGCGGACAGACCACATACGCCTGCCGCCCCTCGGCGACCTCGGCTCGCACGACGTCCCAGACCGCGTCCTCCGCCGCTTCGTCCCTGGCCCACTCGGTGACGATCGGGGTTCGACCCGGTGGCAGCTCGTCGAGCACCGACACGTCGAGATCGCCGTAGACGGTCATCGCCGCCGTACGAGGAATCGGCGTCGCCGTCATCACCAGCACATCGGGGGCGGTGACCGCATCGCCCTTGTCGCGCAACGCCGCCCGCTGCTCGACACCGAAGCGGTGCTGCTCGTCGATCACCACGACACCCAGCGAGGAGTACTCGACCTTGTCCTGGATCAGCGCATGCGTGCCGATCACGATGTCGACCTTGCCGGTGACGAGATCGGCCAGGATCTTGCGACGATCACCGGCGGCGACACGATTGGTCAACAACTCGACCCGCAAGGGGCGGTCGCCCATGAGCGTGGTCGGGTCCGGCACCGACAAGTCGCCGAGCATCGCGGTGACCCCAGCGTGATGCTGCTCGGCGAGCACTTCGGTCGGCGCCATCAACGCACCCTGGTAGCCGCCCTGTACTGCGGTGAGGAGGGCGTGCACGGCGACGAGCGTCTTGCCCGAACCGACATCGCCCTGCAGCAGCCGATGCATCGGCCGAGCGAGTTCGAGATCGGCGCCGATCTCTCGGATCGCCCGCTGCTGCGCACCCGTCAGCGGGAACGGCAGCCGTTCGATGAACCGGTCGGTG
>CAZEML010000060.1:0-19381 GCA_964513285.1 uncultured Candidatus Nemicrothrix sp.
CTGCGCCGGACGCCATCAAAGCGAAGCTGCCACAGACCGCCGTTCCGATGGCGACGACGACGACCACCACCACGACGACCACGACCACGACGACCACCACGACGCTCCCGCTCCCCGGCGAGCTCGACATCGACGTCAACGGAATCGACTTCGGCACCGCCGACACCACCGACACGTTCACGCTCACCAACAGCGGTCCCGGCCCGCTCACGTGGGCGGCCACGCTGCCGCCCGGCGAGACCCGGTTCACCGTGAGCGCCGCCAAGGGCGATCTCGCGCCCGGCGAGGACATCGTCATCACGGTCAGCTTCGACCGTGCCGGCACGCCGGAGGGCGACCCGACCTCGGCGATCACCCTCACGTCCAACGGCGGCGACGCGACGATCCCGCTGTCCGCTGCGGTCGACATCGCCCCCGTTGTCCTGGTCGATGCGCCGGCCGAGCTCTGGGAGGACGCCGGCCCGTGTCAGGGCGGCGCCGACCCGACCCGCCCGGTCCAGGGCCTCGCAACGATCACCATCACCGACGACAGCCTGCCGCTGACCGTCAACGCAGGAGTCGACGGCGACCTCAACCAGCTGCTCCCGGATCCGAACGATCCGACGACGTACCTCCTGCCCATCGGCCCGAATCTCCCGGCGGGGATCGCGACGATCGACGTGATCGCCGTCGACGCCCGTGGCAACGAGACCGAACGCAACGTCGACGTCGTGATGAACCCCTGCGCGGACTGATCGCACCGTCCGCACCGCAGCGTTCGAGAAAATCCCACGGTTTGTGTCCACCAGCTGACGCAGCGCGCTCTGGACGGGCATGGGCGCTGACTACCATCGCTGGCCATGGCGACCGTGGCCACCGACGCCGATCTCGTCTCCCGCTATCTGGCGGGTGATCAGCGCGCCCTCGGCGACATCTACGAGCGCTACGGCGATCGGGTCTATGACCTCTGCTTCGCCATGCTCAACAGCGGCGACGACGCCGCCGACGCCTACCAGGACACCTTCCTCACCGCGGCGAACAAGCTCGATCAGCTTCGCGATCCCGAACGGCTGCGGTCGTGGCTCTACTCCGTCGCCCGCAATCAGTGCCGGGCTCGCCTGCGCGCCCGCAAGCGCTCCACCCCCGACGAGGACGCCGGACTCGACGTCGGCGTGGATGTCGACATGACCGCCGACATGGCGCGAGGCGAGCTCCGTGAGCTGATGGCCGAGGCGAGCGCCGGCCTCAACGACCGCGACCGAGAGGTCCTCGAGCTCCACATGCGCCACGAGCTCGAAGGCGAGGAACTCGCCGACGCGCTCGGCGTGTCGGTTCAGAACGCCTACAAGCTGGTCCAGCGGGTCCGCGACCGAGTCGAGCAGTCGCTCGGGTCGTTGCTCGTCGCGCGCCACGGTCGCCGCGATTGCCCCGAGCTCGATGAGGTCCTCGCCGGGTGGGACGGGGCGTTCAGCCCGCTGATGCGCAAGCGGATCAACCGCCACATCGAGGATTGCGACGCCTGCAGCCGCCGCCGCGCCGGCCTGATGGATCCGGGCGGTCTGGCCGGGGCCTTCCCGCTCCAGCCCACCCCGGAGGCGCTCAAGGCCCAGGTCCGAGACGCGCTTCTCTCGCCGGGCCAGCCGACCCATCAGATCCGACGCTGGACCCGCGACGGATTCCCGTCAGCGCCGCGCCGTGTCCCCAAGCTGTTGCTCGGCACGATGGCCGCGGGCGTGCTGTTCATCGGGGGCCTGGCCGGTGGGCTGGCCGTGGCCGAACGCCTCGACGACAACGACGTCCGACTCGAGACCGTCGCCCCGCCCGAGACCACGACCACGGTTGCTCCCACGACGACGGTTGCGCCGGCGACGACCACGACGACCGTCGCACCCACGACGACCACGACGGTCGCACCGACCACCACGACCACGACGACAAGCGTGCCGCCGGAGACGACGGCGCCACCGACCACCGCACCTCCGTCGACCACCACCTCGACGACGTCCACGACAACCACCGAACCGCCACCTCCGGCCGATACCGCTCCCCCGACCATCGAGCGCTTGTTCCATTCCCCGAACAGCAACCGGACTGATCCCGTGCGTGAAGCGCCGTGTGCCCCTGCTGCCGGCGGCCCTCCGATCGACACCGTGATCACGATCAGCGCCTTCGTGACTGACAACGACGGAGGGAGCGGCGTGGACACCGTCACTGCAAGTTGGACCCTTGCGAGCGGCCAATCCGGTGGGACGGTCGCCCTGTCGAGCAATGACGGAACGAACTGGAGCGGGACATTCACCGTCCCAATGGGCACGCTCACAGGCCTCACGACGTTGACTGTCACCGGTACAGCAGTCGACGCCGCGGGCAATGCCAGCAGCGAGGCCGACTCTTCCGGCGGCAACACATTCGTCACCACCTGCTGACAGGTCGCGAAAAGATTTCTCAGAAAAGTGTCCACGGTTCCTGGCGACGTGCTCTGGACCCTCGAACGGCAGCCACCGAGGCCGCCCCGAAGAGGGAAACCCGCACCATGCACACCCAGGACCACATCACCTACAGCATCGACCAGACCCGGCTCCGGATCGGCGCCGCCATCGGCGTGCTGGTCATCACGGCCGGCTTCGCCCTCGGTGCGCTGATCCACACCGGATCGTCGGCGTCGAGCTCGGCCCCGACCGTCGAACAGACCGAGTCGACCCCCGTCGACGCGGGGAACGACGACACCGCAGTCGACAACACCTCGATCCCCGAGACCGGCGAGGCGGCCGTCGAGACCAACTCCACCGACACCGAACCGGCGACCCCCACCGAGGAGCCGGAGACCCCGGCCGAACCCGCCGAGCCCGCCGGCGAACCCGCCGCCCCGGCCGAGGAGCCCGAAGCCCCCGCCGAGGAGCCTGCCGAGGAGCCCGAAGGCCCCGCTGACGAGCCCGAGGAACCGGCCGAGCCGGCCGACGAGCCGGAAGAGCCGGCCGAACCCGCCGACGAGCCGGCCGATCCCGAAGAGCCCGGCGACGACCCCGAGGAGCCGAGCGAGCCGGGCATCGACCCCGACCTGCTGCCCGACGGCATCACCATCCCGTGGCCGATCCCGGACCCGACCCCGATCCCGCCGGTCGACGATCTCCTCAACCCCGAGCCCGAGCCGACCCCGCCGCACCCCTGCTGCATCGACCCCGACCTCGGCCTCCTCTCGCCCGACGCCATCGATCCGGACCTGATCGCCCTCCTGCTCCCCGCCGTGCAGGCCTGATCACCAACCCAACCCCCACCCACTCGGAGACGGAAGCGGCCTCGCCGCTTCCGTCTCTGCGCGACGATGGCCGAATCGACGAGACGCCCGACTCCGCCACGGCCATCGCCCGAGCCCACCATCTGCTCGTCGTCGGTCGCCACGACGACGCCCACCGAGTCGTCGCCGCCGCCCTCGCCGCAGACCCGACGAACGCCGCACTGCATCGCATGGCCGCTCGGGCCCACCACGCCGCCGGCGAAGCCGCGGAGGCAGGCGAGGCGGCCCGCCGATCGCTCGGCCTCGAGATCACGGCCGAGGGCCTCCATCTGCTCGGGGTCTCCCAACGCATGCTCGGCGACGACGCCGGTTCGCAGGAGAGCTACCGGAGCGCGATCGGTCTCGCCCCCGAGTCACCTGATCTCCGGATCGGCCTGGCGCTGACCCTCGTGTCCCCCCTCGGGGACGCCGACCCCGCTCCCGCCGACTCCCCCGAGCGCATCGCGGAGGCCCGCGAACGCTGCGGGGAGGCCGCGACGCTCGCTCCCGACCACGCAGCGGTCCCCTACACCCGAGGCATCGTGGAGATGGCGGCCGACGACCTACCCGGCGCCGCCCGACACCTGGAACGAGCCCTCGAGCTCGACCCGGAGCTGGCCGCCGCACACCGAGTCCTGGGGACGGTCCGGGCGCGGCAGGGCATGGGCCGACTCGCCAGCCGCCACCTGGCGGCAGCCGGGCGGTTGGAGCCCGGCAACCCGCAGGCGCTCTCCTTGTTGCGGCGGCTCGTTCGACCGATGACTCGACGGGCACGGCGACGAGGCGACGCCGACACCAGCCGGGTCGTACCCGCTGCCGCACACATCATCGAGACCGACCTCGGGTTCCGCGAGTCGCCGCCGACGGAGTGGTCATGAGTGAGGTGCTCGCCGCGGCGGTCGGGATCGGCCTGTTCGCGCTCGCGATCGGGTTTCCGATCTGGCTGACGGGCCGCGGGTTCCGGGCGGTGGTCCGCCGTCGGGTCTTGCTCGCCGATGCGTTGGGTGAGCGCGGGTCCGTGCATCAGTTCGACATGCCACTGACCCTCGGCGTGGTGCTCTTCGGAGCCGGCGCAGTGTTCGCCGGCATCAATCTGCTCCCGCTCGCCGTGTGGCTCGCAGACGGCGACCTCGAGGCCCGCCGGGTGTTCCTGTCCTTCTGGGGCGTGATCGGGTTCTTCGTCGGATGTGCGTGGCTGGCGGCCCGGCCGGGGCTGCGACTCCTCGTCGCCGAACCGGATCGGCTCACCGCCCACCGGACGGGCCTCCGCCACCGGGTCCCGCCCGCCGGGACCGAGCGCTCGATCGAACACGCCGACATCACCGGCTTTCACGAGCGCCGCTCCGTGCTCGGATCACTCGAGGTCCGAGGCGATGGTCCGGTCCGCCGGCTTCGGATCAACCCGCAGACGACCGGCTTCGACGAGTTGGTCGCCTCGCTCCGACGAGCCGCTCCCGCCGCGCCCTACACCAACCATCGGGCGCCCGAGGCAGCCGAACGCCCCGATGCCCCCACCCCGACGAGCTGGGGTGTGCCGCCCCGCCAGACCCGGCTGCTGATCGGCTTCCTCGGTGCCCTCCTGCTCTTCTTCTGGATCTGGCCCTGGCTCTTCGTCACCGGAGACCACCCGACGCGCGACGCGATCATCTTCACCGCGCTCGGCACCGGGCTCTGGCTCGTCATCGCGTTGCTCGTCGGCCAGGAGAACTTCCAGCGGCGCCAGCCGGCACAGCTCGACCTGCGCCCCGGCCGGATCGCGTGGCGGGTGTTCCGAGGCGGCTGGACCGAGCGTCCGATCACCGATGTCGTGACGGCGACGGTCGAGACCGACATCATCTATGTGCGCGGCTTTCCCGGCTACCGACATCCGCTCCGCATCCGGTTCGTCGACGGCGAGGAGTTGCTGGTCGACGACGCTCGAGCCCGGCACCTCCGCACCAGCACGGTGCAGCTCGGCGCCGCCATCCGAGCCCACGTCCGAGACCTCTCGGCTCGCACCCCCGACGACGAGGAGCGAGCCCGCGCCGCCGACGACTCAGCCGAGGGCGCCGACGACCGTGAGGCCGCCCGGCTCCGTGGGGTCGCAGTGGCCCTGTGGCCCGATGCGTCGCGGCTCGCCGGCCTCGCCGACATCGGCGATCTCCACCGACGGGCCGGCGACCACGACCTCGCCATCTCGCTGTACCGCTCGCACCTCGATGTCGACAGTGGCGACGCCGATGCGTGGCAGGGGCTCGCGGCCAGCCTCCGGGCGAAGGGACGCGACGATCTCGCAGGCGAAGCCGTCGCCCAGGCGGAACGGATCCTGCTCGGCGGATCGACCTGAGGCCTCGAAGGCGGGTGCCTCGCGCGCGGCACACTCGCGCCTAGCATCGAACACATGTTCGATACGCTGAACCCCGAGCAGCAAACCGCCGTCGACCACACCGGCTCGCCGCTCCTGATCGTCGCCGGTGCCGGTACGGGCAAGACCAAGACGCTCGCCGCCCGGGTCGCCCGCATCCTCGACGACGGCGCCGACCCGAGCCGGGTGCTCCTGCTGACCTTCACCCGCCGGGCCGCAGCCGAGATGCTGCAACGGGTCGCCGCCACCGGGTCGAGCCGGGCCGCGGCGCGAGTCTGGGGTGGCACCTTCCACTCCACCGCCAACCGCATCCTGCGCAACTTCGGGCAGAACGCGGGGCTCTCACCCGATTTCACGGTGCTCGACCAAGGCGACGCCACCGACCTGATGGGGATGGTCCGCACCGAGGAGGGGTTCGGCGAACGGGGCAAGCGCTTCCCGCGCAAGGAGACGGTCTCCAACATCTACTCCCGGATGGTGAGCACGCAGGTGAAGCTCGACGCCGTCCTCGAGCACGACTACCCGTGGTGCGCCGATCACCTCGACGACCTGAAGACGATCTTCACGGCGTACACCGCGAAGAAGCGGGCGAACAACGTCCTCGACTACGACGACATGCTGTTGTTCTGGCGGGCGCTCACGGTCAGCCCGGTCGGCGATGCGCTGCGCGACCTCTTCGACCACGTGCTGATCGACGAGTACCAGGACACCAACCCGATCCAGGCCGACATCATCCGCGGGATGTGCCGCCCCGACACCGACCTCGCGGCCGTGGGCGACGACGCCCAGGCGATCTACGGGTTCCGGGCCGCGACCGTCGAGAACATGTGGAACTTCGCCGATCACTTCCCCGGCGCCACGCGGGTCATGCTCGAACAGAACTACCGCTCGACCATGCCGATCCTCGCGGTGGCCAACGGCGTCCTCCGCCAGTCCAACGACCACTTCGCCAAGGAGCTCTGGTCGGCGCGTCCCGAGGGACTCACCCCGACCCTGCGCACCCATCACGACGAAGGTGGTCAGTCGACGGCGGTGTGCGAAGCGATCCTCGACGCCCGCGAACGCGGCATGGACCTCCGCGATCAGGCCGTGCTGTTCCGCAACGGCCACCACAGCGACGGCCTCGAGCTCGAACTCACCCGGCGCGACATCCCCTACGTCAAGTACGGCGGTCTCAAGTACCTCGAATCGGCCCACGTGAAGGACCTGCTCGCCCTGCTGCGGATCCTCGACAACCCCGCCGACCAGCTCGCCTGGCACCGGGTGCTGGCCACGATGGAAGGGGTCGGCCCGGCGACCGTTCGACGGCTCGAAACCGAACTCGGCGTCACCGATCAAGACGACGACGCCCTCGCCCGCTTCATCGACGGTGCCGGCAAGACCCCGAGCGCCGCCGACCAACAGGCCGCGGAGCTCCGGATCGCCCTCGCGGACTGCCTGGGCGAGCTGACGCCGTCCGAGCAGGTCGACCGGCTGAAAGCGTTCTGCTCGTTGATCTTCCCCACCCGCTACGACAATGCCGACGCTCGCCTGGCCGACATCGACCAGCTCGCCGCCGGCGCGGCCCAGTACGCGAGCCGCAGTCGGTTCTTGACCGAACTCGTGCTCGACCCGCCGTCGAAGACGAGCGATCAGGCCGGGCCGCCCCACCTCGACGACGACTGGCTCACGCTGTCGACCATCCACTCCGCGAAGGGCCTCGAGTGGCGAGGCGTGCACCTCCTCCACGCCGCCGACGGCAACATGCCCTCGGAGATGTCGCTCGGCGACGAGGCCGGCCTCGCCGAGGAGCTTCGCCTCATGTACGTCGCCCTGACCCGCGCCAAAGACGAGCTGACGGTGCACTTCCCGCTCCGCTTCCACGTCAACCGGTACGCCAACGACGACCGCCACGTCTACGCCCAGATGAGCCGCTTCCTCGAACCGGTGCGTGAGCTGTTCGACGAACCGACGATCGATCTCGTCGAGGACGACCGCACGCTGGCGCTCAGCACGGTGGGCATCGCCGACGAGGTCGACGCCGGCTTGGCCGCGCTCTGGGATTGAGCCGAGCACACGACGGCTGGCTACGGTCGGCGCCATGGCCTACATCAAGACCGCGTCCGTGAGCCGCGACATCGCAGCCGACCCGATGACCGTCTGGTCGGCGGTGGCTGACATCACCCGCATGGGCGAATGGTCGCCAGAGGTCGAGTCGTGCACGTGGCAGGAAGGCCATGGCGAGCCGGTAGTCGGCGCCCGCTTCGACGGCCACAACCGCAACGACGACAACGGGAAAGAATGGGACACCCACGCGGAGATCTCCGCCGCCGAGCCCGGCGTGAGCTTCCACTTCAAGGCGCTGTTCGGCGACCGCGACTACCACTTCGCCAACTGGCACTACGACTTCGAGGCGATCGAGGGCGGCACTCGGGTCACCGAGAGCTGGGAGGATCTGCGGCCCGATGAGATCATCGCCGGCTCGAGCGGGATGTCCGGAGTCGAGGATCGCGCCACCCACAACACCGCAGGGATGGAAGAAACGCTCCGCCGTATCGCCGCCGCCGTCGAGAGCTGATCTCCGCTACAGGACGAGCGTCGTGCCGCCGTCGACCTTCAGGATCGTGCCGCTCATGTAGGTGTTGGTGACGCACGCCATGACCGCCTGGGCGCAGTCCTCGGGGGTCGCCGACCGGCCGGAGGGCGCGATCGCCGAGATGCCGGCGTGGAGATCACCCCACTCAGAGGTCCACGGTGTCGCGACCAGTCCGGGGGCGACGGCGTTGCAGCGCACCGGACCGTGGAACTTGGCAAGGTCTTCGGTGAGCGAGTTCAGCGCCGCCTTGGCCATGCCGTAGGCGAGCGACGACCCCATGGGGCGCAGCCCGGCAATCGACGTGACGTTGACGATGTTGCCCTCGGTCTCCTTGAGGTGCGGCATCGCCGCCTTGCACATCCACCACGTGCCATAGACGTTGACCTCGATCGTCTTGAACAAGATCTCGTTGGTGAGCGCGGCGTGATCGGTGTGGTCGACGCGGGTCGTCCAACCCGCGTTGTTGACGAGGATGTCGAGCCGGCCGAACCGTTCGATGGTGCCCGCGATCAACGCTTGGCACTGGGACTCGTCACTGATGTCGGCCTGGATGTAGTGGCCGTCGGTCGGCAATGCCTCCACGACTGCCATCCCTGCGTCGACCGAAGACGACGAGTTCACGACCACGTGCGCACCCTCAGCGGCGAGGGCATGCGCACTCGCTTCTCCAATGCCGCTCGACGAACCCGTGACCAGCGCGACCTTGCCGTCCAATGACCCCATGTGCCCCGTTCTCCTCACTCGATGAACGCCGAGAACCTACACGCCCGAGAAATCTCGGATTTCTTCCGCGAAGCTGTCGATCGACGTCGACGCCGTTCGTCGTCTCCGTGAAAGCACACCTCACCAACCACATCCACGGAGGAACCAACCATGAAGTACGCATGCCTGATCTACGCCGACGAGGGCGACAAGGGCGCCAGCCCCGACCCGGGTGATCCCGGGTTCGAAGAGATGATGGGCGGCTACATGGCGTTCAGCGCCGCCGTCGAGGAAGCCGGCGTGTTCGTTTCGGGCGAACCGCTCGAACCGACCTCGACGGCCACCTCGGTCCGGCTCCGTGATGGCGAGATCCTCACCACCGACGGCCCGTTCGCCGAGACCAAGGAGCAGATCGGCGGCTTCTACATCCTCGAGTGCGAGACCCTCGACGACGCGATCAAGTGGGCCGCTCAGATCCCCCACGCGGCGACGGGCACCGTCGAGGTCCGGCCGGTCCCCAACTTCGAGTGACGGCTGCGCCGTGGCCATCCCGATCCACGACACGATCACCCGCGTCGTGCGTGACGAATGGCCACGGCTCATGGCCACGCTGTACCGCGACCTCGGCGACCTCGACGCCGCCGAGGACGCCGCGCAGGAGGCGGCCGAGATCGCGCTGACGCGCTGGCTCGACGACGGCATTCCCGATCGGCCCGGCGCGTGGATCACGACCGTCGCCCGCCGCCGGGCGGTCGACCGGATCCGCCGGGAACGAACCGGGCGCGACAAGTCCGAACTCCTCGCCCGGCTCGAGGGCGACGATCTCCTCGAATCCCCCGACCCCACCGAGGGCCTCGACGACTCGGCGCTGCAGGACGAACAGCTCCGACTGTTCTTCGGTTGCTGTCACCCGGCGCTGAACGTCGAGGCTCAGGTCGCCCTCACGCTCCGGAGCTTGGGCGGCCTCACGACCGCCGAGATCGCGCGCGCCTTCCTGGTGCCGGAAGCGACGATGGCGCAGCGACTCGTGCGCGCCAAGCGCAAGATCGCCGCCGCGGCGATCCCGTTCCGGATCCCCGACGACGCCGAGCTCCTGGGCCGCCTCGGTGCCGTGCACCATGTCCTGTACCTCGCCTTCAACGAGGGCGCGTACGGCTCTTCCGACGACGGCCCGATCCGGCTCGACCTGTGCGGCGAGGCGATCCGACTCGCTCGACTGCTCGTCGCGTTGGTGCCCGACGACGCCGAGACCCAAGGCCTCCTCGCCCTCTGCCTCGCGATCGACGCCCGTCGGGACGCCCGAGTCGATGACGACGGCGAACTGATCCTGCTCGAGGACCAGGACCGCACCCGCTGGCGTCACGACGCGATCGCCGAAGCGGGCGTGCTCGTCGAGTCCGCCCTCCGGCTCGGGCGTCCGGGACCATTCCAGATCGAAGCGGCCATCCAGACCCTGCACGGCGAGGCCGAGTCCGCGGAGGCGACCGACTGGGCGCAGATCGTCGCGCTCTACGACACGCTCCGCCACCTGCGCGGTGGGCCCGTCGTGGAGCTGAACCGTGCCGTAGCGGTCGCCATGGCCAACGGGCCCGATGCCGGCCTCCGCCTGCTCGACGACCCGACCATGTCCGAGGCCCTCGGCGAGTACCACTACTTCCACGCAGCACGGGCCGAACTTCTGAGCCGCTCCGGCGCTGACCCAGCCGAGATCGCAGCCTCGCTCGACCGGGCACTCGCCCTGGTCACCGACCCGGCGGAGCGGCGTCTCCTCGAACGCCGGCGGCAGCTAGTCGAGCGGTGAGCAGAGCGGTCCGCGGAACCACTCGGGGTCGACCTCGGGAAGGAGTCCGATGCGACCCTTGAGCTCGAGGACCCGCATTGCGCTGTCGCGAGCCTGCTGGGCGAACTCGGGATCAGCCGCCATCCGGGCCTCGATGGCATCGACGACCGAGGCGGCGTCGTCGGTGGCGACGTACAGCGCCAGATCGGCACCTGCCGCGATCGCGGTCACGCCTCGATCAGCCGGCGCGAGATCGTCAACACCGCGCATCGAGTGGAGGTCGTCGGTGATCACGACCCCTCCGTACTTGAGCGCGTCTCGAAGCCACCCGGTCGTGATCTCCCTCGACAGGGTGGCCGGAAGTCCGCCGTCGACACCGTCGTACCGGATGTGTCCGGTCATGACCATCGGCGATGGCGCACCGATGTAGGGAAGCGCGCCGAACTCGGCCCACGTCTCGAAGTCGTTCACCGAGAAGGAGTCCTCGGCGTGAGGGTCCTCGACGGTCGAGCCCTGGTTGGGGAAGTGCTTGAGCGTCGGAACCACGCCCGCCCGGCAGTGCCCGTCGAGCAACGTGAACGCGATGTCGCGGACGACCCCTGGGTCGCCTCCGAACGATCGGCCCTCGCGGTCCATGTAGAAACCATCGCCGGCGTCGACATCGGCAATGACCCCGAGGTTGACGTGCACGCCCGCATCGGCGAGTTGGGAGGCGAACATCTCGGCCGCGGGAGCGAGGCCTTCACTCGTCGTTGCGGGATCGAGCACGTGGTTGGCTTCGAGGGTCGCCGGCGTCGGGAGCGGGTCGACCGGCACCTTCAGGACGCGGGTGCCAGGCTCCGCGTCGGTCGTGATGAACGGCGGCGCGGCACAGTCCGCACCGGCCTCACTCACCTCCCCGATCGCCTCGGTCGCCGCCTCGAGAGACGCAGCGGGGAACCAGTTGCCGACGTTCTTGGTGACGAACACGCCGCCGATGCAGGGATCACCGAGCGCGTCACCGATCGAGGTCGCCGGGCCGGGACCCGCCGCACCGAAGACGACGAGCTGCTTGGCGATGTCGCGATCGCTCATCGCACCCAGGAGCGCGTCCAGGGCGACGACCTCGGGCGGGAGCGTCGTCGTGGTGGTCGTGATGATCGTCGTCGTCGAGGTGGTGCTGGTCGTCGACGTCGTGCTGCTGCTCGTGGTGGTCGTCGTCGGAGCGACCTCGGGGTCGCCATCCCCGGACCCCGAGCCCACCAGAACCCCGATCACCACGAGCACGGCGAGCGCGCCCAGAAGTGCAGACCGAACTCGACGAGACATCGGGCCCATGCTGCCACCGTCGCGTTCGCCTTCGGCGCTCGGGCGGCCGTCCTTCTACGATCGGCAGGTGGACACGCACGAACAGCTCTCGCCGATCGAAGCCCGAGTCCTGGGTGCGTTGATCGAGAAAGCCGGCACGACACCCGACAACTATCCGCTCAGTACCAATGCGCTCGTCGCCGCGTGCAACCAGTCGACCAACCGCGACCCCGTCGTCGACTACTCCGAACGGGAGGTCGATCAGGTGATGATGGAGCTGCGCCAGCGCGGGTTCGCTCGGACGCTGAGCGGCACCGGCCATCGGGTGCCCAAGCACCGGCACGTGGTCGATGAGGCGCTCGGGCTCGACGGCGAAGCACTCGCGGTGCTCGCCGTGCTCCTGCTGCGAGGGCCACAGACCCGCAACGAGATCACCACCCGCACCGAACGCTACGACGGCGGCCCCGAGGGCGACGCAGCACGCGTCGACGCCGCTCTCGATCGGCTCGCGGCCCGGCCCGAGCCGTTGATCGTGCGCCTCGAACGCCGCCCCGGCGAACGCGAGCCGAGGGTCGACCAGCTGTGGGCGCAGAGCGAGGTGGGACTACCAGCGGCCGCCGCGCCGGCTGAGACGAGCATCGCCCCGCCGGTGACGGCACCGGAGCCCGTGGCCGGAACCGACCGCCTCACCGAACTCGAGTCGCAGATCGCTGCGTTGACGGCACGCATCGGCCGCCTGGAGACCGAACTCGGTCTCGACGACTGACCGATGGAACCCGGAAATTAGCCACCGGCCAGACATATTCGGTGAAAAGTATCTATTTCTGAGTGGTGTGGTCGGTTATTGCTGGTTAGCGTTCGGACCATGTCCGATACCTGGAAGTTCGAGACCGCCCAGATCCACGCCGGCCAGGAGCCCGATGCGGCCACCAACGCCCGCGCCGTGCCGATCTACCAAACGACGTCGTTCACCTTCAACAGCTCTGAACACGCCGCGAACCTCTTCGCCCTGGCGGAGATGGGCAACATCTACACCCGGATCATGAACCCGACCCAGGGTGTGTTCGAGGCTCGAATGTCCGCGCTCGAAGGCGGCACGGCGACCGCCGTCGGCATCCCCGGCGCCCTCGCCGTCTCGTCGGGTCAGGCGGCGGAGACGCTCGCCATCCTCACCCTGTGCGAGTCCGGCGATCACATCGTCGCCTCGGCCGCCCTCTACGGCGGCACCTACAACCTGCTCCACTACACGCTGCCGAAGATGGGCATCACCGTCAGCTTCGTCGACGACCCCGACGACCTCGACGCATGGAGCGCAGCCGTCCAGGACAACACCAAGGCGTTCTTCGGCGAGACCCTCCCCAACCCGAAGAACAACGTCATCGACATCGCCGGCATCGCCGGCGTCGCCCACGACAACGGTGTGCCGCTCATCGTCGACAACACCGCCGCCACCCCGTATCTGTGCCGCCCCATCGAGCACGGCGCCGACATCGTCGTGCACTCCGCCACCAAGTACATCGGCGGCCACGGCACGTCGATCGGTGGTGTGATCGTCGACGGTGGCACCTTCGACTTCGGCAACGGCAAGTTCCCCAACTTCACCGAACCCGACCCGAGCTACCACGGCCTCGCGTACTGGCCCGCCCTCGGCCACGGCGCCTTCATCATCAAGGCCCGCGTCCAGATCCTGCGCGACATCGGCGCCGCCACGACCCCGTTCAACTCGTTCATGTTCCTCCAAGGCCTCGAGACCCTCAGCCTGCGGATGGAACGCCACTTCGAGAACGCCCAGAAGGTCGCCGAGTACCTCGACGGCCGCGAAGAAGTCGAGTCGGTCAGCTACGCCGGTCTTCCCGACAGCCCGTGGCACGCCCGAGCCACCGAACTCTTCGGCGGCAAGGGCTACGGCGCCATTCCGTCGTTCGTGCTGAAGGGCGGCCTCGACGCCGGCAAGGCGTTCGTCGAGGCGCTCGAGCTCCACAGCCACGTCGCCAACATCGGCGACGTCCGCAGCCTCGTGATCCACCCGGCGTCGACCACCCACTCCCAGCTCACCGAAGACGAGCAAGCGGCGACTGGCGTCTACCCCGGCCTGGTCCGACTCAGCGTCGGCATCGAACACATCGACGACATCATCGCCGACCTCGAAAAGGGCTTCGCTGTTTTGTAGCTGCATCCGCAGGATGCGCCCCGGGCACCTGCTCCGGGCGCGTCCTGGCGGCTCCGCGCCCGCACCGGTCGCTTGCTCAGCTCCCCAGCTTGTTGGTGATCTCCACCGCTTGCTCGTCCAGCACGTTTCGCCGCTCTGCTCTCGGGTAGTCGGGGGCGTGTTGGAAGCCGAAGGCGTCACCCTCGACTCGAGGGATGACGTGAAGGTGCACGTGGAACACCTCCTGACCAGCGTGTTCGCCGTCGGCGAGGATGAGGTTGATCCCGTCGCACGGAATGTCGCTGGCGCGAATGGCGGCGGCGACCCGCTGCGCCATCGCGAACATCTGGCGACCGTCCTCGGGATCGAGATCGGCGAGCCCGACCGCAGGCCGCTCGGGGACCACGAGCGCATGGCCGGGGTTCACCGGGTGCAGATCCATGAACGCGGCCACACCGTGCTCGCGAGCGATCCAACTCACCTCCGCCTCGCCGGCGAGGATCTGGCTGAAGATGGTGCCGCTCATCAGAAGATCGTGTAGCCACCGTCGACGACGATGGAATCGCCGGTGTGGTACGTCGCGGTCGGATCGGCCAGGAACACGCCTGCCGCACCCATCTCGTCGGGATCGGCCCACCGCCTCACCGGCGTGCGCCGCAGCGTCGCGTCGCGGAATTTGTCGTTCTCGTACCCGAACTGAGCGAGCTCGGTGATCGTCCAGCCCGGCAGGAGCGCATTGACCCGAATCTGATGCCGGGCGAGATTGACCGCGAGCGCTCGGCAGAACCCGAGGAGCGCGGTCTTGCTCGTGCCGTAGGCCTCGTTGCCGGCCGCGCCGTGGATCGCCGACGTCGACGACGTCGCCACCAGCGACCCGCCTCCGCCGTGATCCATCATGTGTTTGGCCGCCGCCCGGAACAGCAAGAACACACCGTCGAGGTTGGTTCGCATCACCCGCTGCCACTCGTCGAGCGTGACGTCGGGGAACCGGGCGCCGCTGCCACCGACACCTGCATTGGCGAACACCGAGTCGATACGACCGCCGGCCAGCTCGACCGATTCAGCGAACCCGGCCTCGATCGCGGCTTCGTCGGACGCATCGACCGTCAGCGCGTGAGCGTCGACGCCGAGCGCCCGCAGATCGGCCTCCGCCGCTGCGTTCTTCTCCGCGTTTCGGCCCCACACGATGATGTCCGCGCCCGCCTTCGCACACGCCCGACCGATACCGAGTCCGATGCCGCCGTTACCGCCGGTGATGAGGACCGTCCGTCCGCTGAGATCTGCCATCGCCGGATCGTAGATGCAGCGCGGTACGGTCGCCGCATGGCCCCCGGTCCACTCCAGCTGTCGTTCGTGCGTTCCTACGTCGATCTCGACGACCTGCCGTACGTCAACGCCGAGGTCGCGTTCGTGGGACGCAGCAACGTCGGCAAGTCGTCGCTGCTCAACGCCCTCGCCCAACGCAAGAACCTGGCGAAGACCTCGAAGACCCCGGGTGCGACCCGCTTGATGAACGCGTTCGAGCTGGCGCCGGAGAACTCTGGACGCTGGCTGATGGACCTCCCCGGCTACGGCTTCGCCAAGGTCTCCAAGGCCGAACAGGCCAAGTGGGCGACGATGCTCAGCACCTACATCGAGGAACGAGAGAACCTCGTGTCGGTGATCCTGCTGATCGACGGCGCGGTCGGCCCGACCGCCCTCGACCTCCAGACCGTCGAGTGGCTCGAGAGTCTCGGCCGCTCGATCACCTACGTCGCGACCAAGGCCGACAAGGTCAAGCCGTCGAAGTCGAAGAAGCGCCGCACCGAATTGACTGACAAGCTGGAGGTGGCTCGCAGCGAGGTGACGTGGGTGAGCGCCGAGAAGGGCACCGGCATCCCCGAGCTGCGAGCGAAGATCCGCGACCTGCTTGGAGCCTCATGACCTCGATCGATCGTCTTCCGTTCGGCAGCACCGGCCACCAGAGCAGCCGCGTCATCTTCGGGGCGGCCGCCCTCGGCGCGATGAGCCAGAGCCGAGCCGACACGACGTTGGCGCAGATCCGCGACGCCGACATCAACCACATCGATACAGCGGCGTCGTACGGCGAGAGCGAGCTGCGCCTTCACGACTTCCTCCAGGACCACCGCGACGAGTTCTTCCTCGCCACCAAGACCGGCGAGCGCGACGGTTCCGCCGCGCGCTCCCAGCTCGAAGCGAGCCTCGAACGGATGGGGGTCGACCACGTCGACCTGATCCAGCTCCACAACCTGGTCGAGCCCGACCAGTGGGAGACCGCGTTCGCCGACGACGGCGCGGTGAAGGCGCTGTTCGCCGCGGTCGACGAAGGCCTGGCTCGTGCCGTCGGCGTGACCGGACACGGTCTTCGCATTCCCACAATGCACCTGCGCAGCCTCGCCGAAGCCCCGTTCGCGTCGGTGCTGTTCCCGTGGAACCACAGCCTCGCTGAGTCCGCCGGCTACCGCGCCGACGTCGAAGCCCTGATCGACACATGCGTCGAGCGCGGGGTGGCGATGCAGACGATCAAGTCGGTCAGCCGTCGACGCTGGGACGGCAGCTACGACGGGCCGAAGTTCGCCTGGTACGAACCGCTCGCCCCGGGCGACGCGTTCGCCCGAGCGATCGAGTTCGTCCTCGCCGATCCTCGCCTGTTCCTCAACACGTCGAGCGACGCCCGGCTTCTGGACGCGACGCTGCAGGCGGTCGCCGCGCATGACGGCACCGCACCGGACGCGGCGCACCTCGAGCGCGACCGCGTCGAACAGGGGATCATCCCGCTGTTCGACGGAGGCGCGCTCGAAAGCGTTGGTTGATCGCGACAGCGCCCACGCGGGGCGCCACGCCGCGTGATCAGTCGATGACCATCTGCGCCATCAGCGCAGCCTTCTCTTCGTCGAAGGTATCGAGATCCATCTGGCCGTCGTCGTAGCGACGGTGCAGGTCCGCGACCCGCTCCATGATCTCTTCGTTGGACAGGCGGGGCCCGTCGAACTCTTCTTCCTCTTCGAGTTCGAGCTCATCGTCTTCGCCCTTTTCAAGGCGCTTCTCACGCTTGGCCGCAGCCTTTGCTTTCTTGGCCATATCGCGCTGACGCTTCGCGAAACTGGATCGACCGGTAGCCATGGCAACCTCCTCCTCGTCTCGACCTGGGGGTGTCACTCGGTGGTGACCGACTCTCGACCGTAGCCGGTCCCACCCCCTTTTCCGACGTGCCAAATGACCCTGTTCCAGCGGTGGACGACGGTCAGAAGCCGCCGGAGATGCAGGAACGGCGCAGAAGCGAGCGTTAGATTCGACGGAATGGATATCCACAGCAAGCCCGACGTCGCCATCCCGGACGGCCCGCCTCCCGGCGAGCTCGAAATCGAGGACCTCGTCGAGGGCGACGGCACCGAAGCGACCGCCGGCATGCAGGTCACGGTCGACTATGTGGGCGTCAGCTGGTCCACCCAACGTGAGTTCGACGCCTCCTGGAACCGCAACGACACGTTCAGCTTCGGGCTCGGGGCCGGCCAGGTCATCCAGGGCTGGGATCAAGGCGTGCAGGGCATGAAGGTGGGCGGCCGTCGTCGCCTCACGATCCCGCCGGACATGGGCTACGGGGAGTTCGGCGCCGGCGGCGTCATCGGCCCGAACGAGACGCTGGTGTTCGTGGTCGACCTGCGCTCCGTCGGCTGATCTCTGATGGCGGGCTGGATCGCGGACCCAGACTCGTACGTCGACGGGCCCCCGCACGCCCAGTTCGACGAGGCTCGGCGGCTCGAGCCGGTCATCTGGGTCGACATGGACGACGAGCCCGGGTACTGGGCGGTGCTTCGGTACACCGACGTCGTCAAGGTCGCCCGGAACCCCGAGGTGTTCTCCGCGTCCGCAGGTGGCGTCGTCGTGGAGGATCTCGACGAGACCTCGCTCGAGAACATGCGCGGCATGTTGCTCGCCATGGATCCGCCCCGCCACACCGCCCATCGCCACGTCGTCGGGCCGCACTTCAAAGCCAGTGTGATGGCGGGACTCGAAGACCGCATCCGCGCCATCACCAAGGAGATCGTCGACGAGGCCCACGGCAAGGGCCCGATCCTCGAGTTCGTTCACGACGTGTGCGCCCACCTCCCGAGTCGCGTCCTCGGTGAGCTGATGGGGCTCCCGGCCGCCGACCTGCCCGCACTGCACGCCATGGCCGAGCGCAGCAGCGGTGGCCAGGATCCCGACATCGCCGAAGGGAACGAGCGCGGCTCGGCCAGCATCGAGATGGCGATGTACGCGATGGCGTTCGCCGCGGACCGCCGCGGAATGGAGCCTCAAGGCGACCTCACCGACGTGCTGCTGTCCGAGCACTTCGACGGCAAGTTGATGGACGACATCGACTTCGGCCGTTTCTTCGTGCAGTTGGTCACCGCCGGCAACGACACGACCCGAACGATGCTGTCGTCGGGCATGCTCGCGCTGCTCGAACACCCCGGCTCCTATCTCGATCTTCGTGGCAACCGCTCCGCCATTCCCACCGCGGTCGAGGAGATCCTGCGCTGGGCCAACCCGCTGCACTACTTCCGACGAACCGCGCTGGTCGACACGACCCTGGCCGGCAAGCGCATCAAGGCCGGCGACAAGGTCGCAATGATCTACACCGCCGCCAACCGCGACCCCGAGGTCTTCCCCTACCCCCACCAGTTCGACATCGCCCGCGACCCCAACCCGCACCTGTCGTTCGGCATCGCGACCCACTTCTGCCTCGGCGTGCACCTCGCCCGGCTCGAAGGCCGCATCTTCTTCGAAGAGGTGTTCAAGCGGTGGCGCTACATCGAGCTCGCGGGCACCCCGACCCGGCAGCGCTCGAACCTCAACAACTCGCTGAAGACGTTGCCGATCGAGATCCGGTGACCCACCCGGCTCCCGGCTGGTACCACGGCAGCGGCGACCCGACCGGCACCGTGCGGTACTGGGACGGCACCGCCTGGACGACCGAACCGCTCCCCGCCCCGCCGGGCTGGCACGACCCCGCCCGGCCATCGGTCGAGTACGGATCCGCGTGGCGCCGGTGGGCAGCCGCCACCATCGACGGGTTCCTCAGCGCCGCGGTTGCGGCTCCGTTCATCTTCGATGACCTTCTGGACGACCTCGACGAGATCCAGGAAGGAGGCACGCTTTCGCCCTTCGAGATCTCGGCCGAGATCATCGTTCTCAACCTCCTCGTGTTGGGCGGCTTCGTGCTCATGGTCGCCTTCGCCGGCGGCACGCCCGGCAAGCTGCTGCTCGGACTCCGGGTCACCCTCGAGGACAACACGACGACACCG
>CAZEML010000061.1:0-19358 GCA_964513285.1 uncultured Candidatus Nemicrothrix sp.
CCTTCTCCCGGTACGGGAACTGCAGCACCGTCGAGGTGATCGAGATGCCGCGCTGCTGTTCGAGCTCCATCCAGTCCGACGTGGCGGATCGGCGGTCACCCTTGGCCTTCACCGAGCCCGCGCCGCTGGTGAGCACGCCGCCGTAGAGCAGGAACTTCTCGGTGAGCGTGGTCTTGCCCGCGTCGGGGTGCGAGATGATCGCGAACGTTCGACGACGAGCAGCTTCGGCCTGCGGATCAGCCATGCCGTCAAGGCTACGGCCCCGCGTGCGGCGCCAGCGCCTGAGAGATGCGCCGCGTCTGTGGATGGGCCACGATGGCGGCCCGAAGAACGAGGAGCGAACGTGCTGGACACGACCACCGTCGACACCGTCGTCGACCGCCACTGGACCGAAGCCCTGCCGGTGTTGGAGGACTACATCCGGATCCCGGCCAAGTCGCCCGCGTACGACCCGGACTGGGCGACGGCCGGGCACCTCGCCGACGCGGTCGATCTCGTGGTCGGCTGGTGCGGAGCCCACGCTCCCGACGACGCCAGGGTGTCGGTCCGGGAGTTGCCGGGCCTGACGCCGGTCGTGATCGTCGACGTACCCGCCACCGCCGGTGCGGGCGGTGACGACACCGTCTTGTTGTACGGCCATCTCGACAAGCAGCCGGAGATGACCGGGTGGCGCGAGGGACTCGGCCCTTGGACCCCGGTCCTGGAGGGCGACCGCCTGTACGGGCGCGGTGGCGGCGATGACGGCTACTCGGCGTTTGCGGCGTTGGCTGCGATCGACGCGGTTCGCCAGTCCGGTGGTGAGCACCGCCGGTGTCTGGTGTTGATCGAGGCGAGTGAAGAGTCCGGCTCACCGGACCTGCCACCGCATCTCGAGGCGATGGGCGATGAGCTCGGCGACGTGTCCCTGATCGTCGGGTTGGACTCCGGCGCCGCTGACTACGACGGCCTGTGGGTCACGACCTCCTTGCGAGGCATGGTGCAGCTCGACCTTCGGGTCGACGTCGTCGAGCGCGGGATGCACTCCGGTCTGGTGGGCGGGCTCGCCCCGTCGAGCATGCGGATCGCCCGACGTCTCCTCGACCGGGTCGAGGATTCCGAGACCGGTCGGATCCTGGTGGAGTCGATGCACGTCGAGATCCCCGCCGAGCGTGTTGCCGACGCCGAACGAGCCGCGGCGCAGGGATACGACCCGCTCGACGATGTGCCCTTCAGCGGTTCCACCCGGAGCGACGCAGCCGGTTCGGTCGAGGCCCAGTTGGCGTCGTGCTGGAGGCCGGTGATGGCGACGATCGGGATCGATGGTGTGCCGGCCGTGGCCGATGCCGGGGCCGTGCTGCGGCCCTTCACCACGCTGGGCCTTTCCTTCCGGGTGCCACCGACCTGCGACGCCGAGCGGGCCGGAGCCGATCTCGTCGAGGCGCTGACGGTGGACCCGCCGGCGGGGGCGACGGTCGAGGCAACGGTCCGCGCGGCCGCCGACGGCTGGAACGCACCGGCCACCGAACCGTGGCTGCGCGCCGCGCTCGACGACTCCTCGAACGCCCACTTCGGCCGCCCCGCAGGGGCGATGGGGATCGGTGGGTCGATCCCGTTCATGTCGATGCTCGGCGATCGCTTTCCCGACGCCCAGTTCGTGATCACCGGGGTGTTGGGGCCGGAATCCAACGCTCACGGACCGAACGAGTTCCTTCACCTGCCGACGGCGCGGCGGGTCTCGGCGTGCGTGGCCCATGTCCTCGATGCACACGCCCGCCGCTGATCGGGGTCGAGCGCCGTCGCCAACGCTTGACATTTTGTAAAGTTCGGGGATCGCCCCCGATCCAAGGACTGTCGCATGACCCGCCGGGCCCTCTATCTCCAGGACGCACACTCAATCTCTGACGCGATCGACTACGTGAAGTACGCCGAAGCGGCCGGGTTCGAGGCGGTGTGGCAGGCCGACTCTCGCCTCGTCCGCGAGGCCGGGGTGCCGATGGCGGCGTTCGCGGCCACGACCGACACGATCAAGGTCGGCTCCGGTGTCATCGACGTCTGGAGCCGAAACCCGGCCCGGCTCGCGTCGCTGTTCTCCACCCTCGACGATCTCGCGCCTGGCCGGATCCTGTGTGGGCTCGGCGCGTGGTGGGATCCGTTGGCGGCGAAGGTCGGCATCGATCGGTCCAAGCCGATCCGGGTGATGCGCGAGGTCGTCACCGCGGTGCGCGCGCTGCTCGCCAACGAGACGGTCACGATGGACGGCCACTTCGTGCAGCTCGATGGGGTCGAGCTCGACTACGTCCACCAGGAGCGACGGGCCAAGGACGTTCCGATCTACATCGGGGCCACCGGCATGCAGATGATGCAGCTGACCGGCGAGATCGCCGACGGGGCCGTGCTCAACTACCTCGTCTCGCCGGCCTACAACGAGCAGGCGATGGAGAACCTCGAGATCGGTGCCGCCAAGGCCGGTCGGTCCGTGGATGATCTCGACCGACCGCAGCTGGTGGTGTGTTCGGTCGACCACGATCGGCAAGCCGCCCTCGATGGCGCCCGCATGCTCGTCACCCAGTACCTCGGACAACAGCCACACATCATGAAGGCGTCGGGTGTCCCCGAGTCGCTGCTCGAAGAGGTCCACAAGATCCTCGGCTGGCCGGCCACCCACGAGCAGGTCGTCGAGGCGTCCAAGCTGGTGCCCGACGACATCGTGCAGATGATCTGCGCCGCCGGCACCCCCGACGAGTGTCGGGAGAAGGTCGATCAGTACATCGCCACCGGTTGCACGTCGCCGATCCTGTACCCGCTGGGCGACGTCGAGCTGATGATCGACACCTTCCGCCCCGACGCGGCCTAATCAGGAATCTCGGTCGACGACGAAATCCGCCAGCGCTCGGAGGGCGTCGCGGGAGCCGTTGACGTCGGGAAGGTCATCGATCGCCGCGAGCGCCTCGTCGAGCAGTTGCTCGATCTCGTCCTCGACCTGGGCGACCGCGCCCGTGTCGGCCATGACCTGTTGGATGGCCGCCACCTCGGCGTCGGTGACCGACGGGCCGACCCGATCGAGCACCCGGAGCTGAGCGTCGTCGGCCGCGTCGCGAGCGAGCGCCAGCATCACGGTGGGCTTGCCTTCGCGAAGGTCGTCGCCCACCGGTTTTCCCGTCTTGTCGGAGTCGCCGAACGCCCCGAGCATGTCGTCGCGCAGCTGGAAGGCCACGCCGAGCGGGAGCCCGTGGGCCTCGAGCGCGGGGGCCAGCTCGGGTGAGCCGGCGAGCGCGGCACCGAGCTGGAGCGGCCGCACGATCGTGTAACCGGCGGTCTTGTTGCGCATGATCGTGCGGGCCATGTCAGCGGACACGTCGCCCTTGGCGGTACCGATCACGTCGAGGAACTGGCCGAAGTTGAGTTCGGTGCGCAGCCGGTCCCACACGGCTCGTGTGGCCGGGTCGACGCCGGCCATCTGCCGGTCGGCCATCACCATGGCGATGTCGCCGACGAGGATGGCGGCCGCTTCGCCGAAGCGCCGCGCTTCGCCCTGCCAGTCGCCCGCTCGGTGACGGTCGATGTAGGTGGCCCACACCGTCGGCTTGCCTCGGCGGGTCGGTGATCCGTCCATCACGTCGTCGTGGACGAGCGCGAACGCTTGGAGCAGCTCGACGGCACAACACACGTCGAGCGAACCGGTCCCGCCGGCTTCGCCACCGCCGGTCACGTATCCCCAATGGCAGTACGCCGGCCGGATGCGCTTGCCGCCGTTGGCGATGAACGCGGCGAGATCGCCGAGCGGGCGCTCGATGCTCGGATCCAGGGTGCGCCACGTGGCGATCTCCTGGTCGAAGAGCTCCTCGAGCGCGGCGCTGGTTCGATCCGCGACGTCGGTCAGCTGCGGCGGCGCCGGGTTCATTCGTCGTCGCTGTCGTCGTCGACGAACAACGCACCGTCGCCGGCGGTCTCGTCGAGGGAGGCGACGACGCGTTCGACCTGCACCCGAGCCGCGCCGATCCGGTCTCGGCACAACTGGATCAAGCTCGACGCCCGTTCGACCTTCGAGGCGAGCACGTCGACATCGAGATCGTCGTCTTCGAGGTCGTCGAGGATCGCCTCGAGTTCGCTCATCGCCTCCGCGTAGCCGGGGCCGTCCGCCGTCTCGTCAGTCACGAGCGTCGATCGTACTGCTGAACGTGCCGTCGGCGACCTGGGTCGTGACGGTCTCACCCGGTTCGACGTCGTCGGCCGACCGGACGACGGAGCCGTCGTCGCGCCGGGTGATCGACCAGCCGCGGGCGAGCGCGATCGCCGGATCGAGGGCCTTGGTCCGCGCCTCGGCGGTGTCGAGGCGGAGGTCGGCGGCCCGGAGCCCGTGACGCGACGCGAGGGTGAGCCGATCGACCGCCCGATCGAGTGCGGCGAGGGCGGTGGTCTCGGCCCGCACGGCGCTCCGGCGAAGGCGGCTGGATGCGTGGCCGAGTCGGTCGTCGGCGCGGTCGACGGCGACGGTGGCCGAGCGGCCGACGTCGCGTCGGAGCCGGTTCGTTCGCTCGTCGGCCCGTTCGATCGCCCGGCGGCTGCGATGTACGACGTCTCGTTCGGTCGCTGCCAGTCGGTCGAGCCAGGCGTCGACGGTGGCGACGATCGCCTGGGCCGCGGCCGTCGGCGTGGTGTGGGCGGTGTGGGCGACCTCGTCGGCGATCGACCGGTCGATGTCGTGGCCGACGCCGGTGAAGACGGGCACCTCGGCCGCCACGATCGCGTGGGCGACGTCGGCGTGATCGAACACGGCGAGGTCGGTCTTGGAGCCGCCACCTCGAACGACGAGGACGATGTCGACGGCGGCGTCGGCCGCCGCGGCGATCGCGGCCGCGATGGTGCGTTCGGCGCCAGCGCCCTGGACCGCGGTGTCGACCTCGACCAGCGTGAAGGCCCGTTCGCTCTGCTCGAAGACGGTGGTGATGTCGGCGTGGGCGGCGGACCCGAGCGAGGTGACGACCCCGATCCGGAGCGGCACCGCGGGGACCGCCCATCGGGCGTTGGCCCGGAGGCGCCCCGACTCCGACAGCTCGCGGAGCAGCGCTTCACGTTCGGCGGCCAGCACCCCGAGCGTGAACGTCGGGTCGATCGCCGACATGCGGAGCTGGACCTTGCCGGTCGGCGGGTAGAAGTCGACCATGCCCTGGATGCGGATGCGGACCCCGTCGGTCATCCGGATCGGGTCGCCGTGGCGCTTCAGCAGCCGGTTCACCCGTTCGCGGGCGTCGCGGAACAACACGACCGGCACGGTCGCGATCGGTGCGGCGCCGGCGGTGTCGGCCGGCTCGATCAGATCGAAGTAGACGTGGCCGTTGCGGCTGCGAGTGATGCCTTGGATCTCGCCCTCGACCCAGACGCCGTAGGGCATCGCCTGCTCGAGCGCGGCGCGAACGACGATGCCGAGTTCGGAGACGGTGAGCGTCTGGTCGGACACGGGCCCGACCGTAGCCGGATCCGCTCGACCCGCGACCGGGGCGATGGACCCGCGGGCTACTCCGGCTTGTGGGCCAGGACGGAGAACTGCAGCGGGACGAGCGCTCGTTGCGCTTCGGGCATGACGTACCGCTCGCCGTCCTCGGTCTCCATGAACGGGAAGAACTGCCAGTCGAGATGGGTGTGCTCGCGCAGCTCGTCGATCACCAGCCCGGCATCGATCAGCGCCATCACGACCGACGAGACCGGATGGGTCCACTCGTAGTTGACGGTGTGCTGCAGCGTCGCCGATCCGGCGTAGCTCGCGGTGTCCTCCCACTTCAGCGGTTCCCCGCCCGAGGCGAAGTACGGGTACTTCACGACCAGGAGGTCGTCGTCTCGTTCATCGTCCAACGCCATCAGCATCGGATGGCCTTCACGGATGTAGAACCGCCCACCGGGCTTGAGGAAGCCGGCGAGGATGCGACCCCACTCGGCGATGTCGGGGAGCCAGTTGATCGCGCCGACGCTGGTGTACACACAGTCGAACTGCTGGTCGATGTGGTCGGGCGAGTCGTAGAACTCGGTCTCGACGAAGGTGGCGTCGATCCCCATCTTCGTCGCGGTGTCGCGTGCGGAGGCGAGCGCGTCGGCGGAGAAGTCGAGCCCGGTGACCGTCGCCCCGAGCCGGGCCCACGAGAGGGTGTCGGTGCCGATGTGGCACTGGCTGTGGAGGAGCGTCTTGCCCGTGACGTCGCCGAAGACGTCCTTGTCGAACGTCACCACGTCGGTCAGCCGCTCGGGGTCGGCGATCAGCCCGGCGACGTCGTAGCCATCGGGAGCGGTGTGGCCGATGACCCGTTCGTTCCAGTTGGCGAGGTTGGCGGCGCGGTACTCGTCGATCGGCATGCGGTGAGTCTCGCACCCCCGCCTTGCTCGACGCGGCCGGTTGTCAGCCGCCCATGTTTCCGGTGATCAGGTAGCCGAGCTGTCGGCTCTGGGCGACGAGTTCACCGGTGGAGTCCCAGAGGCGGCACGACTCGATCAGCTTGCCGTTGTGGACGTCGTCGCACCAGACATGGCAGGCCAACCAGCCCGGTGCCGGGCGTCGGCGGACGTGCACGGTGAGTTCGAGCGTCGGGACCCAGCCGATCGGTCCGAGGCGGGTGAAGACGGTGGGAGGGAAGGCGTCGGCGAAGAACGGCAGCGCCATCGGATCGGCGTCGGATTCATCGGCGAAGCGGGTCCATCCGAACATCTCGGCCCGTTCGACGTCGGCGGGGTCGCGGCCGATGATCGCCGGGTCGACGCGGATCTCGCAGCGGTTCATCAGATTGATCTGGACGCCCTGGTTGAGGCTGCGCCGATCGATGCACTCGTCGGGCCCCGGCATGTCGGGCATGGGCACGGTCCACTCGGCGTCGTGTTCGGTGGTGGCGTCGATGTTGCCGAACCCGGCGACCATGTGGATCCGGCTCTTGCCCTGCTGGGTGAGCGTGGCCGACACGGTCGCCATCGTGCGACCGGGCTTGAGCAACTCGACCTCGATCTCGGCCGACTCGTCGCCGATCCCCGGCCGGAAGAAGTGGGTGGTGACCGTGAGCGGGTCGGGCTGCCCGGCGACCTCCTGGGCGGCCCGGAGCGCCGGGGTGAGCAGGTACCCGCCGTTGGCGTTGGGGCCGATGCTCCATTCGTCGGAGATGTCGGCGTGCCACCGCCCTTCGCCCATCGGTCGAATCGCGGTCTCGGTCTCGAACTGCCCGGCCATGGCCGGCACGCTATCTAGGCTGCGGTCGTGGCCACCCCGCCCGCCTCGCTCGATGACTGGATCGTCGATATCACCGGTGTGCCGATCGGTCACCTCGGTGCGCCGATGCTGGGGGCATCGACGGCGACGATCTGGCCCGTCACCGCTGGGGACCGGTCGTTGATCGTGAAGGTCTACGACCTCGAGATCGACGGTGTCGGCGCCGACGACGTTCGCCGTGACGCTGCCGCGATGCGGGCTGCGGCCGAGATCGGGCTCGTCGCGCCGCGGCTCGTGGCGGCCGACGAGGGCGGCGAACGGCTCGGTTGGCCGGCCGTCGTGATGACCCGCCTCCCGGGCGAACCGCGAGTCGACGGTGGGTCCGATCCCGAAGCGTGGGTCGATGGTCTGGCCGACGTCTTGATCGCGGTCGGTCAGGCGCCGCTTCCGGCCGAGCCGCTCCATGAACGGCGGCCGTGGTGGGACGCACCGATCGAACCCCCGACGTGGACCTCGGATCCAGGCGTGTGGCGGGCGGTCGGCGATGCGCTCGAGGCGCCGCTGCCGGCCGGTCCCTCGGGCTTCATCCACCGCGACTTCCATCAGCTCAACGTGCTGTGGGACGGCCCCGAGCCGATCGGGCTCGTCGACTGGGTCAACGGCTGTCTCGGGCCGATCGAGTCCGACATCGCCTGTTGCCGGCTCAACATCGTCTGTGCGGAAGACGTCGGTGACGGGCTTGGCTTGGCGGACCGATTCGTCGAGCGCTGTCGTGACGCGGGACTCGCGTGGCATCCACTCTGGGACCTCGAGTGGCTCGCCGGCGGTGGCGACATCGCACGGATGGTCGAGGCGAACCGGTCGCTCGGCGCTCGGTCCACGGTCGAGGCGACCGGGGCCCGGTTCGATGAGGTGATCCGGCGCGCGCTCGACGCCGCGGAGCGCTGGAACGGCTGATCAGGCGTCGGCGGCTTCGATGTCCTCGCGGCGGATGCCGAGCATGAACAGCACCGCGTCGAGGTACGGCACGGTGATCGACGTGTCGGCCGCCGCGGAGACGACCGGCTTGGCGTTGAACGCGACCCCGAGCCCGGCCGCTTCGAGCATGTCGAGGTCGTTGGCGCCGTCACCGACGGCGACGGTCTGTTCGATCGGGATGCCCTGGGCCTCGGCGATCTCTCGGAGCAAGCGAGCCTTGGCGTCGCGGTCGACGATCTCGCCGACGACCTCGCCGGTGAACACGCCGTCGATGACTTCGAGCTGGTTGGCGTGGGCGGAGTCGAGCCCGAGGTCGGCCTGCAGCCGATCGGTGAAGACGGTGAAGCCTCCAGACACGACCGCGACGACATAGCCGAGGCGGCGAAGGGTGCGGAGGAACGTCGCGGCGCCCGGGGTGTAGCGCAGGTTGGCCCAGGCCCGGTCGACGGCGGCGACCTCCAACCCGGCCAGCAGCCGGACGCGAGCCCGCAACGATTCTTCGAAGTCGATCTCGCCGGCCATCGCCGCGTCGGTCATCGCCTTCACCTCGTCCAGCACGCCCGCTTCCGCCGCGAGCAGTTCGATGACCTCGTCTTGGATGAGGGTGGAGTCGACGTCGAGGACGACGAGGCGCTTGGCCCGCCGGCCGAGGCCTTCGCGTTGGATCGCGATGTCGATGTCGGGAAGCTCGGCGGCGGCGGTGAGCAGTGACCGGCGCAGCTTCTGTTCCTCTGCGGTTCGGATGACGAGCTCGTAGCTCATCACCGGATAGCGGGACAGGCGGACGATGCGGTCGATGTTGGCGCCGACGTCGGCGATCGCCCGGGTGACCGCGCCGAATTCGGTCGGGGTGACGTTCGGGCCGAGGACGGTGACGACCATGCCGGGCGTCGTCGGGGTCGGGGTGGTCGGGACGACATCGAAGTCGACCTCGATGCTCTCTTCCCAGCCCCAGAGCAGCACGTCGCGGAGGAGGTCCTTGCCCTCCGGGACTTCGACGACGACCCCGAGCGCGATCTGGCCCCGGATCACGATCTGCTCGACGTCTTGCACCGCCGCGTCGCACTGGGCGAGCACCGACATCAGACCGGCGTTGATGCCCGGACGGTCGGGTCCGTTGACGCGGATGAGGACGGTCTTGCGATCCGACATGTTGTTCACGCTACGGATCGGTACCCGGCTAACCGGTCAACCTTCTTTCCAGATTCTTGTGTTGCCTTGGCTCTGGTTTCGCGTGCGCCGTCGATCGTGATCGCCATGGAAACCCCCACCCCCAACCCCAACCCAGAACAGAACGAACCTCGCTCCGCCTCCGAGTCGCCCCGCCCGGGGCTCAGTCGTCGCCGTCTGCTCGGAGCTGCTGGGGTGGGCGTCGGTGTCGCAGCCGTCGGCGGCACCGGCGTCGCCTTCGCCGGAGGGCGCGGCCGCCGTCGCGGCGGTGGCGGTCCCGACGACGTCAACGTGCAGAACGGCAACGGCGGCCGAGGCAACGGTGGCGGTGGCGGTGGCAACCGTCGCGGTGGCCGTGACGACGGCGACGTCGCCCTCGACCGGTTCAGCCGGATGTTCGACGAGCCGACCTTCGCCCAGGAGAGCGACGAGCTGACCGAGGCGCTGATCGAGCTCGGCCGTCCCGGCGGCCTGATGGATGCCAACGACCCGCTCGAGCGGGGTCCGGTCGACCTGATCCTCGATCCGGCCTTGAGCGTCAACAACCCCGACAACCCCACCAACACCGCGGGCGTGACCTTCGTCGGCCAGTTCCTCGATCACGACATCACCCGCGACGCCGGCTCACGGCTCGGTCGTCGGCAGGGCCTGCGCAACTCGCTGAACCTCCGCACCGCCGCCTTCGACCTGGACTCGGTCTACGGCGGTGGCCCGACCGAGATGCCGGAGCTCTACCTCGACGACGATCCGATCCGCTTCCGGGTGGAATCCGGCGGCCTGTTCGAGGACCTGCCTCGGGCTGCTGATGGGTCGGCGATCCTCGGCGACAACCGCAACGACGAGAACATGATCATCTCGGGCCTGCACTGCGCCTTCCTGCTGTGGCACAACGCCGTGCTCGATCGAGTGCTGGCCACCGGGCTCGACGACCAGGCGGCGTTCGCCGAGACCCAACGCATCGTGCGCTGGCACTACCAGTGGATGATCCTCCACGAGTGGCTGCCGCAGATGGTCGGCCAGGACATGGTCGACGACATCCTCGCCAACGGCCGTCGGTTCTACACGTCCGACCGGGCTCGCATTCCGGTCGAGTTCCAGACGTCGGCGTACCGCATGGGGCACTCGATGATCCGTCCCTCGTACCGGGCGAACCTGGCGGGCGACAACGGTGATCCGTTCTTCGCCCTCGTCTTCGACCCGTCCACGTTCGGCCAGGACGACCCCGACTCGCTGGCGGGCGGTCAGCGTGCGCCCCGGCGCTTCATCGGTTGGCAGACGTTCTTCGACTTCGGCGACGGTGAGGTCCGCAACAACAAGCGGGTCGACACCAAGCTGTCGACCCCGCTGTTCAACCTGCCGCTGTCGACGCTCCCGAACGACCGCGGCGAGGAGATCGGTCCGACCTCGCTGGCGAGCCGCAACCTGTTGCGCCACATCACCTGGTCGATCCCGTCGGGTCAGCGGATCGCCAACGTGATGGGCGAGACGCCGCTCGCCGCCGGCGATCTGTCCGAACTCTCGAACCTCGGTGCCGATCTCGACACCAGCACGCCGCTCTTCTACTACGTGCTCAAAGAGGCGGAAGTCGCGGCGGACGGTCTGCACCTCGGTCCCGTCGGTGGTCGCATCGTCGCCGAGGTGTTCATCGGTCTGCTGCAACTCGACGCCGAGTCGTACCTGAACGCGTCGCCGGGTTGGACGCCGACGCTGCCGATGGCGAACGCCGACGCCGGTTACCGCACGACCGACATGCTCACCCTCGCCGGGGTCGACCCGGACAGCCGAGGGCAGTAGCCGAGCCACCTCGGGTGCGGCGTTCTCTCACTGCCCACCGCCGCATCCCGTCGGTCTCAGCCGGCTGGTCGCTCCCGTCGAAGGGCGACCGGTCGGCTGGGACGCGTGGGCGCTGAGGGATTCAGATGGCGCGCAGGTTGGCGACGGTGTTGACCGCGGCGTCGGCGGCCTCGCGGCCCTTCTTGACCAGATGGTCGTAGAAGAACGCGTGGTGCACGTCGTGCTCGTGGAACTGCTGCGGGGTGAGGACCGCCGACATGATCGGAACCTCGGTCTCGAGCATCACGTTCATCATCCCCTGCAGCACGGCATGGGCCACGAAGCGATGCTCGTAGATGCCGCCGTCGACCACGAGGGCCGCGGTGACGATCACGTCGTAGTTGCCGGTCTGGGCCAGCTTCTTGCAGTGGAGCGGGAACTCGAGGGCGCCCGGAAGCTTGTGCACGTCGATGGCGTCCTCGCCGTGACCGAGTTCGGCCATGCGCTCGAAGAAGCCCAGCTTGGTGCGGTCGACCAGGTCGTCATGCCAGGTCGCCATCACGAATGCCACACGGATGTCGCTCATGTCCCGCACCCTATCGGCGTCTCAGGATGTGGGAGAGGTCGAACCGGCTCGGCGTTGCCGGATGTGGCGGATGACCGCCTCGGCCTCCGCCGGCACGGGCAGCTCCACCCGGCGGTAGGCGGAGCCGTCGGCGGTCCGCTCCACCCGGCCGAGACCGACGAGCATGCGTCGAAGCGTCGCCGGGTCGCCGAACGTGTGGTTCTCGGAGAACCGATCGTTGACGTCGCGCTCCGACAGCGTCTCGCCGCGGGGGAGTTCGGCCCAGAAGCTCCAGACGACCAGCTTCTGCATCGCGTTGCGGCTCGGCCATCGCTCCAGCCGACCGTGTTCGTCGAAGTGGTTCAGTGCCCGTTCGACCCGGCGATGATCGAGCTCGGGGTCGGGTGCCGGGGATTGCTCGAGGCGATCGGCCGCGTTCGACTCCGCTCGCAGGTGCTGATAGTTCCGGAAACCGGCAGCACGGGCGAGCATGTTCATGAGGCTCAGGTGCGATGGTGCGGCGTCGCCGAGTTCGCTCGCGAGCGTGCGGGCGAAGCGCGACAGGTCATCGATGGGCAGGGGGACGGTTTCGCGTGGCATGGCGTTCTCTCTTCCGTGCGGACGAGGTCGTGGGTCGCTGCTTGACGACGAGCACGGTGGAGAAGCTCGTATGCCGAACGGGTGATGGCAGGGTTTAGCGAATCCCGGGGGACCAGCGACGCCTTGGTTCCTGCCGACCGTGCCTTCGTTGTAGCACGGCCTGCTCGCGGTGGCGCTGGAATTGCGCCCGGTCACAGCACGTCGACGAGGCCTCGGCGATGGCTGGTGTGCAAGGCCAGCTGGGTCTGGCTGTGGCGTACCGGAGGGAGCGCCGTCACCGCGAGGACGATGTCGTGGAGGTGGTCGTTCGAGCGGGCCACGACCTTGCAGAGGAGGTCGGCGTCGCCGGTGATCGTGTGGATCTCGAGCACCTCGTCGATCTCGGCGAGGGCGGCGATCGTCTCGTCGTGCGCCCCCTGCGCGATCTGGAGCCACAGGAACGCGAGCACGTCGTAGCCCGCGGCGCGCGTGTCGAGCTCGGGTCCCCATCCGGTGATCACCCCGTCGCGCTCCATACGTTCGAGGCGGCTGTAGACGGTGCCGCGGGCCACCGCCGCGCGCCGGGCGATCTCGGTGATCGATGCTCGGGGGTGGAGGCGCAAGGTGCGGAGGATCGTGCGATCGGTGTCGTCGAGGGGATGAGCCATCTGTTCAATCCTTTCGCATCGTGGCGGGCGAAACCGGCCGATTCGCTCAGCTCTCGCCGACGTTTCGCCCGATCTGTCGACCACGCTTGAGGCAGATCGTTCAGTCATCGTACAACGGAAGGGTCAACTCGTTCACCACGGAGGAACCGCCATGCCCTCGATGCTCAAGAAGGTCGACCACATCACCTACGCCTGTGCGAAGGGGCAGATCGAGAAGTGGGCGTGGTTCCACATCGAGGTCGAGGGCGGCACCCTCATCAACCGCATCGACGACGTGCGGCCCGACGATCCGGGCTCGTCGATGAAGATCTGGTGCATCGACTACGGCGACTTCGGCGTCGCCCTCATCGAGGGCATCGACCGGGCCGAGAAGAGCCAGGTCACCGCGTTCACCGACCGACATGGCGACCACGCCGTCCAGCACGTCGCCTACGACACCCACGACCTCGAGAAGTTCATCGAACACCTCAAGGCGATGGGCGGCGATCCCCGCGGCGAAATGCTCGTCCGCAACGACGGCTTCGGCGTGCTCAAGCAGCTCTTCGCCCGCGGCTACGAGGAAGGCGACGCCGGCGAGGCGTCGTTCCCCGAGTACTGCCAGCGGCCCGAGCCGACCGATACGCCCGAAGAGGTCGCGATCACCTTCGCCGAAGAGACCGGCAAGGGGTTCTACGACCAGGTCCAGGACGCGATCGACGCCGGCGACACCGCCCCGTTCTTCGACTTCGCGTACATGCCCGACGACTGGGACGTCCCCGAAGCCACCCCGCTCGAGGGCTACATCGCCTAGCGCGCCGCCGGAGCGTGCCTTCGGCGCGGGTGGTCAGTCGGGAATCGCGGCGGCCGCCGCCGCAGCGATGTCCGCCACATCATCGGCCGGCTCTTGGAGACCCCATGAGCGGCTCAGCGTTCGCATCTCTGCGACGAACACCGCTGCCGCGTCGACCCAGTCCTCACTGAGGTGGTTGTTGACCTCGAGCGAGGTCAGGCCATGGATCATCCCCCAGGCGCCGATCGCGGTCCGGAACTCATCGCTGGTGATCTCGATGCCGTAGTTGTCTCGGAACTTCTCGGTCTCGACCATCGGTCCCGGAGTTGCCGGCGCCAGTTCGCCGCTGCGCCAGCCCTCTTGGAGCAGCACCAAGAAGACGGCGCCGACGGCGAGCGTCGCGGCGACGGTGGGGCCGTCCTCGGGAGCTTCGTAGTCGGGCAGCAGGTTGTTGTAGAGCAACCGGAACTCGCCGGGCCGGCGGATGCCCCACTCGCGGTAGCCGATCTTGGCGGCGAAGAGTCGGTCCGAGAGCGGCCGCCCCTCCATCGCATCGACGGCGCGCTGCAGCGCCGCAGCGTGGGCATGGAAGCTGTCGGCGATCAGGTGGGTGTAGAGGTCGTCGAGGCTCTCGAAGTACGTGTAGAGCGAGGCGGGACTCATGCCGACCTCGCGGGCGATGCCGCGCCAGCTCACCGCCCCGGGACCGTCGGTGTCGAGTTGGCGGCGAGCGACCGCCTTGATCTCCGCGGTCAGCTCGGCGCGCAGCCGTTCGCGGCGGCTCGGGGGTGTGACCGATGGCTCGGGTGATGTGACGGATGACAACTGAACGCCTCTTGCTTTTCCAACAGTGTTCGATGTTAGCTGAAAACCGTGATTCAAACACTGTTCGAAGTTCCATCACCGTTGGAGATCCCCCATGTTCACGTCACTTGGTCACCTGCTCTTCCGCCGACGCAAAGGCGTTCTCGCGGGCTCCGCGCTCGTCCTCGTCGTCTCGATCGTCCTCGGCGCCGGCGTCTTTGACGTCCTCCAAGGCGGCGGCTTCCAGGACCCCGACAGCGAGTCCGCCCGCGCCGAAGCCATCCTCGAATCGGAACTGAACCGCATCGAGCCGACCGCCGTGCTCGTCATCGACGCCGCCCGTGGGCTCGACGACGACGTCGCCGCAACCGTCGCCCAGCTCGACGCCGACATCAGCGCCCTCCCGAACGTCATCGACGTCACGACCTTCTGGGAACTCGGACAACCCCCGTCGCTCACCGCGATCGACGGCGAGGCCGCCCTCGCCTTCGTCACCGCCGACCCCACGACCAGCGACGCCGACATCGATCAGCTGATGCTCGACCTTCGCGACGACTTCGGCACCTACGGCGATCTCCAGATCGATGTCGCCGGTGGCGCCGCGGTGTTCGCGGGCGTCAACGAGCAGGTCGGACAAGACCTCGCCCTCGCCCAGCTGATCGCCATCCCGATCACCCTCGTGTTGTTGCTCTTCATCTTCCGCGGCCTGGTCGCCGCGAGCCTGCCGTTGCTCATCGGCGTCGCGTCGATCTTCGGCACCCTCTTCGTCCTCTGGGTGATCGGCAACCTGACCGACGTGTCGGTCTACGCCATCAATCTCACGACGGCGCTCGGCCTCGGCCTCGGGATCGACTTCAGCCTCTTCATGGTGAGTCGCTTCCGGGAGGAACTCGACACGGGTGCCTCGGTCGAGGACGCCATCGTTCGTACCGTCGAGACCTCGGGTCGCACGATCACCTTCTCCGGGCTCACGACGATGCTCTCCCTGACCGCGCTCGTCGTCTTCCCGCTCTACTTCCTGCGCTCGTTCGCCTACGCCGGTGCCGCGACCGTGGCCCTGGCGACGGCGGCGGCCGTCATCACCCTCCCGGCGCTGCTCGCCGTCGCCGGTCACCGCATCAACAGCCTCGCCATCCGCAAGGCGCCCGAGCCCAAGGGTGAGGACGGTCGACTGGCCCGTCTCGCTCGCAGCGTCATGAAGCGCCCGGTCGGTGTGAGCGTCGCCGTCGTCGCCGTGCTGTTGCTCGTCGGGGCGCCCTTCCTGCGGGCCGACTTCGCCACCCCCGACCATCGGGTGCTGCCCGAGGGCAACTGGGCCCGGGAAGCGAACGAGATCCTGCGGACCGACTTCGACACGATCGAGTCCGCCGCGTTCGACGTGGTCAGCCCGACCGTGGTCGACGTCGAGGCCGCCACCGAGCTGTCGCTGACGGTCTCTCGGCTCGACGGCGTCGCCCGAGTCGACGGCCCGGCCGGCGTCTACATGGACGGCGAACGCGTGGGTGACAACCCGCTCGCCGCCGAGTTCCGCTCCGACACCGCCACCCGGTGGAGCGTCGTCCCCTCCGTCGAACCGATCTCCGCCGAGGGGCAGGATCTGACCCACGCGATCCGCGACCTCGACGGTCCCGAACTGCTCGTCGACGGTGGCGCCGCGCAGCTGATCGACACCAAGTCCGCCATCGCGGATCGACTGCCGCTGGCCGGCGGCATCATCGCCGTCACCGGCTTCGTCATCCTCTTCGCCATGCTCGGTTCGGTCGTGTTGCCCTTCAAGGCGATCGTGCTCAACCTCCTGAGCCTCACCGCCACCTACGGCTCGATGGTCTGGATCTTCCAGGACGGCAACGGCGCCGACCTGCTCGGCTTCACCCCGACCGGGTCGATCGACACGACGATGCCGATCCTCATGTTCTGCGTCGCCTTCGGCCTGAGCATCGACTACGAGGTGTTCCTGCTCTCCCGCATCAAGGAAGAGCGAGACAGCGGCGCCGACACCGAGACCGCCACGGCGATGGGCATCCAGCGCACCGGCGGCATCGTCACCGCCTCGGCCCTGCTGTTGGCCATCACCTTCGGTGCGTTCGCCGCCGGCGGCACGACCTTCATCAAGCTCTTCGGCATCGGCCTCGCCGTCGCCGTCGTCGCCGATGCCTTCTTCGTCCGGGTCACCCTGCTCCCGGCGATCATGAAGCTGCTCGGCGAACGGGCCTGGTGGGCGCCGGGCCGGTCGAAGCGGACCGAACCGGTGACGAGCCCGGCCGACACCGCCGAGCTCTACGCCTGATCGACCCCGGGGCCGGCCAGCGGGTCGGCCCCGGTCGTCGTGCTCTCGCACGTCGCCGTCGTACCGTGCGACGATCGCGGTCATGAGTAGGCCGTTGCCCGTGGAGTGGCTCGCCCAGCGTCGGGAGGAACCCGTCGACGCCGAGCGTCCGATCGTCGACCCGCACCATCACCTCTGGCCCGACGGCCAGGGCTTCGCCTACGCGGTGGACGACCTCGTCGGCGACACGACCGCCGGACACAACATCGTGAAGACGGTCTTCGTCGAGTGCCACGCCGCCTACGACCGCGACGCCGACCCCCTCATGCAACCGGTGGGGGAGACCCGGTTCGTCGCGGCAGCCGCCGACGAGCTCGCCGAGCGCCATCCGGGGCGCGCCCCGATCGCCGGGATCGTCGCCCACGCCGACCTCCGGTCGCCGGCGCTCGACGAGGTCCTCGATGCACACGTCGCAGCGGCTGGCGGGCGCTTCCGCGGGATCCGAGATGCGCTCTCCCGGGCGCTCGAGCCCGACGTGCTCTCGATCCCGGGCGGCGCGCCCGAGGGTCTGTTCGAGGATCCGGACTTTCGTCGCGGCGTCGCCCGGCTCGGCGAGCGCGGTCTGACCTACGACTCGTGGCACTACCACCATCAGAACCAGGAGTTCCTGGCGCTGGCGCGGGCCTGTCCCGAGACGACGATGATCCTCGATCACTTCGGCACCCCGCTCGGTGTGGGCCGGTTCGAGGGTCGCCACGACGAGATCTTCGAGGCGTGGTGCGAGGACATCGCTGCCATCGCTGCGTGTGAGAACACGGTCGCCAAACTCGGCGGACTCGCCATGCCCGACAACGGGTTCGGTTACCACCTGGCCGAGCGCCCGCCGTCGAGCGACGAACTCCTCGCCGACCAGCGCCGCTGGTACGAACACACCATCGAGTGCTTCGGGCCCGACCGCTGCATGTTCGAGAGCAACTTCCCCGTCGACAAGTTGTCGGCCCCGGCGACGGTGGTGTGGAACATGTGCCAGAAGCTCGTCGCCGACTTCAGCGCCGACGAGCAGAACGCCCTGTTCAGCGGAACGGCCTCACGCGTCTATCGGCTCTGATCCATCGTTCAAGTCGGCGTGCTCAGCGCCGACGGAGAACCATGGACTGGATCACCAAGGCGGACTGGGACCGCTTCGCAGCGGCCCCTCTCGATCCCGACGCGGAGCCCGGCTACGACGTGCTCAAAGGCTGTCTCATCTGGCCCGACGAGTACGTCGAAGGACTCTCGCGTGCCGGCTGGGAACTCCTCGGCGACCTCTTCATCGCCCGAGCGCTCCTCCATCGCGGCCAGTCGATCTCGTCGTGGCCCGGCGGCAGCGATCGGCTCCAGGCGACCTGGGACACCGCGGTGGCGGCCGCGCTGCCGTGGGCCGGTTTCGCACGCGTCGTCCTCAGCGATTCGCAGCGAGCCTTCCTCGCCGCCGAGGCGGAGCGAACCCTCCTCGCCGTCTGACGACTCAGACGATCGAGGCGTTGACGAGGCGGACCGTCACGACGCTCGCGAGCGTCAGCAGCGCCAGCTCAGCAACGACGAGGCGTGACATCGTCATGACTGCTGAGCGGGTGGTCGACGCGTCGTCCATCCGCGGGAGGAACACGAAGTGGTTGGCCGCGCCGAGCGCCGCCGCCCCGCCCACCAAGACGAGCTTCACGAGCATCGCTCGCCCCCACGGGGTGTCGGCGAGGGCGGTCGGGTTGCCGATGATCATGACCATCATCGCGAGTCCGGCGATGAAGACGCCGATGAGTGAGACGGTCGCGAGTCGCGCGAACGCGTGGGCGGCTTCGACGAAGCGATCGCTCCGATCGTGGTGTCGCGCCCGCCAGGCGATGGTGAGCAGGGCGACGAGGCCGCCTACCCAGGCCCCAGCCGCGGCGACGTGGATGGCCGAGGCGAGCGCGTGGAGGGCGCGGGGCCCCTCGCTGACGCTGTGCCCTTCGAGCCCGGGCGCAACGGCGATGGCGACTGCGGCGGACACGATCGCTACGGTCCGCACCTCCTCGGAAAGCCGGATCGACCCAGCCGCGACGGCCCCGCCGAGCGCCAGGACCGCGACGGCGATCAGTTGTTCGGTGGACGGATCGCCCGCCTGGCTCTGGAGTCCCCAGCCGTGAAGGATTGCTCCCACGAGCGCGAGCCCGCCAGCGGCGGCGATCGGACGTTGTCGCTCCGCGAGCTCCCCGCGTCCGATGACGATCGCGAAGGCGACGGCGCCGATCACGAGCAACGAACCCACGTAGCCCGCCCACCGCCCTGCGGCGTGCCGCCAGTCCCGATCGCTCGCGGTCTCGTCTGCGAGAAACTCCTCGAGGTCGGCGGGCGTCGCGTCGTCGTCTGTTGGGGAATCGGTGTTCCCGACGTCTTCCGATACGGCCTCCGCCTGGGTCGTCGTCGTGTCCGCCTCCGTGATGGTGGTGGTCGGGCTGGTCTCGGTGATGGTGGTGGTCGGCGTGGAGGTTGGCGCGGGGGCAAGCACGGTGAAGGTGAAGGTGCCGCTGATCGGGTGCGCGTCGGCCGCCTGTACGTGCCATCGAACGCCGACGTCGCCACCACCGAGCGCGGGGCTGAACTGG
>CAZEML010000062.1:0-19145 GCA_964513285.1 uncultured Candidatus Nemicrothrix sp.
GCCGCGTGGGACCTCTACCTCGGCTACCTCCACCGCACCGCCCTCCAGATCATGCCCTACATCGCCGACCGCACGCCGTACTCGGTGGTCGTCCTGCAGACCGGGCACTCCTACAACGTCTTCGGCACCGACCGGGTCAGCAACCACTCCGTCGGGCGAGCGGTCGACATCTACAAGCTCGAATCCGAGCTCGTCGTCGACTCCCACGCCACCTTCTCGGAGGTCTACGAACTCTCCGAGTGGATCGTGTCCCGCTACGACATCCGCGAGTTCGGCAGCCCGTGGCGCTTCCCCGACGCGGTTGCGCACACGTTCACCAACGAGGTGCACCACGACCACCTCCACATCGGGCTCTACCCGTATCCCACCTCGCCGAACCCACCGCCGCCAGCGCCGGATCCGGAGCCCGCGGAAGGGGAGTAGGAGCCGCCGATCGCTTCGCTCGGTGCGGCGAGCGAACCATGCTCGGCGTAGATCGCTCGATCCGGACGCCTACCATGGTCGAGTGCTGCCGCTGTCCGTGGTGACCGGCCCCCTCGCCGGGCAAGGCCTCGAGGGGGAACCGTCGTGAGAGGTTCCGACGCGATCACGAGTGCGATCGTGCGTCGAGTGAGCGAAGCGCCCGTCGGCCGAGTCGAGCTGGGTGCGATCACCGGCTTGGGGCGTGCGGCCCTGGCCAAGCGGGTGCGGACCCTGGTCGACGGCGACGTGTTGCGCGAGTCCACCCGGTCACAGGGGTCGGTTGGGCGACCGCAGGGGATCCTCGAGTTGCACCCGGGCCTCGGCGTGGTCGGTGCCGTGGATCTGGGCGCCCGACACTGCAGCGTTGGCCTCGTCGATCTCTCCGGCGGGCCGATCGAGGTGGAACGGGCACCGCTCGCGATCGCCGACGGCCCTGACCTCGTTCTCGACTATGTCGCGGAGACGTTGACGGGACTGGTACAGCGATCGGTCAGCTCTGACGTACCGCTCCTCGGGCTCGCCGTCGGCGTGCCGGGGCCGGTGGAGTTCGCTACCGGCCGGGTCGTGTCGCCGCCGATCATGCCGGGCTGGGACGGCGTGAGTGTGTCCGAACGCCTGTCCGAGCGGCTCGGCGGCTTGCCCGTCGTCGTCGACAACGACGTCAACATCATGGCGATCGGTGAGTACGAGCGTCGCTGGAGCGACCACGTCTCGGACTTCCTCTACGTGAAGGTCGGCACTGGCATCGGTTCGGGCCTCATCCTCGGTGGTGACCTGTACCGGGGTCAGCAAGGCGCGGCCGGCGACATCGGCCACTCCCGGTCGCTGGCCCACAGCGAGGTTCTCTGCGAATGCGGCAACATCGGATGCCTCGAGGCGGTCGCTTCAGGGCGCGCGCTGGTTCGTCAACTCCAGGCCGCAGGCCGAAGCGACATGACCTCGACCAGCGATCTGGTCGCGGCCCTGCAGGCGGGCGATGAAGAGGTGATCGGGGTCGTGCAGGTCGCCGGCACCTTGATCGGCGAGACCCTCTCCTCGGTCGTGCGCTGCCTCAGTCCCGAGGTGGTCGTCATCGGCGATCGGCTGGCGGAGGCGTCCGGGCATCTGGTCGGTGCGATCGCACGCGCCGTGCGGCGGAGTGTGGCCGACCGGGGACCGGCAATCGACATTCGCAGCGGGGACGGCGGCGATCTCGCCGGGATCTTCGGGGCGGCCCGGCTGGCGACGGTGCGGGTCGTCACCGACGAGCAGATCGGCCGGTGGGTGGCCGCCTCCTGAGCGGAGGCTCCTCGCGGTCCTTCCGGCGCTCAGAGCTTCGTTGGCAGCCGCTCGAGCAATCGTTGCAGCGCCGACGGCGCGACGGCCACCTCGTGCGCGAGATGCGCGGCCCCGATGCCAGGCGCGTCTAGCCCGAGTTGGGCCTCGCGGATGACGAGTTCTCGGGTTGCCAGCGGCGTCGCTCGCTCGTAGACGCGCTCGCGGAGACCGGCGATCATGTGTTGGAGGAGGGGACCCTGCACGCCGCCGACCACGATCGTCTGCGGATTGGTGAGGTTCACCAGCAGTGCGATCACTTCGCCCACGGCTCGCCCGGCCGAGCGGGTCAGGCGAGTGGCGTCGGGATGCCCGGCTCGGACGAGCTCCGCCACCGTCGTCGCCCGTGCGTCGACGAGGCCGGAGGCCCGGAGTTGCTCGGCGAGCGCAGTCGTCGACGCCACGCGATCGAGGCAGCCGCGTTGTCCGCAGTGACAGACGATGTCGCTGTGATCCGGTACCCGAGCATGTCCGATGTCGCCGGCTGCGTCCCCGGCCCCGCGGTGGATCCGGCCGCCGGTGATGAGCGTCGATCGGATCGCCGTGCCCAGGCCGAGGTACAACATGCTGTGGAGATCGTTGGTGTGCGCCGAGTGCCACTCGGCGATCGCCGCGGCGTTCACGGCCTGGGTGACCTCGATCTCGGCCTGGGGCATGGCCGCCGCGAGGCGGTGCCGGAGTTCGGCGTGACCATCGTCGTCGTCGAAGCTCGCCGCGAGGGCGACGCTGAGCACGTCGCCGAGCATCAAGCCATGACTCGAGAGTGCGTCGCGCAGCACCTCGACCAGGGTGCCACCGTGGGGGGCCGCATCGAGTTCGACTCGAACCGGGGTCTCGGTGACGGGCTCGCGGTCGAGTCGTGCGAACCGCAGCGTCGCCGGATCGCGGCTGAGGTCGACCGACACCGTCGCGCCGATGGTGGGCGCGACGCGGAACCGCGACTGCGGGCGCCCGCGGCCTGTGGGGGCGAGCTGGTCTTCCTCGATCGCCCCGAGTGAGGAGAGGTCATCGAGCCGGCTCTGGAGCCCGGACCGGCTCAGCCCGGTCGCGTCCATCAGCTGGGCCCGGGTCAGCGCCGGCGAGTCCGCCAGCAGCGCCATGATCGCGCCGGCGGCCGGCGTCTGAGTAAAGGGGTCGAGCATCACCGTCGACCGGTCCGGGGGCCGCATCCGGCTTCCCTGGCGGTCAGGGGTTCGAGAAGCGGACGAGCGACGGCACCGTCTCGGCCCGCAGGTACTGCATCGATGCCGGTGCTTCGCCTCGGAAGATCGACTCGAGATCGTTCACCACCATCCGGCCGATCGCATGGAGCGCCTGGGGCAATGCTCCGGCGATGTGAGGGGTGAGGACCGTGTTGGCCGCACTGCGGACCGCCGCATCGTCGGGGATCGGTTCTTCGGGAAAGACATCTGTAGCCAGCGTGAAGCTGCCGCATGCCGCCAACTCTACGGCCGCATCGAAATCGACGAGTGATGCCCGGCTGATCACCACCAGCGTCTGCTCGGGGCGGAATCGTTCGAGCACGGAGCGAGACACCAACCCGCGATTGTCGTCGGTCGGCGCCGCGGCGACGAAGACGACGTCGCTCTGCTCGATCAGCTCGTCGAGCGCGGACTTGGTCGCACCACCTCGTTCGACGGCAGCGTCATCGAGGTGCGGGTCGAAGGCCAACGCGGTCACGCCGAACGGCCCCGTGAGGTCCACCAGCTGTCGGGCGATGCCGCCGAAGCCGATGAGTCCGATGGTGGCCCCGAACAGCGTCGAGTTGCCGGCATTGCCGTCGTGGAGCCACCGCTCGTCACCTCGTCGCATGGCCTGGTCCGCGACCGTGATACCGCGCACGGCGGTGAGGGCGAGTCCCAGCGCATGTTCGGCGACGACCTGGGCGAAGGCCGGAGCGCAGCTCCCGAGATGAAGGCCGCGACCGAGCGCTCGTTCGTAGCCGAGTTCGGGATGGTGATGGCCGCCGGCGACCTCGAGCACGGCCGCGAGCTGAGGGCCGGCATGCTGCAGTGCGTCGGCGAACGCCCACGTGCCGAACACGACGGCGGACGCGTGCCCGATCTCCTCGGTGAACCGTTCGACCGGCATCGGGTCGTCGCGCCCCCACACGATGGTGCTGAGATCATCGAGCCGTTGCAGGCTGCGATGATCGAAGATCTCGTCGATCCGCCGGAAGTGCGGGGCGAGGATCACACGCGGTTTGCTCACCTCGACTCCCGGGCGCGCATCGGGCGAACGAGCGGGTCGAGGTGCGCGGCCGCGATCTCGAGTCCCATCAGGATGCGGTCGTCGCTCCCGCCCCAAACCGGGTCTTCGTGCTCGATCGAGACAGCCCCGTCGTACTCGGCCTCGTGCAGGATGTCGATGATTCGGTGCCACGGCACATCGCCGAGTCCGGGCACGCGGTACCTCCACCAGCCGACCACCCAAGGGTCAGATCGCGCGATCTCGCCCGGCCAACCGAACCGGTTTCGCTGTTCGGCGAAGATCTCGATGTCCTTGGCCTGGACATGGGCGACGAGTTCGAGGTGCTCGCGAAGGGCCACCACCGGGTCGATCCCCATCCAGACCAGGTGGGACGGGTCGTAGTTGAGGTACAGCCCGAGGCCGCCCATCCATTCCCACAACTCCGGGGAGTAGGCGATGTTCGCCGGGTAGCCGTCGGGGTGCCAGCCCTCCATCACACAGTTCTCGATGACGAGCTTGACGCCTGCCTCGCGCGCGTGGTCGACGAGGGGTGGGAAGATCGACTCCGCGAGGGCCATGTTCTCCCGGACGCTCAGGGCGATGTCGCGTCCGATGAAGGTTCCGACCGTCTCGACGCCGAGCAGCTGCGCGGCGTCGATACACGCGTGGATGTGCTGGTTCGTGGCGGCTCGAACATCGAGATCGTGGTCGAGGTTGTTGCCGTAGTACCCCACCGAGGACGCGGTCAGACCGCGTTCCTCGAGCAGCGCCAGGGTGTGGTCGGCGTCGGCGCGGGTGAACCCGGTGGCGTTCAGGTGCGTCGCCGTGAAGGGCCGATCCTCATCTCGGGGCCAGGCGGCGAGCTCCAGCGCATCGAAACCGGCGCGGCGTGCGTAGTCCGCAACGGCCTCGAGGCCCCACTCGGGGAGACAGGCCGTGAAGAATCCGAGCTTCATGACGGGACCTCCACCCAGTCGTTGGTCAGAGCGGACTCGAGGACGGCGTCGGTGATCCGCATCGCCCGCAGACCGTCGGCGAGGACGGGCAGATCCTCCTCGGGGCTGCTGATGCTCCGGTACGCGGTCGCCACGAAACTGTCGAATGCGTCCTGGTAACCCTGGGGATGCCCCGACGGCAGCCGCGAATGGCGCAACGAGGCCCCGTCGTCGTCGTGGAGATCTCGCTGCAACGTCAGGGTCCCGTCGGCGCGACCGACGACGAGCTCATCGGGCTGTTCTTGCGCGAACCGGATCGTCTCGCGTTCGGTGCGAACCTCGATGTGGAGGTCGTTCTTGTGGCCGTGGGCGATCTGGCTCGCGAGCATCGTCCCCAGCACACCGTCGTTGGTCTCGAAGATCAAGGCCACCTCGTCCTCGGTCTCGACGAGCGTCGGCGCGAGACGGTCGGTCTCCGATGACCGACGTCTGATCGCCACCGACGATCGTGCGGTCAGTCGGGCGATGCGCTGGCCCGTGAGGAACTCGGCGAGGTCGCACCAGTGCGCCCCGATGTCGGCGAAGGCCCGAGACGGCCCGCCGAGGCCTGGGTCGACCCGCCAGTTCGTTTGCCCCGGATCGGCGAGCCAGTCCTGCAGGTAGCCGCCGTGGAGCCCCCAGATCCGCTGGTCGGTCATACGCTGTCGAGCGACCGAGACCATGGGGTAGAAGCGGTAGACGAAGGGAACCGCGATGAGGAGCTCGGGCCGCTTGGCCGCTTCCGCACTGACCTCATCGAGCTCGTCCAACCCCACGCCGACCGGCTTCTCACAGACCACGTGCTTGCCGTGCCTCAGCGCGCTGGCCGTGAGTGGAGCATGCAGGTGATTGGGCGTGCAGATGTGCACCACGTCGATGTCTGGGTCTGACAGAAGGTGCTCTGGGTCGATGCGTGGCTCGGTTCGCAGTTCCGAGGCGATCTGCTGGGCTCGCTCCGGCGTCGAGGCCGACACCGCGACGAGTTCCGCGCCGGCCGCCTCGGCGGCTCGTGCATGGACTCGGCCGATCATGCCGCCTGCGCCGATGATGCCGATGCGGGGCGCGGTGGTGGCCCCGACCGGTGCGGTGGCGATCGTCGTCTCGGCGTGATTGTGATCAGCCACTGTTGTGCTACCTCATGAACCTATTCGTTCGGAATTACGTCGTTGAGACAGACTAATACAACGAATCGACGGGAAGCAACCGGTTGCCTGTGCGTGGGGAGATGTTCCGTCCCGTTCTCGGCGGCCGTCGTTCTTGGTGGTCAAGGTTGTGAAGTTGGGAGGAAAACCGCAGCATTCGGCTGCTGGTGGGCCGCGCGACTCGGTTGGGTCTTGCCAAGACCTCGCTCCACGAATACTCTGCGAACAGTCGAGCAATCGACGAATAAGTGTCTTTAGATGGAGAAATGCCGAACGGCATCCACGAAGGGGGAGTCGAATGAAGTTCTCGAACGGATGGCTGGTGCGCCTCATGGCGTTGCTGGCGGTCTTTGGACTGATCGCAGCAGCATGCGGCGATGACGATGACGACTCGTCGGGCGAGGCGACCAGCGACGCCGGCTCCGACGGTGGCGGCGAGGTCGAGGAGATCACGCTGCGGATGTTCGACAACGAAACCGGTGACCTCAGCCCGATCTGGGACGAGCAGATCGCCGCGTTCGAGGCCGCCAACCCTGGGGTCACGATCGAGCGCAGCTCGCGCTCCTTCGACGACTACCTCGACACCGTGCTCTTGACGCTCAGCGGCGACGACCCTCCCGACATCTTCCAGGGCAATGCCGGGTACACCGTGGACGGACCGCTGATCGAGGCCGGCCTCGTGCTCAACCTCGACCCGTACGAGGCGCGGTACGGCTGGAACGCGCTCTTCGGCGAGTCCGCACTTCAGATCAACAGCTTCTCTGAGGACGGTCTCCGATGGGGCGACGGCCCGCTCTACGGTCTGTCGCCGACCAATGAGATCGTCGGCGTGTACTACAACAAGAGCGTCGCCGCCGATCTCGGCATCACGGTGCCACCGGCGTCGTTCGCCGACTTCGAGGCATCGCTCGCAACCGCCGCCGACGCGGGCGTGCTCCCGATCCTCACCGGCAACAGTGAGAAGTGGCCCGGCGGTCACACGTTCAACGTGGTGCAGAACGCGATCGCCGAAGGTCAGCCGAACTACGACTGGGTTCTGCGTCGTGACGGTGCCACCTACGCCAGCGACGGCAACGTCGAGGCGGCCGCGAAGCTGCAGGAGTGGGCTGAGGCCGGCTACTTCAACGACGACATCAACGGCTTGACCTACGACGACGCGAACGCCCAGTTCACCTCCGGTGGCTCGCTCTACTACTTCACCGGGAGCTGGATGGTCAGCACCTTCGGCGAGTTCGACATCGGCTTCTTCGTGATGCCGCGAGCGGACGGACAGCCGCCCGCGGCGACCGGTGCCCTCTCGAGCCCGCTCCACGTGTCGAGCTCGACCGACCACCCGGACCTCGCCGTCGAGTTCATCGATTTCCTCACCAACGCCGACGCCGCGGCCATCCTGGCCGATGCGGGTCAGCTGCCTGCTGCGACCGGGGTCAGCTCCGGCGAGGGATCGCTTGCCGCCGATGTCTCCGCGGCGCTGGGTGAGGTTGCCGCCGGTGGCGTGCTCGTGCCCTATCTCGACTTCGCCCTCTCAGATCCCGATCCGATCACGGCTGGGTTGCAGGAGATCTTCGCCAGCCGGGTCAGCCCGGAGGAGTATGTGGCCGATGTCCAGTCCGCCTATGAGGACGAGATCGACGGCTAGCCATGGCGCTCGCTGAGCCACTGGGTCCCGCCTCCACTGCCGGCCGTCCGGACGATCTGTCCGGGCGGCCGGCTAGTGGCGGAGGCCGTCGTCGACGGTCCTCGTTGACGCCGTACGCGTACCTGGCGGTGCCGTTCGTCGTGTTCGCCGTCCTCGTCGTCGGCCCGTTCCTCCACACCATCTTCTTGTCGTTCGTCGAGTGGGACGGGCTCAACGACATGGAGTTCGTCGGGCTGTCGAATTACACCGAGGTGCTCGACGACGAGGACCTCCGCAACTCGTTCAAGAACGCGCTGATCCTCATCGTGTTCTTCTCGGTCTTCCCGATCGCCCTCGCGTTGATCGCGGTGTCGATCATGATCGGGGCCCGTGACATGAAGGGCCTCGGCGTGTATCGCAGCGTGCTCTTCATCCCGCAGGTGATCACGATGGCGGTGGTCGGCATCGTCTGGGGTTGGATGTACGGCTCCGACGGCGTGGTCAACCAGATCCTGCGAGCGGTCGGGCTCGAGTCGTGGACGAGAGCGTGGCTCGGAGACTTCACGTGGGCGTTGCCGGCGATGGGATTTGTCGGCACGTGGCTGATGACCGGCTTCGTGTTCGTGCTGTTCCTCGCTGGTGCACAACGAATCCCGACAGAGCTGTTCGAGGCCTGTCAGAGCGATGGTGGCGGTTTCTGGGCCCAGCTGTGGCACGTCACGTTGCCGGGTCTGCGAGGCGAACTGGTCGTCGCGCTCACCCTCACGGTGATCGCCGCGCTGCGCACCTTCGACCTCGCGTTCATCATGACGAAGGGTGGGCCCGGCACCTCCACCCAGGTCCCTGCTCTCGACATCTACGAACGAGCGTTCCGTCAAGGCGCGGTCGGGTCAGCAGCCGCGATCGCGACCATCCTGACCGTGATCGTCTTCGGCGCGACGTTCCTCATCGGCCGGATCAACCGGGGAGACTGACGTGCGGTCCAAGCGGTTCAACCTCATCGGTCACCTCGTGCTCGGGATGATGGCGATCTACACGATCATCCCCGTCGTGCTCGTGCTCCTCACGTCGATCCGACCCGAAGGCGACAACAGCACCAGCCTCGGCATCCCTGACTCCGTCGACCTGGGCAACTTCGGTGACGCGTGGGAGACCGCGCAGTTCTCCACCTTCATGTTGAACAGCGTCTTCGTCACGATCGGCACCGTCATGGGTGCGACGGCGCTCTCGATCCTCGCCGGCTACGCGTTCGGGACGATGGAGTTCCGCGGCAAAGAGGTGCTCTTCTACGTCTTCTTGCTGTCGCTCGTGCTGCCGTTCGAGTCGGTGGTGATCTCGTGGTTCTACACCTTCCGCGAGGTCGGTCAGACCGACTCGCTCCAGTCTCTGATCGTTCCCCAGGTGGCGATCTATCTCGGGTTCGGTGTGTTCTGGATGCGCACGTTCTTCGAAGGCGTGCCCCGCGATGTGATCGAGGCCGCCGCCATCGACGGCGCGAACTCGTGGCAGACGCTCTGGCGGGTGCTGATCCCGATCGCCAAACCCGCGGTGACAACGCTCGTCGTGTTGACCGGCATGTGGTCCTGGAACGCGTACCTGCTTCCGCTGGTGATGATCACCACCCAGGACGGCCTCACCGCGCCCCTCGGTCTCACCTTCTTCCGAGGCGACTTCACGACCGACATCACCGGTCTTGCCGCCGCTTCGGTGATCGTGGCCGCACCGGTCGTGGCGGTCTACGCCGTGCTCCAGCGCAGCTTCGTCCGCGGGCTCCTCACCGGTGCCGTGAAGGGCTAGCGCTCAGGATCAGGCGTCGCGTTCGGCGCCTAGTCCGATCAGGACCGCGCGGAAGCTGGCGCCGAACTCCTTGCGGAACCACTCGATCTCCTCGACGTCGGGATCGGCGGGATGTTCGGTCGCGAAGGACCACAGGCCCACGACGAGGGCGCGCAGGGCCCGGACCGCTCGCTCGCCGTCGACGGTCGGGAGGCTGTGTTCGATCGCCGCGGCGAGCGACCGCACCTGGCGGCCCAGTTCGGCCTTGGCGTCGTGTGCCTCGGTGGGGTTCGCTCCGGCGAGCAGAGACGGGAGTGCGGGCAGGAGGCGGCGAGCGCTCGGGTGGGCGTCGAGCGAGCGGCTCGTGTGGTCGGCGACGGTGTCGAGGTCCAGATGTTCGGCGGCGAGGCGGTGGGTGAGGTCGGCCATCCAGTCGCCGAGTTCATGGCCCGTCGCCGTGAGCAGAATCGCGTCGCGACCAGAGAAGTAGGTGTACATCGTGGCGGCGGAGACACCGGCCGACCGTGCGAGCGCCGCGGTCGAGATGCCTTCGGGCGTCGTCGCGGTGCGCAGGAGTTCGCGGGCACCATCGACGATCGCGGTCCGGCGAGCAGCCTGTTCCGCGGGCCGGCGCGCCCGCTGCCAGGTTTCTCGATCGGTCGCTTCTTTCGGCACGATCCGCAGTCTCTCCCGTCCGGCTCGGTGCCCCTCGGGCTAATAATCGAATGCTATTCGGTTATCATGCGATCATGGTGCTTCGCTGGAATCGTCTCGCCGTCGATCGATCGACCGAACCACTCGTGCCCTGGGACGAGGTCGAGACCTTCGTCGAACTCGACCTACCACCCGGCAACGTGACGATCGCACCCGACGGGCGCATCTTCTTCGACCTCCATCCCTTCGCCCAGCCCACGAGGTTCACCGACGCGGTGCTGTTCGAACTCGTCGATGGCGAGCCCGTCCCGTACCCATCGCTCGAGTTCCAATCCGAGTTCCGCGGTCCACTCGGGCTCCACGTCGACCGACATGACCGGCTCTGGGTGATCGAGCCGAAAGGGCTCGAGCCCCACAACACCCGGCTCCTCGGCTTCGATCTCGTCACGGGCGAGCGGTGTTTCGAGCTCGAGTTCACGCCGAAGCAGTCCCGCTTCTCCCAGGACCTGCGGGTCTCGCCCGATGGCTCGACCATGTATCTCGCCGACACGGGCATCTTCACCTTCGTCAAGCCCCAGTTGATCGTGCTCGATCTCGAGACCAAGCAGATGCGTACGGCGTTGCGCCGCCACGACTCGGTGCAGCCCCAACGCATCGCCACCCAGACCGCGTCCGGGCGCCATGCGTTGCTGTGGGGCGCCGTGTCGTTCCGGGTCGGGGTCGACGGCATCGCCCTCAGCGCCGACGGCGAATGGTTGTACTACGCCGCGATCAATCACGACGGTCTCTTCCGGGTCCGCCGGGCCGACCTCGACGACCCGACGCTGACCGAGGCCGATCTCGGGGCTCGCGTCGAGCGGGTCGGCGACAAGGTCCTCAACGACGGCATCGACATCGGTGACGACGACGTCCTCTATCTCACCGACGTCGAGCACGGTGGCATCGCCCGAATGACCCTCGACGGCGTCGTCACGACCCTCGTGCGCTCTCCGGACGTCGTCTGGGCCGACGGCGTCGTCATCGGCCCGGACCGTCAGGTGATCTTCACCGACTCGGCCATCCCGGCATACGTCGACCAGCTCGGTCGTCCGCCGAAGCGAGCGGCGATCGATGCCGCCGGGCCGTTTCGGATCTACCGTTTCACCGCGCCGGACTGACATTCACGCCGACCGCAGGCGGTCGGCCCCGTTTCGGTCGACGGGGCATTCGGCGGTCGTCGAGGTAGCCTTGCTGCCAGCCCGGGTGGGACATCCGCCCGATGGGTTCGCAGGCCGGTTTGGTTCTTCGAGTCACGTGAACCACCCCGATTCCTCCCCGCCGTCCGCAAACGTTGCCGATGCGCGCTGAACCCTGATCCGTCCGCATCAGTCGTGTCGCGGGCAAGGAGAGAAATGACCACCACGTTCGCCCGACTGGGCGTACCCGCGCCGATCGTCGGCGCGCTCCGTGCTCGCGGCATCGCCGAACCCTTCGCGATCCAAGCGGCCACCATCGAAGACACGCTCGCCGGACGCGACGTCTGCGGCCGTGCGCCGACCGGCTCGGGCAAGACGCTCGCGTTCGGAATCCCACTCGTCGCCCTGGCTGAACGAGCCGAGTCGCGACGTCCACGCAGCCTCGTGCTCGCCCCGACCCGCGAGCTCGCCGATCAGATCGCAACGGAGCTCCGTTCTTTCGCCGGCAAGACCCGAGTCGCCGTCGTGTACGGCGGTGTCGGCCATGGTCCACAGCGCGCCGCCCTGCGGCGCGGCGTCGACATTCTCGTCGCCTGTCCGGGTCGGCTCGAAGACCTCATCCAGCTGGGCGATCTGACGCTCGCTGATGTCGATCGAGTCGTGCTCGACGAAGCGGACCGGATGGCCGACATGGGATTCCTGCCTGCGGTGCGGCGCATCCTCGACCAGACCGCCACCCACCGTCAGACCATCCTCTTCTCGGCGACGCTCGACGGCGACATCGCTGAGCTCACGCGCCGTTACCAGCGCGATCCGGTTCGCCACGAGGTCGGTGAGGACACGCCAGATGTGACCGCTGCCGACCATCACTTCTGGGACGTCGAGCGAACCGAGCGAACCCGCATCACCGCGGAGACGATCCAGGCGGCGTCGCCTGCGGTCGTCTTCTGTCGCACCCGTCATGGCGCGGATCGGCTGAAGAAGCAGCTGGCACGCGCCGGCGTGGAGGCTGCTGCCATTCATGGCGGCCGGAGCCAGAGCCAGCGCAACCGGGCGCTCGCCTCCTTCTCGACCGGCCAGACGAAGGCCTTGGTCGCGACCGATGTCGCGGCGCGAGGAATCCACATCGACGATGTGGCGTCGGTCATCCACTTCGACGTCGCCGCTGACCACAAGGACTATGTGCACCGATCCGGTCGGACCGCCCGAGGCGGCCGCGGTGGCATCGTTGTCTCATTGGTCCAGCCTGACCAGGTGAAGGATGTACGCCGGATTCAGAAGGCGGTCGGCCTCGAGTGCTCGATCACTGACGCGGACACCCGAGCGCTGACGTCTCGACGCCCTCGGGCAACGAAACCCAAGAACTCAACTGGAGCTCGACACGTTGTCGGGCCCAACGAGGAAGGAAACACCATGCAAGGAACCGTGAAGTTCTTCAACAACGAGAAGGGCTTCGGCTTCATCTCCCGCGAAGGGGACAGTGACGTCTTCGTTCACTTCTCCAACATCGCCGGCGATGGCTTCAAGTCGCTCGAGGAGGGCCAGACCGTCGAGTTCGACATCGGGCCCGGCAAGAAGGGTGACGAGGCGCTCAACGTCCGTCCCATCTGACCCGAATCCAGCCGGGGCTGACGACCGCACGCTGCGGCGTCCGCCCCGGTGGGATCGATTGTGCCTACTCCGCGCTGAACGCGTGGGGGTTGGCGCGGAAGTACTGGTGCAGGATCTTGTCGTGCACCGTGGTGGCTGAGAGCTGATCGACGCTGTGCGGTTGCCAGCGGGGCGGATCGCCTTCGGGACGGTCGCCGAGCACGGTGACGCGCTGGATGATGCGTTCGCCGTGGAAGTCGGCGACCACCGCGTGTTGCGTGCAGCGGTTGTCCCACATCGCGACGGTGCCCGGCGTCCAGCTGTGGCGCACGCACAGCTCTTCGCGCACCGACCAGTCCCACAGCATCTGCAGGAGGGACTGCGATTCGGTGTGGTTGAGCTCGACGATGCGCTTGCTGAAGTGCTCGTTCGTGAGCAGTGAGCGGTGGCCCGTCTCGGGATGGATGCGCACGAGTGGATGCATCGCCATCATCTCGGGCTTGCCATGGGGTGACGCGTTGTGGATGACGTGGAGCGAATCGACCATCTCCCGCATCGGCGCGGACAGCGTCTCGTAGGCGAGGTACTGGTTGGCCCACATCGTGTCGCCCCCGATGTCGGGGCACTCGACCATGTGCAGGATCGACATCACCGAGGGGTTCGGCAGGAACGTGACGTCGCTGTGCCACTCATCGGCGATGCCTCCGTGAGACGCCTTCAGTTCGACGACCTCGGGGTGGTCGTCGTCGGGACGAGGCAGATTCGGATGAATCTCGAGTTCGCCGAACTTGCGCCCGAGTGCGACATGACCATCGAGGGTCAGTTCCTGATTCGGGAAGAACAGCACGAGGTGCTCGAGGAGCGCAGCGCGGATCGCGGCGACGTCTTCCTCGGTCGCCTGGTCGAGATCGATTCCCGTGACCTCGGCGCCGAGCGCGGCGCCGGTCCGGCGGATGGAGAGTGCTGACATCACGGCGAACGTACCAAGCGTGCCCGCGCCGGGGCGAGTGCGCTCCGGGCCTACCGACGACCGAGCCACTCGAGGATCGCCGACGTCGTCTCCTCGGGGAGTTCGTCGGCGATCCAGTGGCCGCAGTCGAGTTCGACGACCTCGACGTTCGGGACGAAGTCGACGAGCCGCGGGTTGGGTGGCACCTGGTCGTGGGTCCCGTAGATCATGAGAGCCCGATGGTGGATGATCGGTTCGGCGTCGGCGAGCAGCTGCCAGTTGCGATCGATGTTGCGGTACCAGTTGATGCCCCCGGTGAATCCGGACGATTCGAAGGCGTCGACGAAGACGCCGAGTTCCGCGTCGCTCAGGATGGGATCGCCGGGGACGTGCTCGGCCTGGGCGAGCTGGATCATGACGTTCCCGGGTTGAGGGGCCGCCGGGGGCACGTTCGCCCGGTACAGGTTGGTGAGGAAGCGCCGGGGGTTGGCGTCCAGGACCGCGTCGGCCGCGCCTGGCTGCTGGTTGAAGTGGACGAAGTAGTAGTCCGGTCCGAGCATCTCCTCCATCATCTCCAGCCAGGGTCGGTCGCCCCGCTCCATGTACGGCATCGCCAGCGCGACCACCTGGGCGACCCGGGTCGGGTGGAGTTGGGCCAGCCACCAGATGACCCCGGCCCCCCAGTCGTGGCCGATGAAGGTGGCGCGGTCGTAGCCGAAGTGATCGAGGAGGCCGACGAGATCACCGGCGAGCTGCTCGATGTCGTAGGCGCCCACGTCGGCCGGGCGGGAGGAGTTTCCGAACCCCCGCTGGTTGGGAACGATCACGTGATGGCCGGCTGCTGCCAGCGGAGCGATCTGATGCCGCCACGAGAACGCGTGCTCGGGCCAGCCATGGCAGAGCACGATCGGGTTGTCGGCATGCTCCCGGCCGGTCTCGAACACCTCGAGTTTCACCCCGTTCACCGCGATCATCGTCGGCTCGGGAAAGTCGTGGGGGTCGTACATGGGTCGTCTCGCTTTCGGTGCGGGCGGTTCCCGCTGCGTCGAACCTAGAAATCAATGCGGGCAAGATTCGTCCGCATTCATGAGAGACTCGGCGAATGGCCATCGATCCGACCGAGCGCACGTTGAGCTTGCTCTCCCTGCTACAGAGCCGGCGGCAGTGGCCGGCGAGCGAGCTCGCGGAGCGATTCGAGGTCACCGAGCGAACCATTCGGCGCGACGTCGACCGGCTCCGTGCGTTGGGCTATCCCGTCGACGCGACTCCCGGACGTGACGGCGGGTATCGACTCGCGGCTGGTGCCCGTCTCCCCCCACTGATGTTCGACGATGACGAGGCGGTGGCCCTCGTGGTCGGCTTGCGGGCGGCGGCCGGCGCGGCCGTCGCCGGGATCGAGGACACGGCGGTCCGCACGATGCTGAAGGTCGAACAGGCGCTGCCTGACCGGCTGCGTCGTCGCGTCGCCGCACTCGAGCAGAGTGTCGTGTCCCTCCAGCGAACGAGAGATGGCGGGACGGTCGTCGCCCCGGCCACACTCAGCACGTTGGCGGCCGCCTGCCGGGATGGCGAGGAGGTCAGGTTCGAGTATCGAACCAGTGGGGGCGAGGAGGAGCGGCGGCTCGTCGAGCCCCATCAGGTGCTGTCCGCCGGCCACCTGTGGTACCTGATCGCGTGGGATCTCCGCCGGGCCGACTGGCGGATCTTCCGGCTCGACCGCCTCGACGACGTGCGGCTCGCCGGGCGGCGGTTCGTCGCCCGTCCGATCCCCGGCGGCGATGCCGCGACGTTCCTCGCCGACTCGGTTGCCTCGATGCCTCGCCGAAGCGAAGCACGAGTCGAGGTGTCGGCATCGGCCGCCGAGATCGAGCGTCCGCTGGCGCGGCTCGACCACCAGGTCGTCGAGACTGCGGCTGGGCGGTGCACGGTGGTCGTGCGCGGGGACCGTCTCGACCAGCTCGTGCTCGAGATCGCTCAGCTCGCCATGCACGCACCGCTACGCGTGGTCGGCCCCGAGGAGGTCGTCGAGCGGGCCGACCGTCTTCGCGGGCGCCTCGCGGCGTCGTGAGGGTCAGACCTCGGCTTCGCTCAGGAGGGGGAGCGGATCCAAGCCGAGCAGGGCGCGGTAGGTCGAGTGGTAGTGGTGCAGCGCCGGCTCGTTGCGTCCGAAGAGCGAGTGGCTCACCCGGCCCGACTCGGCGGTGCGTTGCTGGCTGGCCGACATCCAGTAGTCCTCGTCGCGGATGATGTTGGCGAACCCCTGGGCGATCATGCGCTGCAACGCCACCTCCTCGCCATCGTCGATGAGGTGGCGGCGCGACTCCTCGACCTCGTCGAAGTACTCCTCGACCGAGACGTCGGGGCGCAGGTAGAAGGTGATACGCGAGACATGGCGGCCGGGGTTGGTCGGGTCGGGGAACGCCCGCACCAGGTAGGCGCCCCGTTCGAAGGGCATCAACTGGGTGTTGGGGAACAACCAGTAGACGGGGAGGCCGGCGACCGTGATGTCCCACTCGGCTTCGGGCAGCAGGCGCATCTCGTCGATCGCCCGCTTGGTGAGGATCATGCGGTGGTTGATCCCGAAGGTGTCATAGCACTGCACGTTGCCGTGGAAGACGGGGAAGAGCGTGTCCTTGTGCAACGACGCGAAGTGGTAGGTCTCGCCGAAGGTGTCCATCGCGAGCTTCCAGTTGCATTCCACGTCGTAGCTGTCGGCGTCGAGGTAGGTGAGCTCGCCGTAGTTCCATTCGGCGAGCTCGGCCGCCAGGTCGGCGGGGAACATCTCGTCGGGGTCGATCACGCCGTCGGGGTCGGGGTGCACGTAGAGCAGGCCGTTCCACTCCAGCGACGGCAACTCGACGAGGCTGAGGCACTCGGTGTCGACGTCGCCGAAGTGGTCCTGCTTCGGGAGGCCGACGAGGGTGCCTTCGGGGTCGTAGGTCCAGGCGTGGAAGGGGCAGGTGAGGCGACGAGCTGTGCCGCGCGGCTCCTCGATCAACACCGCGCCGCGGTGGCGGCAGGCGTTGATGAACGCATGGAAGGCGCCGTCGGCGTCACGGGTGGCGATGACCGGCACGCCGAAATCCTCGGTGGTGAGGAACGAACCGGCTTCGGGGAGGTCGCCGGACAGGCCGATCAACTGCGGGCGGCTGCTGAAGAACTCGTCCCACTCTCGCTTCGCGAGCTCGGGGTCGGTGTACACCTCGACCGGGTTCTTGCGGAGTCCGCCAGCATCGACGTTGGTGCCCGAGTCGAGTCGAGCGAGGAGTTCCTTGACCAGTCGGATCTGTTCGTCGTGCCGCATAGTTGTAGTCGACTCTAAAGTTAGAGAGTTGTCAAGAAATCGAGAACCGGCCAGACTGGCCTCGTGACCGGTCTGCGTGAGCGAAACAAGGCGATGCGCACAGAAGCGATCCTCGACGCTGCGGTCGAACTGCTCGACGAGTCCGCTGTCGATGACCTCACCACCGACCGGATCGCCGACCGGGCCGGCGTCTCGACCGCCACCGTCTACAACCTCGTCGGACCCCGAGATCAGCTGCTCCGGGCGATCATCGACCGAGTCGTCGAAGGGCTCGTCGAGCGCGTCGCGGCCGCCTCGGCGCGAGACGAGGATCCGATCGCCGTCGCCCACCTCATCGTCGATCACTCGGTCGCCGCGTTCACCGAACACTCGATGGCCTACCGCCGCATCGTCGCCGCCGGCCGTCCGGTCGGGAGCGACCCGGCTCGTGACATGGCCGACCCGTCGAGCCTGCAGGTGGCCGCGCTCCGACGCGCGCAGGAGATCGGAGTGCTCCGTGGCGATGTCGACGTCGCCGGTCTCGGGCGGCAGATCTTCATCTCCTGGATCGGTGCCATGGACCACTGGGCCGGCGGGCGGCTCGACGACGAAGGCTTCGCTGTAGCGACCCGCCACGGGCTGCTGGCCGTCCTCGCTGCGTCGGCCGTCGACGGTGAGCGTGAGCGCTTCGCCGCCGAGCTGGCCGAGGTCGGTGTGCGCCTCGAGCGCCACTGGAATCGGGCTCGCTGACCGACAAGCACTCGAGGGGTGTCAGAACTCGGCGGTGTGAGTCGTCCCTCTCACATGCGCCCTTCGCTTCATCCCGCACGTAGTCCGCTCGCGATCGTCGCCATCGTCGTCCTCTCGACCCTGGCCGGCGCGTGCACCGACACCGCTGACGACCCGGCCACCGTGGCGAGCGGCGACGCCGGCGGGGATGATCCGGTCTCGACGACCGTCGCGGCTGCGCCGTCGACGACCTCATCGACCACGTCTTCGGTGCCGGCGACGACCGCTGCGCCGACAACGACCGCCGCGCCGTCCACCACCACGACCACGGCACCCACCCCGGAATGGGCCGAGGTGACCTGCGACAACGGCGTCGTGGTGAGTTATCAGGTGCCGGCCGACGGCAGCACGCGCAGCATCGACGATCTGTGCAGCGATGTCGACGACGGGGAGCCGACGCCGCATCTGGACTTCTGTCAGGCGTGGTGGCCCGAGGCCGACCTGATGGCATGCCTCGACCCCGGCGAGGAGCTGTTCGCCGCGTGTCTCGCTCAAGCCGACCCGGCGGCGGAGGAGTCGGTCGCGATGGGGTTCGTCGTCGACTGCCTGATCGCCGGTGAGGAGCTGCTGGCGGAGGACGAGCTCTTCGGGATGTGTGGTCCCGACCTCATCCCGGTCGTGACCGATGACGGCACGACGTGTGTTCCGGCCGACGAAGAAAGTGGGTGATTCTCTTGCAAAGCGAACGTATGTTCGTATAGGGTGTGGACATGTTGGCGGGCATGTTCGAGCGAGTCGAGACCGTGGATGTCGGCCTCCTCACGCGCCCGCAGCTGGAATCGATGCTGGCGGACGTCGCCGGGTTGGAGTCGTTTCTGGCGTCGCGTCGGCTCGAGGTGATGGCGGCGATCGATGGGCTCGGTGACGGTGGGTTGCCGTCAGACACGGTGTTGCGGTCGAAGGCGAAGGTCGGTGACAAGGCCGCGAAGCGAGCGGCGGGCACGGCGAAGACTCTCGAGTTGATGCCGGAGACCGCGCAGCGACTGCGGGCGGGTGAGATCACCGAAGCTCATGCGCAGGCGAACGCCGCTGCTGCGGAGAAGGCAGACGATCCCGCGAAGGCCGACGCCGAGCTGAACCAGAGCCCGATCGTTCCGCCTGCGGACCTTCATGCGAAGCGCACGCGTCAGTGGGTGGCCGAGAACGAATCGCGCGACACATCCACCCGTCGCTTCGACCGTCAGCGCCGGAACCGCAAAGTGATCATCGGCCGGTCCGAAGACGACGGT
>CAZEML010000063.1:0-19025 GCA_964513285.1 uncultured Candidatus Nemicrothrix sp.
CACCGTCATCACCCGCAAGGCCTACGGCGGTGCGTACGTGGTGATGGACTCCAAGGGCGTGGGTTGCGACATCTCGCTCGCCTGGCCGACGGCGGAGATCGCAGTGATGGGTCCGCAGGGTGCCGTCGAGATCGTCTACCGCCGCGAGCTGGCCGAGGCGGCCAACCCCGACGCCCGCCGGGCCGAGCTCGTCGACGACTACACCGATCGGCTCGCCAACCCGTACCTCGCGGCCGAGCGCGGCTACGTCGACGACGTGATCGAGCCGTCCGAGACCCGCCGCAAGCTGATCGCCGGGCTCCGCCTGCTCGAGTCCAAGCGTGAAGAGATCCCCGACCGCAAGCACGGGAACGTACCGCTGTAGCCATGTCGCTCTCCGTCGACCCTCAGCCAACCGATGAAGAGATGGCCGCGATCCTCGTCGCCTACGAGGCCCTGTGGCCGCGGCCGTCCGCGGCCACGACCCCCGACGAGCCGCCGCGGTGGCGGTTCGCCAGTCGACCCTGGACCGGCCGAGCCGGGTACGGCGGCTGGCGCTGACCAGGTCCGGCGACGGCGATGCCTGAGTCGATCACTGCCGCCGACCATCTGACCCAGAGCGCGTATCGGGTTCGGTTCGAGTGGGGCCCGATGGGGCTGCGAACCCTCGCGCCCACGGTCGACGTCGTGATCGTCGTCGACGTGTTGTCGTTCACGACCTGTGTCGACGTGGCCCTCGGGCGCGGCGCCGAGGTCTTCCCGTACAAGTGGCACGACGGCAGCGAGGCCGCGTTCGCCGAATCGGTCGACGCGATCGTCGCCGGGCCGCGCGGTGGGTCGCACCCGTACACGCTTTCGCCGGCGTCGCTCGAGCAGCTCCCCGCGGGGACACGGCTCGTGCTCCCCTCGCCCAACGGTTCCGCACTGCTCTCGGGTGCGATCGACGCCGGTGCGCAATCCGCGGTTGCGGCCTGCTTGCGCAACGCGGCGGCGGTGGGCGCGTGGTTCGCCGACCAGGACGTCTCGGTCGCGGTGATCGCCGCGGGCGAACGCTGGAATGGGGCGACGGGCCCGATGCGCGCCGCGATCGAGGATCTCTGGGGGGCAGGCGCTGTGCTGTCGCTGTTCGCGCCCGACGATCTCAGCCCCGAGGCTCGCGTCGCCGCGGCGGCCTGGCGCACGGTGGAGACGTCGATCGTCGAGGAGCTCCAGGCGTCGACCTCGGGCCGCGAGCTCACCCGGGCCGATCATCCCGCGGATGTGCTGCTCGCGAGTGCGGCCCACGTCAGTGAGCTGGTGCCCGGCCTGGTCGACGGCCGGTTCATCGACCTCGCCGAGACATGAACCGCCCCACGCTGGAGTCGCTCGTCGAAGCGGCGCAGGGGCTCGCCGACGACCTCGACCGCATTGTCGGGGCGGTGCCCCAACCGGTCGTCGGACGTGACCTCAGCCGTCGGGTCGCGGTCCTCGAAGCCCAAGTCGCGGCGTTGCGAGCGATGCAGCCCACCGCCGACGGCTTCCTCCCTGTTCGGCTGACCTGGTCGATGGGGCAGTCCGTCGCGGTCGTCTTGCCGGCCGCACTCCGTCGCTTGGAGTCGGTCGGTTTCGTCACCGGCACCGAGGTCGACCGGTGTCTCGATCAGTCGGTTGCCTTGGCCGCCGCGCTGCAGGTCTACGAGACGACCTGATTCGCACGCCGAGCGGTGAAGGCATAGCACCCGCCGGTCACGTTGCGGCCGTGCACGAAGTCGACGTCGGCCTCGGTGAGGACCGCCGCGACCGCATCCTCGATCGACTCGTCGGCGCCGACATGGACGACCCGGTGATAGGCGATCCGCTGGTCGTGGCCGTACGGCCGCAGGGTCATGGCTCGCTCGGCGAATCCGGTGGGGAGCTCGGCGGTCGGGTGAGAGCCGGCGCATTCGCCGGCGTGCACGACGATCGGTCCCCGCTCGGCGTAGGCCCCCGTCCACGGAAACGGCGACCAGGCGATGATCGCGATCTCGTCGCCGGGCGCGGAGTCGGCGAGGCAGCACCGAAGCGGCCAACCCCCATCGTCGTCGACGAACGGTTCGATCGGGTTGCCGCCGTGGTCGACGCCCCGGTCCAGCGCCGCGCGCAGCTCGGTTGGGTCGATACCGGACGTGAATTCGATGGTGATCATGGACTGGACGGTACGACGACGGCCCAGACGGATTCGGACGTCTCCGCGCGGCCGGTCAGCTCCGGTTGGCGCGGGCCTCGGTCAGCGCCGCGTCGAGTCCCTCGGGGTCGTTGGTGCCGACCCGGAACATGCGGTCCTTGCCCTTTCGTGCGTCGCGGTAACGGATCTCGACGGTGTCGAGCCCCCAGACGCTGTAGAGCATGCCGCCGGGGATGAACCGGATCCCCCAGCCGTGCCACCACTTCCCCCGAGCCCGCTCATGGGACTGGATCGCGCTGACCGGGATCACCCGCCGAGGCCAGCCGTAGGTGAAGTGGGCGCGGAACTCACCGCGTTCGACTCTGGTGTTGAGCGTCAAGAACATGCCGTACACGAAGGCGAGGATGACCGCGACGATCAGGCCGACCCACCACGCGTTCTCTTGGGCGGTCATCACGATCACGAACGGCACCAAGAAGACGAGCGGGAAGAGATAGACCCAAGAGAACTGGGTGTTGCGGTACGGCTTGGCCATGGGACGAGCGTACTCAGGCGCCGTGCCGGTGCTCCTGGAGCCAGTCGACGGCTTCGGTCACGAGTCGACGCGCTGAGCGACGTAGACCCAGCCGTTCACCTCTGACGCGGGCATGTGTTCGCCGTACTCGCGGACGTGGACATCGAGCAGTCCGTCGGCGTGCATCTGATCGAGCTTGGCCACCAGCGAACCCTCCTCGACGAACACTTCGTTGACCCCGATGATCATCTGCCCGCCCGGGGCGAGGATCCGGCGGAACTCGTCGAGGGCGGCGGCGTAGACGTGCCCGAACGAGAAGACGCCCATGACTGCGACGGCGCCGTAGGCCCCGTCGTTGATCGCGAGCGGTTCGTTGAGGTCGGCGGACCACAACGAGCGGTAGGCGCCGGTCTTCTCCGCCTCGGCCAACATCTCCGGCGAGTAGTCGATGCCGTCGATCGTCTGGTGGCCGAGGTCGCGCAACCGTGAGGCGAGTAGGCCGGTGCCGCACCCCAGGTCGATCACCGGTGCCGATCGGTCGTTGACGTGGGCGTCGAACGCGGCGGCACAGCGCCCGGGCATCGCGTAGCCGCGGCCACCGACGAGCTCTTCGTCGTAGGTCGCGGCCCACTGGGCGTAGAAGTCCTTCGTCTCGTGCTCCTGGATCGAATACGCCCGCTCGTAGTAGGTCGTCGGCTCGTCGTGCTGGCCCGTGTTCACTCTTTCAGTTTTCCACGTTGCGCCGCCGCGTGCCTACGCTATGTTACCGGCCGGTAATAACGCTCTCCTGTCCCCCAGGAGCCGCTGTGCATGACCGCGAACTGGTCGAGACCGTCGTCGGCGCGGCGCGCATGACGCTGCCGATGATCGTCGGTGGCGTCGACGATCCACCGACCGACGGGGTCGATCCCACCGACATCGAGGCGTCGCGCCGCCTCGTCCGCATCCTGGAGACCGGCGGGACCGATGCGCAGGCGCTCGGCTGGACGGCGGAGATCCTCGAGGTGACCGCCAAGGTCATGACCCGCCACCGTCTCGCGATCCCGCCGGAGGCCCGCCAGGCGTGGGCGCAGGTGAGCCTGCTGTTCCGGTCAGCCGGGCTGGCGTTCGCCGAGGCGGTCGGTCGGGTCCCGGGGACCGCGACCACCCTCGAGGTCGACGTGCTCGATGTGACCCGGAGCGCCTGTCTCGCCCTGTCGTCCGAACTCGATCACGCCGGCGTGCGGACCCTCATCGCGTCGCTCGACCAGGTGAGTGGTCACCTGCACCGCATCGATGGGCTCGCCCCGTTCCTGTCCGAGGACGTCGAGCGCGTCGCGGTCGCGCTGCGGCCCGTGAGCCAACACCGCAACGACGACTAGCGGATTCGAGTGCGCAGGTCGGCGAGCCAGGCGTTGACGCCCTGCCCTCAAGGGAGATGCCTGAGGGTCGACGTAGTAGTGTGCGAGTGTCTCCGAGCCAGCGGGCGTCGGCGTGTCTCGTATCGGCAAGCCTCGGTTGGGCTCTACGGGAGGAATCGGCATGAATCCAGCGTTCTGGCAAGGTCGGCGCGTACTCGTCACCGGCCACACCGGATTCAAGGGCAGTTGGCTCAGCCTGTGGCTCCACGACCTGGGGGCCGTCGTCCGCGGGTTCGCGCTGCCGCCCGCCACCGACCCGAACTTGTTCGAGATCCTCGACCTGGAATCGAAGATCGAGCACGTGGTTGGCGACATTCGCGACCTGGACTCGGTGGTTGAGACGATCGCCGACTTCTCGCCCGAGATCGTGCTCCATCTCGCTGCCCAACCGATCGTGCGGCTTTCCTACGACGAGCCCGTCCCGACCTTCGCCACCAATGTCATGGGTACGGCCCACGTACTCGAAGCGGTCCGCAGCTGTCCCTCGGTGCGCGGCGTCGTCGTGGTCACGACCGACAAGTGCTACGAGAACCGGGAGTGGGTCTGGGGTTACCGTGAAGATGACCCGATGGGTGGTCACGATCCGTACTCCGCGAGCAAGGGCGCAGCCGAGATTGTCACCGCGGCGTATCGACGGTCGTTCTTTGGCTCTGACGATTCGGCACGGGTCGCGTCGGCCCGAGCTGGCAACGTGGTCGGGGGTGGCGACTGGACCACCGATCGTCTGGTGACCGACAGCGTCGAGGCCCTGTCGGCCGGTGCGCCAATCATCGTGCGGTCGCCGAACGCGACCCGCCCCTGGCAGCACGTACTCGAGCCGCTCGGCGGCTATCTGCTCCTCGCCGAACGCCTCGGGGAGGGCGGTGATGCGTACGCCGACGGCTGGAACTTCGGCCCGGTCGGCGCTGCGACGGTACGTCATGTGATCGACGAGATCGTGGGCCGATGGGGCGACGGTGCGTCATGGAAGCTCGACGATGCGGCCAACCCTCATGAGGCCCATCTGCTGAAACTCGACATCAGCAAGGCTGACCAACTGCTCGGATGGCGCCCGCGACTCGACCTCGACCTCACGCTCGACTGGTTGGTCGATTGGTATCGCGCGTTCTACCGCGGCGATACCGACATGGTGGCGATGACCCGCAGCCAGATCGACGCCTACCAGACCCTGCTCGCCGCCCCGGCAGCGACAACCTGATCAGCGATGCGGATTCACGACACTTCCCTCGACCCGGTGAAGCTCATCGAGCTCGACTTCCGCGAGGACGAACGCGGGTACTTCGCACGCCTGTATTGCACCGACGAACTCACCCAGGCCGGGATCGACCACCCGGTCGTGCAGCGCAACGTCTCGATGAGTCGAGAGGCCGGCACGATGCGCGGTATCCACTATCAACGCGACGAGTACGCCGAGAGCAAGTTCGTCACCTGCATCCGTGGCCGGATCTTCGACGTCGCCGTCGACATGCGCCCGGAGTCCCCCACCTACCTGCAGTGGGCTGGGTTCGAGCTCGATGACACCAGCCTGCGTTCGGTCTTCGTCCCTGCCGGCTTCGCCCACGGTTACCTCACGCTGACCGACGATGCGATCGCCAGCTACTCCGTGTCGACGCCGTACCACCCAGCCGCCGAGGTCGGGTTCCGCTTCGATGATCCGGCTGTCGGCATCGACTGGCCGATCACCCCGAACGTCGTCTCAGAAAAGGACCAGGCCTGGCCGCCGCTGGTCGACCCGCGGGGTTGACCGAGTGTGGGTCTCGCCGCTCAGACATCCCCCCAACTGACCGACAGGAGTCAGCATGATCATCGTCGACCGAGCACTCGAGCAACGTGAGCAGGAAGGCCGTCCGATCCGCGTCGCCATCGTCGGCGCGGGCTACATCGGACGGGGCGTCGTCCTGCAGATCGAGCAGCACCAGCTCGGCATGGAGTGCGCGGTGCTGTACAACCGCACCCTGTCCAAGGCGATTGAAGCCTTCGAGCAAGTGGGTATCGAAGCGGCCCACGCCGAGACGCCCGAAGAAGCCGACCGCCTGATCGCGCAGGGCAAACGCGTGGTGACCGACGATCCGTCGGTCGCCTGCCGCGCCGAACAGGTCGACGCGGTGCTCGAAGCCACGGGTCACGTCTCGTTCGCAGCCGACGTGACCCTCGACGCCATCGATCACGGGAAGCACGTGATCCTGCAGAACGCCGAGCTCGACGCCACGCTCGGCCCGATCCTCAACGAGAAGGCGCGGCGTGCTGGGTTGGTGTTCACCAACGCCGACGGCGATCAGCCCGGCTGCACCCTCAATCTGTTCCGCTGGGTGAAGTCGATCGGATGTCGACCGCTCCTCGCGGGCAACCTCAAGGGCATCCTCGACCCGTATCGCACGCCCGAGACCCAAGCGGCGTACGCCGCGACCTATGGCTTGACCCCGGAGATGGCGACGAACTTCGCCGATGGCACCAAGCTCGCCTTCGAGATGGCGATCATCGGCAACGCCGTCGGGTTCGCCCCGCTCCCCGGCGGTATGCGCGGCCCCGAGGCGGAGTTCGTCACCGACGCCCTCGATCTGTTCGATGTCGAGGAGCTCCTCGAGAGCGGTGGCTGTATCGACTACCTGCTCGGCGCCGAGCCCGGACCCGGCGTGTTCGTTCTCGGCTACGACGATCATCCAGAGCGGATGTACTACATGTCGCACTACAAGATGGGCGACGGCCCGCTCTTCTGCTTCTACCGGCCGTACCACCTGCCGCATCTCGAAGCGACCTTGAGCGTCGCGCGCGCGGTCGACTTCGACGATGCGACCGTCGCACCGATCGGTGCGCCGGTCTGTGACGTCATCAGCCTCGCCAAGAAGGATCTTCAGGTCGGCGACATCGTCGACGGCTTCGGAGGATTCGCTGCCTACGGGATCGTGAAGGAAGCGGCTGAGGCCAACCGCGGCCAGCACCTGCCGATCGGCCTGAGCGACGGGTGCCGCGTGGTTCGACCCGTGGCGAAGGACCAGCCGATCACCTACGCCGACGTCGAAGTTCCGGAGGGCCGAGTCGTCGACCGATTGCGCGCTGAGCAAGACGCGGCCTTCAGCGCCACGACGGCGTAGCCCCCTTTAACGGATGCGAGTGCGCAGGTCGGCGAGCCACGCGTTGGCCGCGGCGACCCCGTCGCGGTTCGCCTCCTGGACCGCGGCGGTGCCGTAGGCCGAGGGGTAGGAACCGAGGAACTTCACCGTGCCCTGCTTCATCTGGATGTTGCGCAGTGCATCGCCCACGACCTCGTCGCTGATGTGCCCCTCACAATCGATGAGGAAGCAGTAGTCGCCTAGCCCCTTGCGGGTCGGACGTGACTCGAGGCGGGTGAGGTTGATCGATCGGGCGGCGAACTCCTGGAGGATGCCGACCAACGATCCCGGTGCATCGGCTCGCTGGTAGATCAGGATCGACGTCTTGTCATGGCCCGACGGTGCGGTGATGCCATCGCGGCCGACGAGCACGAAGCGCGTCTGGTTCTCGGGATGGTCCTCGATGTCGGCGGCCAGCACCTCGAGGCCGTACACCTCGCCAGCGCGGGCCGGCGCGATGGCGGCGGTGTCGAGCCGTCCGCTCTCGGCGAGTTCGCGAGCGGCGTCCGCGGTGGAGTTGGTCGCCTCGATGGCGGCGTGGCCGAGCGCGTCGGCGAGGTAACGCCGGCACTGGGCGTAGGCGACCGGGTAGGACCGCACGTGGGCGATGTCGGCGAGCCCGACCCCGGGATGGACGAGGAGGTTGAGGTTGATGTTGATCACGACCTCGCGCTGGATCAGCAGCGACTCGGATTCGAACGCCAACGTGTCGAGGGTCGCGTTGACCGACCCCTCGATCATGTTCTCGATCGCGGCGAAGCCGTAGTCGACATCGCCCCGCTCGGCCGCCCGGAGCACCTCGACGATCGACCCCTGCGGGCGCATGTCCATGGCGGCGAGGTCGGGTTGGCCGACGAGCGCCTGCTCGGTGAAGGTGCCCTGCGGGCCGAGGTAGCCGATGGTCGGGGCGGGGTTCGCACTCACGGGCGTTGAGGATACGACTGATCGCCGCCTGACCGGCCCGATATCGATCGTCGTCGATGCCGTAGGGTGCGCCCATGACGGCTGCCGACATCATCCGCCGCTACTACTGGCTGGCCGGGCTGTACACGCTGGCCGCCTCACTGATCTGGGGCGTCAACACCCTCTTCTTGCTCGATGCCGGCCTGTCCGTCCAGGCGGTGTTCGTGGTCAACGCCGTGTTCTCGGCGGGCATGGTGATGTTCGAGATCCCGACCGGCGTCATCGCCGACACCCTGGGTCGGCGGGTCAGCTATCTGCTCGCGATCGCGGTCCTCGCGGTGACCACGATCCTCTATCTGATCTGTGCCGAGACCGAGTCGGGCCCGTGGGTGTTCGGCGCGGTGTCGGTCTTCATGGGGCTCGGCTTCACCTTCTACTCCGGTGCGCTCGAGGCGTGGTTGGTCGATGCGCTGCGCTCGGTGGGGGAGTCCGGCGACCTCGACCACATCTTCGCCCGATCGGCGCAGGTCACCGGCGTCGCCATGCTGATCGGCACGACCACCGGCGGCTTCCTCGGCCAGATCGACCTTTCGGTGCCGTTCGTCGTGCGAGGGCTGCTGCTGGCCGGCCTGTTCGGGATGGCGTTCCGCAACATGTTCGATCTCGGGTTCCAGCCGCGGCCCCTCGAGTTGGGCAACATCGGCTCCGAGCTCCGCAACCAGACCCAGGTCGGCATCACGTTCGGCTGGCGGCACTCCGGCATGCGGTTGTTGATGCTCTCGGGCATGATCCGCGGCGCCTTCCTTAGCTACGCGTTCTACGCGATGCAGCCCTACCTGCTCGAGCTGCTGGAGAGCGACCAGATCTGGGTGGTCGGCGTGATCACGGCGCTGATGTCGGTGTCGACGATCGCCGGCAACCAGCTGGTCGAGCTGCTCACCCGCTCGTGTGGCCGACGCTCGACGATCATCTTCGGTGGGTCGGTCACGACGACGATCGGCCTGCTCGGGATGGGCCTCGCCGACAACTTCTACGTCGCGGTGGTGTTCTTCCTGCTCGTCACGACCTCGATGGGCGTGATCACGCCGGTGCGTCAGGCGTACGTCCATCACGTGGCGCCGACCGAACAGCGGGCGACGGTGATCAGCTTCGACGCCATGGTCGGATCGATCGGCGGGACCGGCGGTCAGCTCGCACTCGGTCGGCTCGCCGACGCCCGCGGGTTCGCCGCGGGCTATGTCACCGGGGGCATCCTGACCGCTCTGGCGCTGCCGTTGATCGCCGGGGTCCGGCGAGTCGGGGGCGAGCCCGACCGGATTGAAGGTTCCCGGGCGCGCAAGGGAACGTGTGCGCAGGGTCTGCCCCGTGACTCTCACGTCGAGTCCCATCCCCGTCAGGTCGTGACCGAGCGAAGCTGAGTGTTACATCGGTTGCGATGCCTGTCGCTCGATGCGTAACATCATGACCATGGAGACGTTCAACTCGGTCGGCCCACCGTCGATGGCCGCCACCCTCTCGCCGGACATGACCCACGACGAGAAGGTCGCGCGCTTCACCGGTGGGCTCGCGCCCGAGGCCGACGCGATCGCCCCCTTCGCCGGCAGCGACCGCCTTCGCCCCGACGGTCGCCCGAAGCCGGAGTTCCGGGCCGAACTGCGCCGCATCCCCAACGTCGTCAACGCGATGCTTGTCGTCTTCACCCTGAGCCTGCCCTTCCTCTACTGCGGGCTCGCCGTGCTCGCGGGGGGTTGGCCGCTCGCGGCCGCCATCCCGACCTACGCGTTCGTGTTCGTCGCCATGGGTTCGTGGTTCCAGCGGGTCCTCACCCTCAACCACGAAGCCGCCCACCGGCTCCTCTTCTCCAACAAGCGCTGGAACGACTGGATCGGCGAGAACCTGATCGGCTGGCTCGTCTTCGGCGACGGCGGCAACGGCTACCGGCTCGCGCACACCCAGCACCATCGCGACGAGTTCGGTGAGAAGGAACCCGACTTCCTCCTCTACGCCCAGTACCCGATCAGCAAGGCGTCGCTGCGCCGCAAGCTCGTCCGCGACGCCGTCGGCATCTCGGGCTACAAGAACCTCAAGCCGGCCTTCGTCGGGCTGTTCAAGCCCAAGCGACGGGTGCGAGCCCTTCGCTACCTCAGCGGCCAGCTCTTCGTGTTCTCGATCTTCCTCGTGTTGGGCCAACCGCTCTTCTACGTCGTCTTCTGGCTCCTGCCGTGGGGCACCTACTTCCGGGTCTTCAACCGGCTGCGCGCCCTCGCCGAGCACGGCGGCATGACCCGATCGGCCGACCGCCGACGCACCACCCACAACATCCACCAGGGCTTCTGGTCGCGCTACGTGTTCCTCAGCCAGGGCATCGGCTTCCATCTCGCTCATCACGTCGACTCCGGCATCCCGATGAGCAACCTGCACAAGCTGCACCGTGCCCTCGAGGAAGACGGCTACATCGACCCCTCCCAGACCCAACCCGGGTACTGGGCGTTCTTCCGCACCCTCGCCCGCTGACGTGGCCGAACGGGGCGCGGCGGGGGCGCTGTCGGCGCGAAGCGTCATCGCATCGACGCTCCTCGGAACCGTTCCGCCCCGACTGCCTGGTCGGCTGCTCGTCGCGTTCACGGCCGAGTTCGGCATCCAGGCCGGCACGACCCGCACCGCGCTGTCGCGAATGGTCGACCGGGGCGAGCTCCGCCATCTCGAGGGTGGGCGCTACGAACTGGCCGGTGACCTCCTCGATCGGCACGAGCGCCAGGAGGCGGGTCTCCATCCGACGACCCATCCGTGGGACGGCACGTGGGAGCTCCACATCGTCCCGCCCGGGTCGCGGTCGTCGTCACAACGGGCGGCCCTTCGTCGAGCCGCCGGCCATCTCGGACTGTGGGAACGACGCGACGGCGTGTGGATGCGGCCCGCCAACCTCGACCCGGCGCGGCTCCCGGGTGCCCGCGAGATCCTCGAAGCGCAGACCGATCGCTTCGTCGCGTCGCCGGCCGGCGATCCGGCAGGGTTGCTCGCCGAGCTGTACGACCTCGTCGGCTGGTCCGGCCGGGCGGCCGACCTCGTCGCCGAACTCGGTGAGATCGGTCCCGAGCTCACGCAGCCCGAACGCCTCGCCGACGGTTTCGTTCTGGCGGCGGCCGCGCTCCGGCACCTGGTGACCGATCCGTTGCTTCCGCCCGAGCTCGAACCCGACGGCTGGCCGGCGGGCGCGCTGCGTCGTGCGTACGCCGACTACCTGACCGACTACCAGGCCGGCCTCCGGGCGTTCTTCCGCGCCCACACCCCGACCTGACCGGTTCCGCTCCGGGCTGGCGTCGCCCCTACGATGAGGCCATGAGCGATCGCTTCTACTTCCGTCAGCTGCTCTCGGGCCGTGACTTCGCCCAGGCCGATCCGGTGGCTCGGCAGATGGTCAACTTCGTCTACGCGATCGGCGACCGTGAGACCGGTGAGGCGGTCCTGGTCGACCCGGCCTACGACGTCAACGGTCTGGTCGATGTGCTCGAAGCCGATGGCATGACCTGTACCGGTGTCCTCGCGACGCACTATCACCCGGATCATGTGGGCGGCTCGATGATGGGCTTCGAGCTGGAAGGCATCGCCGCCCTCCTCGACCGGGTCGATGTCCCGATCCACATCCAGGCCGACGAGGCCGAGTACGTCCGCAAGGTCACCGGCGTCACCGACGAGTCGCTCGTGCAGCACGCCAGCGGCGACATCGTGCGGGTCGGCGACGTCGAGATCGAGTTGATCCACACGCCCGGCCACACGCCCGGCAGTCAGTGCTTCCTCGTCGATGGGCGCCTCGTCGCGGGCGACACCCTCTTCCTCGACGGGTGCGGCCGTACCGATCTTCCGGGATCAGATCCCGAGCAGATGTACGAGTCCCTCACCACCCGGCTCGGTCGGGTCAGCGACGACACCATCCTCTGCCCCGGGCATCAGTACTCCGCGGAGCCGTCCGCGACGATGGGGGCGACGCGCGAGCGCAACATCGTGTTCCGGCCGCAGAGCAAAGAGCAGTGGATGATGCTCTTCGGCTGAGCGATCTCGCCGTGGATCAGTCGTCGGCGGGCTGCTGCCACATGTGACCGCAGTCGTCGCAGCTGTAGTACTCGGTGCGGGAGAACCGGTCGAGCAGATCGCGCTGACCGAACGAGCCGCAGTGACCACAGACGGCGACCGGTCGGCCCACGTCGTCGGCCAACGTCGCGTCGACCGGGGGCACGTCGTCGATCGACTCCGGCTCGGTGACGTCGATCACGATCGGCTCGAACGTCGACGTTCGATTCGCCTCGTCGAACAGCGCCTCGAGATCGTCGAAGCGGAGATCGAGCGTCGGGTCGGACTCGTCGGTGAGGTCGAGCTCGACGGGGTCTGCGTCGGTGGCGGGTGCGGTCGACCCGGCGGGGCGGAGTCGACGCCACAGCGCCGTCTCGGTGAGCGGCGTCTCCGGCTCGCGATCGGCGCGGTTGAGGTAGCCGGCGATGACGGGCAGCTTCACCGAACGATCGGTCTCTCGCCCCGCGTTCCGGGCCATCTCGCGCAGGTCGATGACGCCGGTCGGCTCGATGACCACACCGTCGACGGTGTGGCCGCTCTGGCGGGCCCGCTCCAAGGCCGCCGCTCGCAACGCATCTGAAAGGCTCATGTCGCTCCAACGATCGAACCGACACCAGCGGTTCCTCACACTCAACCTAACGAGCCGGGTGCCCTGGGTGGGATAGGTCGAACGGCCCAAATCTGGGGATTTCGACCCATCGTGACCGAGACGAATCCGAGCGGCTCTGGGCCCTCCTTCGGCCGATGTCAGCGTGGTTCGCCGCGGTGGATCAGTTCGAGCACGGACTCGAGGTCCCAGGTCGGCGCCACCCCGGGGGCGTCGCAGATCCGTCGCGCGATCGTCGTTGCGTCGAGTGGATGGATGTCGGCCAGGCCGGTCACGATCGTGCGGAGGTACGACTCACTCGGCGCGGCGGGCTCCCGTTGTTCGGGTGCGCCGGGAGAGGTGAACGAGACGCACGGCACGCCGTCGACCGGGTCGAGGATCACCAACGCGTCGTAGAAGCCGTCACCGACGACGGTGCGATCGCCCGCCGTCAGGCCATCGAAGTCGGGGAGGTCGAGGCTGCCGATGGGGCGCCGGCTCTCTTGGGCGAGCACGTCCGCGAACTGTTCGCGGGTGATCAGGTACCGACGGCCCAGTGCGCCGGCGCCCGTGGCGGCCCGGTGCTCGAGGAACGCAGGCGCACCACCCCAGCGAGGCGAGTGGCCGGCGAAGCGGACGGACTGGGCGAACTCGACCGGGCCGTCGTCGAGTGGATCGCTCGGATCGCGAGCCCCGAGCTGTTCCCAGTCCGAACCCGGGGGAGCGCCGCCGCGCAGGTACGTCAAGAAGCGTGGTCGGGAGCAGTTGGAGCCGTAGGAGGCGTACCAGACCAGGGAGGGAGCAGACGCGGGCATCGGCGCGGAGCGTACCCGTCACCCACAACGTGAGTCTCCGCTCTCAATTTCACGCAGAACCGACCGATAGAGCGAACGAAGATCCCGCCGTGATGGGCACGGCGAATGGAGGTCATGGCCGTGGACGCTTCTGCCGGCGAGAACAACCAGGGCTCGATGCGAGAACGCGAACTCGAAGTCGAGATCGCCCGCCTCAACGCGGAGCTCGCCGTCCTCAAGGGAGACAGCGAGCCGGCCGAGGTGGCCGCCCGCTTCTTGACGATGGCGGCGTCGACCGTCGACCAGGCGATGGCCGATGCCCGTCGCGAAGCCGAGGAGCTGGTGGTCGAGGTGGCCTCCGCTGCCGAGGCCCGACGCGACGAAGCGACCCGCGTCGCCGAACAGGTCGAAGCCGAGACCGAGGCCTTGCGGGTCGAGGCCAACAACCAGCAGGCCGCGGCCGAAGCCGCCCGCCATGAGGCGCAGCGCGTCACCGACGCCGCGACCGATCACATCAACAAGGAGCGGGCCCGCGTCGCCGAAGAGGTCGAACGCCTCGCCGATGTCCGCACCGCCCTCGAGAGCGAACGCTCGGCGCTCGAGACGTACCACGAGGAACTCAAGCGTCGGGTCCAGGAACTCGCCGAGTCGATGGTGTCGTTCATGACCACCGAGCCGCCGCTCGCAGCGGTCACCGCGATCGACGAGCTGGCCAAGCCGGCGATCGAGCCGGCGGCCGCCGCGGTCGAGGCTGCGTACGCACCGGCGCCGGTGGCCGAGGAGCGCCCGGTCGACGCGATGGTCGAACCGGAGCCGATGGTCGAAGCGGAGCCGATGGTCGAGCCCGTTCCGATGGTCGACCCGGTCCCGATGGCCGACGTCGCCGACGTCGACGTCGAACCGGCGCCGGAACCGATCGTCCCGATGGACGAGTCGCTGCCCGAGTCGCCGGCGCCGATGGCGGAAGCGACCGCACCCGTCGTCGAACCCGTGGCCGAGATGCCGGCGCCGGTCATCGAGCCGGTCGTCGAGCCGGCGCCGATGCCGATGCCCGAGCCGGAGGCGAGCGATGTGGCCGAGACGCCGGCGCCCATCCCGATGGTCGAGCCGACACCGCTCGCGGAGTCGGCCCCGGCCGATCCCGTGTTCGCGTCCGAACTGGCCGACGTGCTCGGCGACGACACGCCGCCGGCGACGCCGATCGCCGACGCTCCGTCCTACATCTCGACCGAACCTCCCACCGTCGAGCCGGCCGAGACGGCGGCCGACGAGAACGAGGCGCTGTTCGGCCGGGCGCCGGCGACCCCTACCGCCGCTCCCGCCGCAGGTCGCGAGGTCTTCGACACCCCGGCTCCGGCACCGACTCCGAGCTTCGCCGACATGATGAGCGGCGGCCGCACCGAGCCCGCGTCCGCCGAGTTCGGCGGCGTGCCGGTGGTCGACGCCGCAGCCGAAGAGGTACCGGCCCGACGGAAGATGGGTGGCCTGTTCTCACGGTCGCGCAACGCCGAAGCGGCTCCGGTCGAACCGGTGCTGCCCGACGCGCCCGCGATCGAAGGTGGCTTGTTCGGTTCTCAGGCGTCGCGCCTGATCGAGCAGACCTCGCCCGAACAGCTCGCATCGGCGCTCGCCGACGACAGCGAAGAGGACGAACGATTCCGGTCGTTCCTCGACGGCGACGGCGGGAACGACCCGAGCCGCGACTGGCTGCTGCGTCCCGAGCAGGACGACTGACGGTTCAGGAGCGGAGTGACGCCACCGGGTCGTAGCTCGGGCGGAACTCTCCGCCGGCGATCGTCACCGGCGACGTCAGATCGATGACCTCACCGCTGCTCAAGAGCGCGGTGGTCGCGCCGGAGCCGTCGCGCCCGATGTGCTCGACTCGGTTCCACGCGCCGGCTCGATAGATCCAGTTGCCCTCGCGGACGAGCTCGGGCGGCAGCACCGCGCCGGGTTTCACCGCGACCGCGGTGCTCGGGGTGTGGAGCCGAACGAGACGGATCGACGGCAAGAGCAGCGACAGGCTGATTGCGATCACCGAGAAGCCGACGATCGCCGCGGTGAGCGACTCGGTCGCCGCCGCGATGACGAGCAGCGTGGCGCCGACGCCGGTGGCGGCGGCGGCGAGGACCATCGCGAACACGGTCGACGCCTTGTCGGAGGCATGGACCGCCTCGCGCGGATCCAACTCGACCAGGCGTCCGCTCTCCGCGAACTCGAGCATCTGTTCGTTTGCGTCGCGCGGACGCCGCTCCATCCAACCCATGTTCCGTCCCCTCGAACGTCACCAGAGTGACATACGGCACGTAGCGCCGCCAGGGGCATCTTGTGCCCGTGCCGCTCGCTACCGCGCGCGGTCTGGGCAGGACGCACCCCACGTCGCCTGAACGCACGATGCCCCCCGGCCGAAGCACGAGGGGCATCTGTGTGGTGCACCTAAGGCATCTTCTCTTGAACCGGTTTCCGCTAGAGGGCGATTCTTCATGACCGTCCCTCGCCGTCACACGGTTCTGTGGAGAGGATTGATCAGCGCCTCTAGACGGGATCGATATCCGCCCTGCGGTCGAAGCCGGCGACGTCGAGCACGCGATGAAAGAGTCGCTCATCCGACTCGGTCAGAGGAACGCCAGATCGTACGCGTTCGCTCAGCGATTCAATGAGCGTCCGCTGAATCTCATCGAATTCGCGGGCATGGGTGTCATAGTCAGCCTCGTCAGGCGCCGGCCGCACGACCCCCTGGCTTGCTAGGTCGCTAATCGCTGATGCGGAAATCCCGAGCAGCCGAGCCAACTCCCGGTGGAAGCGGAGCTGAGGCGCCCCGCCATTCTCCCACCTTGCGACGGTCGGTTGACTGGTTCCAACCCGATCAGCTAGGTCTTGCTGGCTCCACGCGAACCGAGCGCGCAGGTCCCGCAGCTCTCGCGAGAGCGCCGACGATCGTCGACCTCCGGGAAGATTCAGCTGATCTGATGGAAAAACCTCAGCTGATTCCAATTCGTCCACGCCTGAAACTGTACCTTATCCACAGCCATTCGTCCACAGGTCCTTGACAAAGCATACTTACATCGGTGTAATTACACGCATGAAAGTAGAGGCGGATGAATCTTATGTGCGAGCCATGCGATTCTCATGCGTTGAGATGTGCATGGCTGTTGATTTGATTCGTGGCGGCCGCCCGTCGATGGTGGGATTCCCGGTGGAGTTTCCGAATGTCTGAGATTGAGGCAGGTCCGGCACCTCTGGAAAGCGGCAGTGTCGCTGGTTCAGAGGTTGGCGGAGCTGGCTCGGTCGAAGAGGCGGAGATCGCCGTCGCAGTCGGTAGCGTGGTCGCTTCCGGCTTGCAGGGGGGTTCCGAAACTCCTCCGCAGACCCAACCTTCTGAACGAGACCCAGCCGAGACGATGCCACCGACCAAACGACGACTTTCTCCGCGCGAGGCCGCCTTGGCCAGGAAGGCCCGGAGGAAGAAGACCGCTGCTCAGCTCGGAACCAGGGTCGCTTACAGCGTCAATACGGTTGAGGATCAGCCAGCCCCTGCCTTTGTCGAGGGTCACCCGCTATCTCAGGCCTTGATGGCTCAGAAGGCGCACGAGAAGTAGGTAGGCCCGACAAACGGCAACGCTCCTCGGCGGAGGAGTACCTGGAGTGGCGGAGCGGAGCACATAGAACCGCTCGAGCGAGTGGAGTATGTGCGAAGTACTGGAAACTGAGGATGTCCGCTGGGCGGACTTTCCTTATGGGCTGCTGATAGATCTCTGCGACGCTGCGGCTGAGCACCTGCCGGTACTGCTGGATGACAACGAACTGTCGGTGGCTCCTGTCGAAGCACGGGACAACAAGCGGCTCACTCAGACGATCTCTATGGCCGGCAAAGCCGGGTTCGCAGTCCTGGAGCTTGACTACTTCGATCTGGACCATCGCTCCGAGACAGCGCTCATCGCCGGGCACCAGTATCGACCCGACGAGATGGTCACCGACCGGCTTCATTTCTTCGGTGGCGCACTAGAGAACCCGAGGGAGTCCCTGCCTCTGATTGTGGATCAGGCGCGCGACTCGTATCTCGGCTACATCGTGATCCGGCCGACGGGGCTAGCGAGCCAGGGACGAACGCTCCTCAGCCCGTCCGATGGTCAGAAGGTACTGCTCGACGGTGACGGCGTGGTCGCTATGACACAGGAAAGCAGCGTCAGTGAGGTCGAACTCCACACGACGAAGTTCGCAGACCATGTGAGGACAGTGGTTCACGAGCAGGTCAACCTCTTCGGTGTCGAGCTCATCGCCCGAGGTGTTCCTTTCATGCAGCAGAACAGCGTGTCACTCGTGTGTGCGCACGTTGCAGCATGGATGGCGCACTACACCCTCGTGCTCCGGGGCGAAGCTTTCCGACGGGCCACAGCCAGCTTTCATACCCACTCAGATCACGGATTTGGCAGGTCTAGCGGCCTACCGACAGACGGACTTGCTCCGTTCGAGGTCGGCAAGACCCTGAGCAGCTTTGGGCTCGCCGTCCGACAGGTTGGGTCCACAGCAGGGAAGCCGCCGACTCCCACTCCATTCGATCGACGTGAGGTGTGGGATGTCGCGACGAACAAGAAGCTCACGGACCAAGCGCGCGCCGAATTCTGGCGATACGAACACCTGACGGCTGCTGTCTGCAGATATCTGAACTCAGGGATGCCAGTCGTGATTCACAAGCAGCTGCACTCCACGGTCATTTGTGGGTTCTTCCGAGAGACTGACCTCGTGGGGGCTAAGTCCACAGATCCCGACTCTGGTCTTAGCCACTTCATCACTCACGACGACAATCTCGGCCCGTACCTGCTGGAGCCGGCGAAGAAGCTGTTCTCAGACTTCGACAAGGGCAGCGCCTTCATGCAGGTCGCTGTTCCGGAGGGTGTGTGGATGGCCGGAACCTCCGCGGAGAATGCAGTAGCGCAGATCCTCGAAAACAGCGCGGCCGCAGCTCTGGCCTTCATCAGCGATGCATCCAATTTCAAGGACGCCGGCGATCGGGCGCTCGCTCCGACCGTTGAAGACGGTCTTGGCAAGTTCGTTGCGGCGCTCAAGAAGGCCCGTGATGAACTCGTCTACTCGCTCCGTACCTACTTCTGCGGCGCAACAGACTTCAAGCACGGCTTTCGCGAGCGCTACGGAAAGCGCGGCACCCCTGCCCTTGATGAGAGAGCGGTCGAGGTCATCACGATGCTTCGACTGCCCAAGTACGTCTGGGTTGTAGAGATCGTGGACCGAAAAGCGCGGCGTGAGCGGCGCCCGGATGTCGTAGGCGAAGTCGTGCTTGACGCCACCGAGGTCTGGCCAGACGCCCGGATTGGTACACCTATGCTCGTTCACATGCCGGGGGTCATCGAGTTGTACAAGTCACACGGCAATGACAACAAGTCGATCATTCCATTGGACGATGGTGGGCAGCGCACGTACGAAACCGGACGTTGGGATCATGCTGCAGATTGGTTGACGGGGCCAGCTGCGATGGCCGCCCGGACCAAGGGCAACCTCGCCGGCTAGCT
>CAZEML010000064.1:0-9638 GCA_964513285.1 uncultured Candidatus Nemicrothrix sp.
CGGGCTCACCGCGATCGACGCGCTGCGCACCGCCGGCGCCGCGCTCGCGGCCGGCGGCGACAACGTGCAGGACCCGTTCAACACGATGGGGCGCGTCGACCCGTGTGAGATCGCGTCGCTGATGGTCACCGCCGGTCACGTCGACGCCGATGCGGCATGGGGCTTGGTGGCCGACGATGCCCGTCACGTCCTCGATCTCGCGCCCGCCGGACCGGCGGTCGGTGCCATCGCCGATCTGGTCGCGCTGCGTGGTGAAACCCTGCGGAACGCGGTCGCGGACGGCCCGATCGAGCGCATCGTGGTCCGTCGCGGGAGCGTCGTCGCCCGCGTGGCTGTGGATATCTCCGCGAATCACCAACTGCTGGGGTGAACGCCATCTGACGGTGGTATGAAGTGCAGGCACCAGCGGGGAGGGGCCGTTGAAACGCAGTGTTCACAAACGGGACACGACGTCGACCACGCACAGCAATAACGTGCGCGGGCGATGGGTTCCGCAGCCGATGCCGAGATCGATCTCCGAGGAATCATGAACGCTCCCGCGCTTTCGTTCCGCGACGTCGAGATGACGTATCCGGACGGCACGCACACGCTGACCGGCATCGACCTCGACGTCCGGCCCGGTGAGTTCGTCACCGTCGTCGGGCCGTCCGGCTGTGGCAAGTCCACCCTGTTGAAGATCGCCTCGGGGCTCCTCGATCACACCGGCGGAGACGTCGAGGTCGATCGTGAACGCATCGGCTACGTCTTCCAGGACGCGACGCTGCTCCCGTGGCGCACCGTCCGCAAGAACGTCGAGCTGCTCTGTGAGCTCCACGACATCGACAAGTCCGAGCGAGCCGAACGGGCCCAGCGCGCCATCGACCTCGTCGGCTTGTCCGGCTTCGAGAAGCATCACCCCAAGCGGCTGTCGGGCGGGATGCGGATGCGGGTGTCGCTCGCTCGGTCCCTGACCCTCGAGCCCAACGTCTTCTTGTTCGACGAGCCGTTCGGCGCACTCGACGAGATCACCCGCGAGCGGCTCAACAGCGAAGTCATCGATCTCTTCCAGCGCGAGGGGTTCGCCGGTCTCTTCATCACCCACTCGATCAGCGAGGCGGTGTTCATGTCGACCCGTGTCGCGGTGATGTCGTCTCGCCCGGGTCGGCTCGTCGCCGAGTTCGACGTCCCCTTCGCCTATCCCCGTCCGCCCGAACTCCGCTTCGATCCCGAGTTCGCCGCGTTGGCCGGGAAGGTCTCCGAAGCGCTCCGAGGAGGTCACGACTGATGGTCGACGTCTCGATCCCGGTCGACGCCGGCACGGCGGCGAGCACGCCGGCCACCACGACCGCACCCGCGTCGGGCCCGAACCGGTTCGCGGCGACGGTGAAGCGCCAGCTGCCACCGTTGATCGTGCTGATTGCGGCGATCGGTGTCTGGTACATCTACTCGTACGCCATCGGTGAGACCGAGCGGAAGATCTCGCTGCCGTACTTCCACGACGTGGTCGACGTCGCCTTCCTCGACGGGGCCAACCGCAGCGAACTCCTCGACGCCACGCTCGTGTCGGCGCGGGTGGCGTTGATCGGCCTCATCATCGCGATGGCCCTCGGCATCTTCTTCGCGGTGCTGATGAGCCAGGCGTCGTGGATCGAGCGGTCGTTCTACCCCTACGCGGTGCTGATGCAGACCGTGCCGATCCTGGCGCTGGTGCCGCTCATCGGGATGCGCCTCGGCTTCGGCTTCAACGCTCGGGTGCTCGTCGTGGTGATCATCTCGCTGTTCCCGATCATCACCAACACCTTGTTCGGCCTGAAGTCCGCCCAGGCGGGCCTCCACGACCTGTTCACGCTGCATCACGTCGGGCGGCTCACCCGGCTCCGCAAGCTGATGTTCCCGGCGTCGCTGCCCGCGATGTTCACCGGCTTCCAGATCAGCGCCGGCCTCTCGGTGATCGGCGCGATCGTCGGCGGCTTCTTCTTCGGCCGTGGCGATCAGGATCTGGGTCTGCGCATCAAGCTGTACTCGAGCCGGGTGCTGCCCGAGCAGCTGATCGGTGCGGTCGTCATGTCCGCACTGCTCGGCATCATCGTCTTCTGGTTCTTCGGCTGGGCCAAGAACCGACTCACCGCCAGCTGGGACGAATCCACGTCCGGCTGAACCCGTTCTCGTCGAGGGCAACCGTCCTCGACCCGAATCACCCTTGGAGGGGTAATGACAAAGCAATCCAAGCCCTGGATGCTGCTCGTGGCCTTGTTGGCCGCGTTCAGCCTCGTCGCCGCCGCGTGTGGCGACGACGATGACGACGCGGCGACCGACACGTCGGACGCAGCCGACGACGCCGCGGCCGACGACGACATGGCCGAAGAAGACGACGACATGGCCGAGGAAGACGACGACATGGCCGACGACGAGGCCGCCGGCCCCGCCGGTCTCGCCGCCTGCCCCAACCCGATCGTCATCCAGACCGACTGGTTCCCCGAGCCCGAGCACGGCGCCATGTACAACCTCACCGCCGGTGAGGGTTCGGTCGATCCCGAGAGCGGTCGTTTCAGCGGTCCGCTCGCGGCCGACCCGTCGATCACGATCGAGATCCGTGCCGGTGGCCCGTTCATCGGCTTCCAGGACACCATCTCGCTCATGGCGACCGATGGCGACATCTTCCTCGGCTTCATCAACACCGATGAGCAGACCGCCCGCTACGCCGACTTCCCGACGACCGCGGTGTTCGCTCCGCTCGAGATCAACCCGCAGATGATCATGTGGGATCCCGAGACCTACGACGTGTCCTCGTGGGACGACGTTGCCGGCACCGGTGCGATCATCAACATCTTCGCCGGCGGCTACTACCCCGAGTGGCTCGTGGGCGCTGGCCTGGTCACCGCTGATCAGCTCGACCCGTCCTACGACGGTTCGCCCGCCCGCTTCATCTCCGAGGGCGGCGCCATCATGCAGCAGGGCTTCGAGACCCAGGAGCCGTTCAACTACGAGAACATCTTCGCTGACTGGGGCAAGCCGGTCGAGACGCTCCTGATCCACGACTCGGGTTACGAGATCTACCAGGGCGCCATCGGCATCCTCGACGCCAACCTCGACGACGCCGCCCGCGAGTGCCTCAGCGCCCTCGTGCCGGTGATGCAGCAGTCCGCCGTCGACTTCGCCGCCGACCCGGGCCCGACCAACGCCGCCATCCTTCAGGCGGTCGTCGATCTCGACACCTTCTGGCAGCTCAGCGAGGACAGCGTCGCCTTCACCCACGGCCGCATGCACGGCGATCTCGGCATCGTCAGCAACGGCCCGAACAGCACGCTCGGTGACTTCGACCTCGACCGACTCGAGGGCGTGCTCGCCCTGATCGACGAGCAGGTCCCGACCATCGAGCGGGGCGAGACCGGCGTCGCCGACCTCGTCACCAACGAGTTCATCGACACCAGCATCGGCCTGCCCTGATCCGACGCTGATCATCTGAAGAACCGACTCCGGCCCGGCGCTCACGCGCCGGGCCGGATCGCGTCCAGAGGCTCACGCGGAGCGGTCGACGGCCGATTGGTCTGTGTGGGTGCAGAAGAACTGATCAAACAGATGCGGACGCCGAAGTCGGCCGAGGCGTTGGGCATCCCCGACGCCCTCGTCACCGACCTCATCCTTCGCCGCTGTCTGCTCGAGGGCAAGACCAACGTCCAGGGCCTGTCGAAGTCGCTCGCCCTGCACCCGTCGCTCGTCGACCGGGTCGTGCAGGAGCTGCGGGAGAAGAAGGAGCTCGAGGTCCTCGGCATGGACGGCCGCGACTTCCGGATCGCGCTCACCACCCTGGGCCAGTCCCACGCCAACGACCGCCTCGCCCAGTCCCGGTACGCGGGCGCCGCCCCGGTCTCGCTCGAGTCCTACCGAGCGGTCGTCGCCGCCCAGCGACTCGCCGTCTACGTGAACCGCGAGATGCTCAAGCAGGCGTTCTCCGATCTCGTGATCGCCGATGATCTCTTCGATGAGCTCGGACCGGCGCTCAACGCCAACGGCGCCATGTTCCTCTACGGGCCGCCCGGCACCGGCAAGACCTCGATCGCCGAGCGCATCGTGCGGATCAGCCCCGACCATGTGCTCGTGCCCCACGCGGTCGAGGTCGACAGTCAGATCATCAGCGTCTTCGACCAGACCGTGCACTTCGCGGTCGACGAACAGCCCGATGATCTCGATCCTCGCTGGATCCTGTGTCATCGCCCTCGCGTCGTCGTCGGTGGTGAGCTCACCGGCTCGATGCTCGATCTGACCTACGACGCCACCTCGGGCGTCTATCTCGCGCCCTTGCAGATGAAGGCCAACAACGGCGTGATGATCATCGACGACTTCGGTCGTCAGGTCCTGACCCCCGATCAGCTGCTGAACCGCTGGATCGTGCCACTGGATCGCCGCATCGACTTCCTGTCCCTCAACTACGGCGTCAGCTTCGAAGTGCCGTTCGACGTGAAGGTCGTGTTGTCGACCAACCTCGATCCCTCCGATCTGGGCGACGAGGCGTTCTTCCGTCGTATCCAGTCGAAGATCTTCATCGGGCCGATCACACCCGAAGCCTTCGACTGGATCCTCGCTCGGGTGGCACACGCGATGGGCATCGGTTGCGATGCCGACTCTGCGGAGTACCTGCGGGCCCTGTGCCTGCAGCAGGGCGGTGACCTGCGTCCGTACCTTCCCGCCGACGTGTGCAAGCTGCTCAAGGCGCTCGCTCAGTACGAGGGCATCACCCCGGCGTTGAACCGCACCACGATCGACCGAGTCCTCGCGCTCTACTACACCAAGGGCACGGGCGGTCCCGGTGGGTACGGCAAGGCCGGATCCGCTCCCGCGGCCCCGGCGGCTGCCGTCGCACCGGCTCCGGCTCCCGTCGCACCGGATCCGTCGCTCGCGGGTCCGGTCTCGACGTTCTGACCGAGACGGTCCGGGCGTCGCCGCCCGTCTAGCCTGGCCCGATGGACTTCTCCTACTGGGCGACCATCGGACAGACCTTCGACGAGATTCAGGCTGGGGCTCGCTTCGCGGCCGACGCCGGCTGGCGTGGGGTCTGGGTTCCGGATCACTTCATGCCGGCGGCCGATCCGGGCAACGGCCCGGGGCCGACCGATGCCGAGATGGAACCCATGCTCGAAGGCTGGGTCACCCTCGGCGCGCTCGCCTCGTCAGTCGACCGCGTCCGGCTCGGCCTCATGGTCGGTGGCAACACGTACCGGCACCCGGCGGTCGTCGCCAAGATGGCACTGACGCTCGACAACATCTCCGGCGGTCGCGCCGTGCTCGGCCTCGGTGCTGGCTGGCAGACCAACGAACATCAGCGGTTCGGCATCCCATTGCCGTCGGTGAAGGATCGTTCGGACATGCTCGAAGAGGCCGCGGCGTTGTGCCGGGTGATGTTCGGCGCCGACGGTAAGCGTGTCGACTTCGCGGGCGAGCACTACACGATCACCCAGGCGCCGGTCGCCCCCGGACCCGTCAACGGGCGCCTGCCGATCATGATCGGCGGCGCCGGCGCGAAGCGCACCCTTCGCACCGTTGCCCGACACGCCGACGAGTGGAACGCCTGGGGTCGGCCCGACACGATCGCCGGCCACCTCGACGTGCTTCGTGGCCATTGTGAGACCGAGGGTCGTTCGTTCGGCGATCTCCACATCACCGCGGTGGGACTGCTCATCATCGTCGACGACGCTGAGACCGCGGCCAAGCTGCGGGAGCCGCTCGCTCACCGGTCCGGGCTCGTCGGCACGGTCGATGAGCTGAAGGCCGTCGTCGAGGAGTACGAAGCGGTCGGGGTGCACGAGGTGATCGTCCCCGACTTCGCGATCGTCGGCCCCGACAAGCTCGCCACCCTGGAGCGCTTCCACACCGACGTGCTCGGCGGGTGAACCCACCGGTCTCGGTCAAGGGCATCATCACGATCGACGGTCGGGTCGTTCTGCTCCGAAACGATCGGGCGGAATGGGAGTTGCCGGGCGGGCGGATCGACCTTGGTGAAACCGAGCGTGCCGCGCTCGTTCGGGAGGTCCGCGAGGAGCTCGGGCTGACGGTCGACGTCGATCTCGACCCGATCGATCGCTACGCGTTCTCGCCCGTGCCGGGCCGAACCGTCACCATCGTCACCTACGGCTGCACGGTGTTGGACGTCGATCCGACGATGACGGTGTCAGACGAACACGTCGAGATCGGCACGTTCACGCCCGAGTCGGCGGTCGACCTCACCGACCTCCCGTCGGGCTATCGGGCGTCGATTCGGCGCCATTTCCGCGACTGAACCACGTTCGGAACGGAAATGGGGGCGGTGATGACGGGCTGGTGACGCCCGGATGACGGTCGCCCTGCACCATCAGCGTGTTCCCGAACACGATGGAGGTACTCGAGATGGGATCGATTCGACGTTGGTGGCTCATCCTGGCGGTCCTGGCGCTCGTGGCCGCCGCTTGCGGCAGCGACGGTGAGCCCGACCAAGCAGCGGTCGACGCGGCCGTCGACGACATCACCGAGGACGAGCCGGAGCCAGAACCAGAGCCCGAGCCCGAACCGGAGCCTGAGCCTGAGCCCGAACCGGAGCCTGAGCCCGAACCGGAGCCCGAGCCGGAGCCGGAGCCGGAGGCCCCGTTTGTCGTGACGCAGGCCTGTGTGCTGTTGCGGCACTACTCGCACCCCGACTGGACCGGGTTCCCGTACCACGGGATCATCCTCGTCGACGTCGAATCGCCGGTCTCCACCGTCGAGACGATGCACGCCAACCCCAGCACCGGTCGCCCCTACGAGAACCCCGACGGCACGGCCGGCTTCCAGGTCGAGTGGGCGATCGCGGCACCCGGCGAAACCCCGTTCCCCGCGGTGATGATCGACGGTGCCGAAGCGAACGAGCTCATCTCGGCCGCCCTCGCCGGCCTGACCGGTTTCAACGCCCAGGCGTCGGACTTCACCGACGAGTACATCGAGCCCATCCCGTGCCCGATGGACATCTTCATTCCGGTCGGCAACACGCTCGGCCCGCCGGCCTAGCGACCCAGTTCACGCGGCGGTTCCCCTCCATCGGGCGCTGGGCACCACGATCGGTGTCCAGCGCTCGATGGCGTGCCCAGCCCCGTGGGGCGTTTCCGCTAGGCGTCCAACGCTGGATCTCCAGGCGCTTTCGCTACGCGTCCAACGCTTTGTGTCGGGCTTCTTCAGCGGAGACGACCGGAGCTTCGGTCGACCACGGGAAGTTGATCCACTGATCGGTCCGCTTCCAGACGTACTCGCACTTCACCAGCGAGTGCGACTTCTCGTACAGCACCGCCGACCGCACCTCGCCGACCCGCTCCGCGGCGTGGTCGTACACCATCTTGAGCGTGTGCCCGGTGTCAGCGACATCGTCGGCGATCAGGACCTTGGCGTCCTCCATATCGACGAAGTCGACGTACGGCGGCAGCATCACCGGCACCGGCAACCGCTCGTCGACGCCGGTGTAGTACTCACAGTTCATGACGTAGATGTTCTTCACCGACAGCGAGTAGCCGAGCGACCCGGCCACGAAGAGACCGCCGCGGGCGATCGCCAGGATCATCTCGGGCCGAAACCCGTCGTCGGCGACCTGCTCGGCGAGTTCACGGACCGCGGTTCCGTAGGTGGCGTAGTCGAGGATCTCGCGTTCGGCGCTCATGTCAGGGCTCATGCCGGGACCCTAGCGGGCGCGCGTCGTGACATGATCAGAGTCCTATGAGCAGTTCAGACCCGATCCACGAGGTCCTCGATCGCTGGCACCAACACCTCCGCGGCCAGCTCCCCGGCGGCCTCGATGCGCTGCTTCACGAGGAGTGTGTCTTCTACTCGCCGGTCGTCTTCTCGCCCCAGCGCGGCCGGGAGATCTCCAAGCTGTACCTGTCCGCCGCGGCCAACGTGCTGCCCGGCGACGAAGCCGCGAACACGCCCGCGACCGACGACGACTCGCACGGGAAGTTCCGCTACACGAAGAAGATCGCCGAAGGGCACCACGCGATGCTCGAGTTCGAGACCATGGTCGGTGAGATCTCGGTCAACGGTGTCGACATCATCACCTGCGACGACGAGGGCTGGATCACCGAATTCAAGGTCATGATGCGACCCCACAAGGCGCTCGACGCCGTGCGCGAACAGATGGCGTCGATGATGGAGAAGCTCGCCGCCGGGTGACGACATGAATCTCGGAACCGCCGAACTCTTCATCATCTTGACGATCCTCGGAATCGGGCTGCTGGCCATCGCGGTCGTCATCTGGGCGCTCGTCGTCGCCGTCCGTCGTTCCGACTGGCCGTGGGCGATCGGCCTCGGGGTGAGCGTGGTGCTGCTCGGCCCGATCGCCCCGATCGTCGCCGCCGTCTATCTGATCGCCTTCCGGAAGCGCGGGCCGACCCCGCACGCCCCGCGACGCCCCCAGCCCGAAGGCTGGTACGACGACCCGGGTGGGGAGTACGACATGCGGTGGTGGACCGGCGACGCCTGGAGCGATCAGGTGATGGACAACGGCGTCAACCGCACCCGCCCACCCGTCGGCGGCTGACGACGTGGTCGACACCGCTCCGCCGCCGGCTCGAGTGCTCCACCGCGAGCGGTTCGCCATCGTCCTGCTCGTCGTCGGCATCGTCTTCGCGGTCATCGGCTACACGCTGCTCACGGCCGAGATCTGGGTCGGAGGCGAGTTTTGCGGGCGCGCCACGGGCGGTCCGGACTGGTGGGACGGGCACCCATGCCATGACCGGCGCGGGGGCAACGCCGGTGCAGGGATGTTCACGTTGGGGCTGTCGCTGTGGGCGCTGCTCGCCGCGGCGCGATTCCGGTGGGGCAAGGGTTGGCTCTACGAGCCGACCGACGCCGACTGAGTCGGTTCAGCCGTGGCCGTCGAGCAGGCCGGCGACGAGGGCGGCGACCGGGCTTCGCTCGCTGCGGGTCAAGGTGATGTGCCCGAACAGCGGATGGCCCCGGAGATGGTCGACCACCGCACCGATGCCGTCGTAGCGGCCGACCCGGAGGTTGTCGCGCTGGGCGACGTCGTGGGTGAGCACGACCTTGGAGTTCTCGCCGATCCGGGTGAGTGCCGTGAGCAGCACGTTGCGCTCGAGGTTCTGCGCCTCGTCCACGATGATGAACGCATCGGTGATCGAGCGACCTCGGATGTGGGTCAGCGGCAGGATCTCGAGCAGTTCGCGGTGGATGATCTCGTCGACGACCTCGGGTCCGGCGATCGCTTCGAGGGCGTCGGTGACCGCGGCCGCCCACGGCGACATCTTCTCGGCTTCGGATCCTGGCAGGTACCCGATGTCTTGCCCGCCCACGGCGTAGAGCGGGCGGAACACGATGACCTTGGAGTGCGACCGGTTCTCGAGCACGGCCTCGAGGGCGGCGGCGAGCGCCAGCACACTCTTGCCGGTGCCGGCGCGGCCACCGAGTGACACGATCCCGACCGAGTCGTCGGTGAGCAGGTCGAGTGCGATGTGCTGCTCACGTGAGCGGGGCCGGACGTCGAAGACACTTCGGTCCGGGATGCGATGGATCTGCTTGTCCTCGCGGACCCGGCCGAGCCCGGACTGCGAACCGGCGACGAGGGTGATGCCCGTGTTGACCGGGAGCTCCCGTGCCTCGAAGAGATCGACGACACCTTCGTCGTAGAACTCGTCGACCACGCCGCTCTC
>CAZEML010000064.1:9664-18770 GCA_964513285.1 uncultured Candidatus Nemicrothrix sp.
CCAGCTGCCGTCGGCGACCTCGGTGTCGCGGTACTCGGCCGCATCGAGTCCGACCACGCCGGCCTTGAGCCGCAGCGGAAGGTCCTTGGTGACCAGGGTGACGGCGTCGCCCTCGAGCATGAGGTTGTTGGCGACGGTCAAGATCCGGTGGTCGTTGGCGTCGAAGCGCAGCGCCTCGGGGAGGGGTTCGACGTTGGTGTGGTTGAGCTCGACCCGGATCGTGCCGCCGTGCTCGTTGGCGGGCAGCTCCTCGAGCAGCGAGCCGTGCCGTTCGCGGAGCTCCTCCAAGGTGCGCAGCGCCGTGCGCGCTGCCCACCCGAGTTCCGGGTGGTTGCGTTTGGCTTCCAGTTCGGTCAGCACGACCAGGGGAAGAACGACGGCGTGTTCCTCGAATCGACGCAGGGCCTGCGGTTCGCTCAGCAGGACCGAGGTGTCGAGGACGTAGGTACGACGTGTACTCGTCATGTGTCCGCCAACCTACGCACGGTGGTCGCGGTGGATGGTGGACCCTTGGGTGAACGCTCGGTGACGTCGGTCGCGCCCGACGCGCGAAACATCGTTCAGTTTGTCGATCGGCGGCGGTCCGGAGGCGGTCCTGACATGGAACACTGAGTCCATGGTGCGTTCCGGGACCACCGATGATCTCCCCGCCATCCAACGGCTGTACCGCCAGCTCCATCCCGAGGATCCGGTGGTCGACCTCAGCCGCCCGTTCGCCACGATCAGCGCCCAGCCCGGCCTCGACGTGCTGGTGCTCGAACGCGACGGGGAGGTGGTGGCGACCACCTACCTCAACGTCATTCCGAACCTCACCCGCTCGCTCCGGCCCTACGCGATCATCGAGAACGTCGTGGTCGACGAGGCGTCGCGGGGAACGGGGCTCGGCAAGCAGATCATGGCCGGCACCCTCGATCGAGCGTGGGCGCTCGGCTGTTACAAGGCGATGTTGCAGACCGGCTCGCAACGCGACGGCACCCACGCCTTCTACCGGGCGTGTGGCTTCTCCGCGGACGACAAGCACGCGTTCGTCGCCCGTCCATCCGCCTGATCATCGGGTCCGGTCTGCGACGCGGACCGTCGGGTCAGCGGTGAACCAGACTGACCCGGATCGCGTCGGTGCCCTCGATGGATCGCTCGACGAGGCCGATCGCCCGGTCGAGGTCGTCGAGGGTGAGCGTTTCGCCGAGGAGCGCTGCGGTCGGGAAGGTGCCACGGTTGAGCACGTCGCCGGCGCGGCGCATGGTTTCGGGGGTGGAGCCGGCGCCGCCGACCATCGTGAGGTTCTTGAAGACGATCTCGTCGGTGACGAGTTCCGCCGGGCGGCCGTCCTTGAGGCCGGCGAGCAGGATCCGTCCGCCAAATGACGCCATCGCCACGGCGTCCGCGATCGGCTGGGTCGCGAGCGCCGTCAGTTCCATGACCGCCGTGGCTCCGCCGCGGGTGAGCTCGCGCACGCGCCCCACGACGTCGTCGGTGGCGTCGACATCGATCACCTCATGAGCGCCGACTGCCCGGGCGGCGTCGAGCCGGAGGGTGTCACGGCTGGTGCCGGTGACGAGGATCTGGCGGACGCCGATCTGGGTGGCGGCGTACGCCGCGGCGATCAACCCCATATGGCCCGGGCCCTGGATCACGAGCCGGTCGTGCTCGTGCAGCCCGATCTGGTCGCTCCAGTTGACGATGCTGGCGAGCGGCTCGAAGACGCTGAGCTCAGCGGCGGGCACGGCGTCGGTGAGCGGCACGAGCTGGGTGTTGGGCAGGATGCCCATGTACTCGCCGTAGCCACCCCACAAGCCGTGCTCGTGATCGGGTCCGAGCGTGTAGCCGTAGAGGTCGAGCGCGCTCTCCGGTCGACCACCGAAGACCACCAGGTCGACGCCGACCCGATCGCCGACCTCGACCCCGAAGTCGGCATCGGGCGCGAGCGCGTGCACCCGACCCACGATCTCGTGGCCGGGCACGACCGGGGAGACCTCGCCCGGAACGTGGTGATGACCGTGGAGTTGGGACACGTCGCTGCCACACAGGCCGACCGCTTCGACTTGGAGCACCGCGCCGCCGGGCAGCGGTTCGGGGATCGGGAAGGTCCGGAGCTCGTGGGTTCCGTCACCATGGAAGATCACGCCTCGACAGGTCGCCATCGAGTGACCGTACCGCGATCGGTCAGACGACCTCGACGAGGATCGCGTGGTACCCCTCGGCGCCATCGGGGGCGACGTCCTTGGGGCCGACGGGCTGCACTGCCCCGGTCTTGTCGATCGCCCGGACGTCGATGCGGTGCACACCCGGGGTGGCGTCCCACTCGGCACGCCACTGGACCCACGACTCGTCGGTGCCGGGCACGGCGAGATCACAGACCTGCCACTCGCCTTCGTCGATGCTGATCTCGACGAACTCGATGCCGCGTACGGGTGACCAGGCGACGCCGGCGACCGGGGTGGGGCCGGCCTCGACCCGGGTCCGGTGGCCGGGGACGTCGATGCGAGACGTGGTCTTCATCGGGCCTTCCTTGGACCAGCCAAGGTTGATCCAGTAGCCGTTGAAGGCCTCCCACGTGGTCAGGTTGATCTCCTCGATCCACTTGGTGGCCGAGACGTAGCCGTACAAGCCGGCGATCACGAGGCGGGCGGGGAAGCCGTGCCGGACCTGGAGCGGCTCACCGTTCTGGCCGACCACCAGCAGGGCGTTGCGCCCGTCGTAGAGGGTCTCGGTCGGGAAGCCGGCCGTGAAGTCGTCGACCGAGCGGCCCACGAGCTGGGTCGCGCCTTCCTGGACGCCGGCTCGGTCGAGCAGATCGACCAGCGGCACGCCGGTCCAGACGGCGTTGCCGACGAGCTCGCCGCCGATCGGGTTGGAGACACACGAGAGGGTGATGGTGCGCTCGACGAGATCCATGTTGAGGATCTCGTCGTAGGTCAGCTCGTAGGGGTTGTCGACCATGCCGGTGAACTTGAGCGACCAGTTGGCGGGGTCGATCTGGGGGAACTGGAGCGCGGTGTCGATTCGGTAGAACTGGTCGTTCGTCGACGGGGTGACCCAGCTCGACAGGCCGGGGATGTCGAACGGCTCGGTCTGCACGGCGCCGGTCGCCCGCTCGGCGAGCGAGGTCGTGCTGGAGGCCTCGGCCGCCGCTTCGGGCAGGACCACCTCGGCACGGGCGAGATCGCCGGCGCCGGTGCCTTCGGCGGCTCGACCCACGCCGACGCCGGTGAGCGCAACCGCGCCCGCGCCGGCCGAGAAGCCGAGGAACGCCCGGCGCGACTGCGGCGGATCGAGTGGGCTCGGGATCGGTGCGTCGAGCCCGACCGCGGGGACGTGGTCGATCGTGGTGCGCCGAGCCTGGCGCAGCAGGAACCGCAGGGTCGCCACCCCGAGGCCGGCGGCGACCAGCGACCAGAACCAGCTGGCGAAGAAGGGCGACTGCGGGTTGCGGGCGACCGCCCACCCGCCGAGCAGGCCGAATGCGGCGAATCCGGCGACACCGAAGCGATCGCCTCGCCGCAGCGCGACCTCGCCGATCAGGGCGGCGAGGAGGAACGAGACGATGGTGATGCCGAGGAGCAGGTTGCCCTTGCCGGCCGAGCCGAGACTCTCGATCGACTCCTCTGCGGCCCAGCCGGGCGTGTAGTCGATCACGAGCTCGCCGACGCCCAGCACGAGCCCGGGGATCGTGTCGGAGACGCCCTCGATCAGCTGCCCGAAGGCGAGCGCCACCGCCGCGGCCGCCAGCCCGGCCAGGGCACCCATCCAGGCGGGTGCGGTGCGAGTCGATGCCTCGGCGTCGCGAGTCGGGGATTCCACGTCTTCCAGCATGCCGAGGAAACGCCGCGTCGGCGCAGATGGTTCCCGGCCGAGGGGAGTCGCTTCTGTCGGGCAGACTGTCGAGATGGAGATCGGCTGTTGAGCGAGTCGCTCGAGGCATGGGGGCTGGGCTTCGTCGGCGACGACGAGTGGCGTTCCGAGGCCGTCCGGGGTCGTGTCGTGCGCGTCGATCGTGGTGAATCCGACGTGATGACCGGTGACGGTCGGGTCCGGGTGTTGTCGGACTCGATGCGGGCCCAGGGCGAGATCGCGCCGGTCACCGGTGATTGGGTCGAGATCGGCGAGGTCGACGGGCTCGGCACCGTCATCGAGCGGGTGCTGCCACGACGCACCGCCGTCAGCCGCCGAGATCCCGCCGAGAAGGACCTCGAACAGGTCCTCGCCAGCAATGTCGACGTGGTCGCCGCGGTCCTCGGCCTCGACCGTCCGATCCAGGCCGGCTGGCTCGAACGACTGATGGTGATGGCGCTCGACAGCGGTGCGGGCGCCGTCGTCGTGTTGACCAAGGCCGACGAGGTCGACGACCCCTCGGCGGCGCTCGAGGTGGCCGAGGCCGTCGCGGGGACGATCCCGGTGATCACCACCAGCGTCGTCGACGGCCGTGGCCTTTCGGTTCTCCTCGATCAGATCGGGCCCGGGCGCACGCTCGGGTTGGTCGGTGAGAGTGGCGCCGGCAAGTCATCCCTCGTCAACGCCCTCGTCGGCGACGAGGTGCTCGAGGTCGGCGAGGTGCGTTCGAGCGATGCCGAGGGCCGGCACACGACCACCGCCCGCGAGTTGGTGATGCTGCCGAACGACGCCGGGATGGTGCTCGACACGCCGGGCATCCGCACCCTCGGGTTGTGGGAGGCCGAGCACGCGGTCGACCTCGTGTTCGGGGAGCTGGTCGAGCTCGCCGAGTCGTGTCGGTTCCGCGATTGCGCCCATCGCAAGGAGCCGGGCTGCGCCGTGCAGGCCGCGGTCGACTCGGGCGACGTGTCGCGCATCCGGGTCCGCCTGTTCCTGGAGTTGATCGACGAGCTCGAGGGGCTACGTCGTCGCGAGGAGGAGCGACAGCGGCGGGGGAGTGGCGGCCGGCGCGCTCGCAATCGCAAGCGTCACTGATCACCCGGCCGCGGTGGGTCAGCCGGTGATCTGATCCCGGAGGACGAAGCGCTTGATCTTGCCCGTCGCGGTCTTCGGGAGTTCGTCGACGACGTGGATGCTCCGAGGACGCTTGAACGCGGCCATGCGCTCCCGGCAATGGGCGAGGAGCTCGTCGGGTTCCGCGGTGGCGCCTCCCGCGGGAAGGACGAACGCGATCACGGTCTCGAGCCCACTGTCGTCACGGCCCCCGACGACGGCCGCCTCCATCACGGTGGGATGTTCGATCAGGACGCTCTCGACCTCGGCGGGCGACACCCAGATGCCGCCGGCCTTGATCATGTCGCTGTTGCGTCCGAGGAAGGTCCAATGGTCGTCGGCGGAGCGGGTGTAGACGTCGCCGGTCCGGACCCAGTCGCCGAGGAACGCGGCGGCGGTCGCCTCGGGCCGCTCCCAGTAGCCGGCGGCGGTGGACGGGCCCCGAACGTGCAGATAGCCGGGCGTGTCGGGGTCGGTGACCGGCTCGCCCTCGTCGGATCGAAGCTCCGCTTCGTAGCCGTCGACCACCCGGCCCGACGATCCGGCGACCTGATCGTCGGGTGTGTTGGAGATGAAGATGTGGAGGATCTCGGTCGAACCGATGCCGTCGAGCACGGGCGCGCCGGTCAGCGCGCTGAATCCTTCGTGGATCGGGGCGGGCAGTGACTCGCCGGCGGTGACGGTCGCTCGCACCGTCCGGAACGTCTCGGGATCGGGGGCGGCATCGATGGTCGCGGCACAGAAGCCGGGTGGCGCGAAGAAGAGCGTCGCCTCCTCGGACGCGATCAGGTCGACCATCGCGGCGGGCGTGGGCGGATCGGGATGCAGCACGGCGGTGGCACCGACTGCGAACGGGAAGGTGAGGCTGTTGCCCAACCCGAAGGCGAAGAAGAGTTTGGCGACCGAGAGGAAGCGGTCGTCGGGGCCGATCGACAAGACCGAGGTCGCATACGTGGTGGCGGTCGCTTCGAGGCTGCCGTGCAGATGCATGACGCCCTTCGGGACCCCGGTGGTACCGCTCGAGTAGAGCCAGAGGGCCTGTGAGGCGCGGGTGGTGTCACCGACGGGCTGGGGTCCGGCCGCCGGAACGGCCTCCCAGTCGTGGATGGCGACGTTCGCGGCGTCGAGTGAGGCGTCGCCACTGACGACGATGTGCGCGATCGCGGGCGCGTTGGCGATCAGGTCGGGCACGGCGTCGGCGAACGCCGCGGAGACCACGAGGATCGCCGCGCCCGAGTCGGCGACGATCTCGCCGAGCGCTCCGCCCTTGAGCATCGTCGACAGTGGGACCGGCACGAGGCCGGATCGCATCGCGCCGAGGAAGACCGCGGGGAACGTCTCGTCGTCGCGCACGACCATCGCGATCCGGTCGCCCGGTGTCGCGCCGAGTTCGGCGAGCAGCGCCTGCGCCCGCCACATCTCTCGCTGGAGTTCGGCGTAGGTGGTCGAACGGCCCTGGCACCGAATCGCCACCCGGTCCCCACGGCCTTCGTCGACGTGCCGATCGATCATCCACGCGGCTGCGTTGTACTGCTCGCTCACGATGTCCCCTCTGTGCGGTCGGGTTCAGACTCGCACGTATTCGAAGTCGACCGGCTTCTGGTTGATGCCTCGGCTCGGCGGCGCGACCCAGCCGGCCATCTTCCCCGGCTCGTCGACGCCGACCATCAGCGACTGCACGTGGGCTCGGTCGGCGTCGTTCGGCAGCCAGCGATCGACGTTGGCGTCCCAGTCGGCCTCGCTGATCAGCGCACCGTCGGGGTTGACGTGATGGTCACGGAAGGTGCCGACCTGACGGTGGAACGCGGTTGACGGGAGCCGGAGTTCGACGGCGATGCCGGCCTCGGCGAGGCTGCGGTTCCAGCGGTCGAGCCCCTTCTGGCAGTCCTCGGCGTAGTCCTCCCGCAACGTCTCGTTGAGGGCGGCGAGCTGGGTGACCTCTCGGGTGCCGATCCCGTCGTCGTTGCACTCGGGCACGAGTCGGTAGTCGTCCTTCAAGCGGTGGTCGTCCTCGCGCTTCTCCTCCTGGAACCGGCCCTTGAGGCCGGCGGCGAAGTAGTTGGCGGCGTTGGTCGAGGTCTCCGCGCCGAACAGGTCGAGGGAGACCGAGAAGTGGAAGTTGATGTACTTCTGGAGCACGTCGAGGTTGACCCCGCCGTGCGGGTGGATGTCGTCGGTGTCGTGTTCGCGCATCAGCTCGGCGGTGCGTTGCACGACCCGGCCCACGCCGGTGGCGCCGACGAACATGTGGTGCGCCTCTTCCTTCAGCATGAAGTCGCAGGTGCGAGAGAGGGGGTCGAACGCTGACTCCCGGAGCGACGCGAGCTGGTACTTCCCGTCGCGGTCGGTGAAGTAGGTGAACATGAAGAACGACAGCCAGTCCGACGTCGGTTCGTTGAACGCGCCGAGGATGCGTGGGTTGTCGGCGTCGCCGCTGTGCCGCTCGAGCATCTCGTCGGCCTCGTCGCGTCCGTCGCGCCCGAAGTAGCGGTGCAGCAGGTACACCATCGCCCAGAGGTGGCGGCCTTCCTCGACGTTGACCTGGAAGAGGTTGCGCATGTCGTACAGCGACGGCGCGGTGAGGCTGAGGTGACGCTGCTGCTCGACCGATGCGGGCTCGGTGTCGCCCTGCACCACGATCAGGCGTCGGAGCTCGGAGCGGTACTCGCCCGGAACCTCCTGCCACACCGCCTCGCCCTTGTGGTCGCCGAACGCGATCGTGCGGTTCGGTTCGGGGTCGGCGAGGAAGATGCCCCACCGGTAGTCCGGCATCGAGACATGGTCGAAGTTGGCCCAGCCGTCCTGGCCGACGTCGATCGCGGTGCGGAGGAACACCGGGTTGGTCTTGAAGGCGGAGGGACCGAGCTCTTCCCACCATCGGATGAACTTCGGCTGCCAGCCCTCGAGTGCCCGCTGGAGCCTCCGGTCGCCGGCCAGGTCGACGTTGTTGGGGATCTTGGCGTCGATGTCGACGATGGCCATCTCAGACTCGCTTTCGGTCGAAGTCGGGGCGGGAGCCGGTGCCGAACCGGCGGAGGGCGCCATCGGGGCCGACGGCATTGGGGCGTTGGAAGATCCAGTTCTGCCAGGCGGAGAGGCGGGCGAAGATCTTCGTCGTCATCGTCTCGGGCCCGACGAAGCGGTAGTTCGCTTCCATGCCGGTGAGTGCATCGGGGCTGAAGCTGTTGCGCTCCTCGAGCATCAGCCGGATCTCGTCGTCCCAGTCGAGGTCGTCGGGGGTGAAGGTGACGAGCTCGGCGTCGGCGGCGTCCGCCGCGAGGAGGTCCTTGCCCGTGACCGCTTCGGCCGCGGCGAGCGCATCGTCGCGACCCCAGAAGCGGGTCTGGAGACGGGTGAGGTCGCTTGCCATCGGGTACCAGCCGCGGTTGGCATCCGACAGCCGGATCGTGGCGGGCGGCGGTGGATCGTCGTCGTCCTCCCACGTGCCGTCGAGCATGAACGAGCGGTCGGCGGCGAGCAGCAGCTCGGCCAGGGTGCCGGCGAAGCAGCTCCCGGGCTCGACGGTGGCGACGAGCGTGCGGGCCGAGACGTCGAGTCGGCTGAGCGTCCGGGCCCACAGCAAGCGGACCTCGCGCACGAGCCAGTGGTCGGGCTCGGTGCCGAGCACCTCCTCGGCGGCGAGGACCGCGTCTGCGGAGCCGGTGGTGGCGAAACGCCAGGTGCCGATCTCGGGCTCGTTGAAGCGCAGGTGCAAGATGGCGTCGTCGAGCTCCCGCACGGCGCGCAGGATCCACGCGTCGGCTCCTGCGGTGGCGAGCGCCTCGCCCGTCGCCGGGTGCTCGGCGTCGGCGGGTGCCGCGACGGTGATCGTGGCCGTACCGGTGCCGCGCTCGATGGCGACGGTGACGGCCGAGTAGCGCACGGCGTCGCCGTCGATCGTGCGGTCGAGCGGGGTGAGTTCGACACCGGTCGAGTCGGTGGGACGGTCGCTCTCCGTCGCTCGGGCCGTCGCACGCGCGTCGATCAGCGCATCCCAGTCGCTGGCGGAGGCGACGTGGTCGACGAGCCGCCACTCGACCGCCTGGCGGCCGCGGACGCCCTCGGTCCGGGTGCTGAACGCGTCGGCCAGATCGCGGCGGACGCCTCGTTTCTCGACGACCCGGGTGAGCCCACCGGTGCCCGGCAGCACGGCGAGCAGTGG
>CAZEML010000065.1:0-18683 GCA_964513285.1 uncultured Candidatus Nemicrothrix sp.
GCGGGAACGGCGGTTCCACATCCCGAGGCTCGCGCTCGTCGTGATCGACATGGCCGCGTGGGCCGTCGGGGTCATGGCCGCCATGGCCCTGCGCTTCGACCTGCAGACCGCGGCGTGGGAGGTCTGGCGTCCCGAGCTGTTGATCCTGGTCGGTGCCGTCGCCATGGGCGCGAGCGGTATGGCCGCCGGGCTCTACGAAGGCCGGTTCCGCCGGGGCTCACTCGATGAGGGCTTCTCCCTCAGCCTGGTCGTGGCGCTGACGACGATCGTCGCTCTGGTCGTGAACCAGGTCGGCATCGGCGGACGACTCGTTCCCGTGTCGGTCGCCATCGCCGCAGGGCCCGTCGCGTTCTGCGCCGCGGGGTTCGTGCGTTTCATGGAGCGGTTCATGCTCATGCGCGCGTCCCGCCGCCGGCGTGAGGGTGCGGTTCCCGTGCTGATCTTCGGGGCGGGGGACGGCGGCATGCAGGTCGTCAACTCCATGCAGGACGATGCGAAGGGACGCTTCGCCCCGCTCGGCTTCATCGACGACGACCCGGCCAAGCGCAACCTCCGACTGCGTGGCGTGCCGGTACTCGGTGACCGGGACCGTCTCCCGAGCGTCGTCGCCCGGTCCGGTGCGGAGATGCTCATCGTCGCCGCGCCGTCGATCACCAGTGACTCGCTGCGCGACCTCTCGGCACGCGCCCTCGCCGCCGATGTCGCACTGCGCATCGTGCCCTCGGTGGCTGAACTGATCGACGGCAACGTCAGCGCCGACGACGTCCGCCCCCTCACTGAGGCGGATCTCCTCGGTCGCCACCAGATCGACACCGACATCGACGCCATCGCCGACTATGTGACCGGGCGTCGCATCCTCGTCACCGGCGCGGGTGGCTCGATCGGGTCGGAGCTGTGCCGGCAGCTGCACCGGTTCGGCCCCGAGAAGCTCATCATGCTCGACCGTGACGAGTCGGCGCTCCACGCCGTGCAGATGGCGATCGAAGGTCGGGCGCTGCTCGACTCCGATCATCTCGTCGTTGCGGACATCCGGGATCGCCACCGCATGCGTGAGGTGTTCGAGAAGCACCAGCCGCACGTGGTGTTCCACACCGCTGCGCTCAAGCATCTCCCGCTGCTCGAGATGCATCCGGCGGAGGCGGTCAAGACCAACGTGTTCGGCACCCTCAACGTGCTCGAGGCGGCCGCGGCCGCCGACGTGGACCGGTTCGTCAACATCTCGACCGACAAGGCCGCGGACCCGAGTTCGGTCCTCGGCTACACCAAGCGGATCGCCGAACAGCTGACGTCGTGGTTCGCGGCGCGCGAGGACGGCACGTTCCTGAGCGTGCGCTTCGGCAACGTGCTCGGCAGCCGCGGCTCCGTACTCGGCGCGTTCGAGCGGCAGATCGCCGACGGTGGGCCGGTCACCGTGACCCACCCCGACGTCACCCGGTACTTCATGACGGTGCAGGAAGCGGTGCAGCTCGTGATCCAGGCCGGCGCGGTCGGGAGTCCGGGTGAGGCGCTCGTGCTCGACATGGGCGAACCGGTTCGGATCGTCGACGTCGCCCGCCGCCTCGTCGCCCAGTCCGAACGGCCGATCGACATCGTGTTCACCGGCCTCCGTCCCGGCGAGAAGCTGCACGAGGTGCTCCTCGGCCAGGCCGAGATCGACGAACGGCACGCCCATCCGCTGATCTCTCATTGCCAGGTCCCGGCCCTCGCGCCGCTGAGCCTCGAGCCGCTCGGAACCGATGACGCAGATCGCCTGCGCACCCTGATCGTCGACCTCTGCCGGGTCGCGCCGTCGGACCACTCGGTTCGGCTCTGAGCCCCGATGAGCGGAGCCGTCGTCGCTCAGCTCTCGCTGATCCCTGACGGTCCGCTGCATCCCGACGATGCCGTCGCGGCCCTGATCGTCGGCGTGATCGTCGGTGGCCTGTTCGGTCGGCGGCCCGTCGCCGGCCCGCTCCTCGCCGCCGCTGCGGCGACGACGCTGGCGATACGACACCCCGGCTTCGTCCCGGAGGGGTTTCTCGATCGTCCCACCCCCGTCGTCGCGATCGCCGGCATGCTCGTCGCTACGACGCTGGCCGCCGCGGCCCTACGGGTCCGCGTGCCGGCCCCGGTGCACGCGACCATGGCGTCGGCGACGATCGCGTGTGCCGGCGTGTGGGCGACCGCGCCCGACACCGAACCCGCACTCATCGGTGGTGCCGTCCTCGTTGCGTCGGCCCCGTTCCTCGGCCGCGCCGCCGCGTCGTGGGCCCCGATGGTCGTGGTGGTGCCGTTCGCCGCCGCCGTGCTGGGCACCGTGGGACGACCGGGGCGGTTGCCACTGGTTCTGAGTGTCGCCGTCGCCGCGATCGTGATCGCGCGGTTGGCCGACCTGGGGCTTCGGCGCTGGTGGGGTCAGCGGGCCGGCACGCCGACCACGGTCGCCCCGGGGGCGACGTCCTCGGTCACGACGGCGCCGGCCCCGACGACCGCACCCTGACCGACGGTTCGGCCGGGCAGCACGATCGCTCCCGAGCCGAGGAACACATCGTCCTCGATGGTCACCTCACCGTTGAGCAGCACACCGGGGGAGACGCTCACGAAGGACCCGATGCGGCAGTCGTGGCTGACGATCGCCCCGCAGTTCACGTGGCCGTGGGCGCCGATCCGGACGTTCGTCGTGACGACCGCGCCCGGATAGATCATCACCCCGTCGGCGAACGCCACGTCGGTACCGACGGTGACACCGTCCGCGATCAGGGTCGTGGCCCGAAGCGTCGGGTCGATCCGCGCCACGACCGCTCGCCGAACCGCCGGATCGCCGATCGCCACGACGTACTGGTCGGCGTGGGCGCCGAGGTCCTCGATCGGGACCAGCATCGGGTCCCCGATGCGGCTGAACCGCTCGGAATCGGCGGCCGCGTCGTCGGCGAACACCACTCGGTCGTAGCGTCCGGTGGCGATCGCGACCGCGTGGGCTTCACGGCCATGGCCGCCCGCCCCCACGATGCCGAGGACGGTCATGAGCTCACTCGCGCGATCGGGTCATCGGCCGCCGTCGCACCGGACCCCTCCCCACCGACCATCGCGGTGGCGGTCTTGGCCAGGATGGCGAGATCGGTACGAAGCGATTGCTGCTGCACGTACTCGAGATCGAACTCGATGCGCTCCGGCCAACTGAGATCGTTGCGTCCGTTGACCTGGGCGAGTCCGGTGAGGCCGGGGCGCACCGCGAGACGGTTCCGCTGCTCCGACGTCCACCGCTCGACCTGGTAGGCGAGCGTCGGCCGCGGCCCGATCACGCTCATCTCGCCGCGGGCCACATTGATCAGCTGGGGGAGTTCGTCGATCGACAGGCGACGGAGGACCGCCCCCACCCCGGTGATCACCGAAGCGTCCGGGATGATCGGGTTGTCGCCGTCGCGCATCGTCCGGAACTTCAGCACGGTGAACGGGACCCCGTTCTGACCGACTCGTTCCTGGCGGAACAGGACCGGCCCCGGCGAGGAGAGCCGCACCGCGAGGGCACAGCACAGGCCGATGGCCAACGCCGGGAGCGCGACCAACGCGAGGATGACGAGATCCGACAGCCGCTTGCCTCGATAGGGCGCCAACGCTGGATCGGTCGTGATCATGGGGTCTGGCGCAGTCCCCGCATCCAGTCGATCGTCGCCTTCAACCCCGTCTGGATGGGGGTCGGCACGACCGTGGGGAACAGTTCGCGGATCTGGCTGTCGTCGGCCTGGCTGTGGGGCACATCGCCGGTTCGGGCCGGCTGGAACTCGATCTCGATGGGGTCGTCCATCAGGTCGCGCATCTCGTCGATGATCGTGAGGAGGTCGGTGCGGGTGCCGTAGGCGAGGTTGACCGGTTCGGGCGAGGTGACCTGCCGTTCGACCGCGTCGACCACCACCGCCGTCAACGTGTCGACGAAGGTGAAGTCACGGGTCTGGGTACCGTCGCCATGGACGGGAAGGGGGCGCCCGTCGAGGGCTGCGTCGACGAATGCCGGAACCGCAGCGGCATAGGCGTGCCCGGCCGGCTGCAGCGGGCCGAAGACGTTGAAGAACCGGAACGACAGGGTCGGCAGGCCGTAGCTGTGGCCGTAGGCCAGCGTGTACGACTCCGCCGCGAGCTTGCTGGCCGCGTACGGGCTCACCGGCCGAGGCGCGAGATCGGGGTGCTTCGGCAAGATCGGATTGGCCCCGTAGACCGACGACGACCCGGCGGTGATCACGTGCCGGAGACCGTCCTGGCGAGCCGCTTCCAACACGTTGACGGTGCCGGTCGCGTTGACATGATGACTCGGCACCGGATCCGCCACCGAACGCGGCACCGACGGACGGGCCGCGAGGTGCACGACGGAGTCGGCATCGGCGACCGCCGCGTTGATCGCCCCCGGATCCAGGATCGATCCGACGATCAGCTCGGTGTCGGTGCCGTCGAGATTCTCGGCGAACCCGGTCGACAGGTCGTCGAACGCCGTGGCGCGATGTCCCGCCCGTTCGAACGCTTGACACAGGTTGGCGCCGATGAAACCGGCTCCTCCGGTGACCAGGATGTGCATGACTCCTCCAAACACCCGCCAGATGCTGTTGAGGACTCCATCGGCACAATTCGTGCCCGCATGAGGAGCGGCCGCCCAACCCGACTCCGATTCCAGACCGCGTTCAGAAGCGCTCGATGCTGGTCGGCTCGCTCAGAAGAGCTCGATGTCCCCGAGGCTCAGCCGCAGGTCGGACAGACGCGGTGCCTGCTCGGCCAGATTGCGAGTCGTGAGCACCGGGCCCAAGCCCGGGACCTGTGGCAGCCACGGTGCCGGATGCGGAGGATCGGCGACGGTCAGCAGGTGATCGACGCCCGGAAGGCGCCGGACCGTACGAAACAGTCGGCGGGTCGCCGCGCTCGACGGCGACACCACGTCGGCGATCACCGCCTCGCGGGCCGGGCCCCGCCGCCGCACGCGCACGACGGCCGCGGCCTCGTCGGTCTGCACGACCCGGTAGCGCAGCGGTTCGAACCCGTAGCGCCAGCGCAGGTACGCGCCGCTGCGATCGGTTCGTACGCCGGGCCCGCCGCCGAAATCGAGGTCGTCGGCGACCGTGTCGATCGCGTCGCCGGCCGTCAGCGGCTCGCTCCACTTGGCCGCAGCGGTGCGTGCTTGCAGCAGTCGAGGGAGGGCCCGCACGCCGGCCGGTGCGACCCGCGCGGGGATCCGACCGGCCTCCACCCATCCCATCGAGAGGTAGCCCGGGCGGCTCTTGTCGTTGGGCGTGTTGAACACGAAGCCGGTGCGCTGGTCGACCAACTCGTCGACGGCCGCGTGGGTGAGCAGCCGAAACACGCCCTTGCGCTGATGCTCCGGAGCGGTCGCCGTGTCGACTGCCCGCACCGCCGAGCGGAGGCCATCGTCGGAGACGAACGACCATCGCATCATCGTGCGAAAGCCCGCGAGCTCATCGCCGACCGCCGCGACCCACATCGGGGATGGTCCCGCCGGGTTCTCGAGGTGTTTCCAGCGGAAGAACGCGTCGTTGGGGTCGCCCGGATCCCAGCCGAGGGCCCGGCCCGCGAGTTCGACGATGGCCGGGATCTCGTCGAGACCAGCAGGTCGAACGGTGAGCGGCGGGGTCACGTAGCGGAGCCTAGGGCCGAGCGCTCGCTGCCTGGGGGCTCATGGCCGACGGTCATGTGCCGATGGCAGTACCGAGAGGAGGTCGGCGATGTCGTTCGCCCCGAGCATCATCAAGGTTGCGGCCGATGCCGTCGATCGCGTGCGTCCTGCCCCCACCGGCCTCGTCGTGTTGATCTACCACCGGGTCGGCGGTCACACGCCGGTGCGAGTCGATCTGCCGACACCGTCGTTCGATGCCCAGATCGGCGAACTCGCCGACGCGGGTGTGGTTCTCCCGATCGGCGAGGCGGTCGAGCGGCTGGCGATGGGGGAGGACCTGGCGGGGAGGGTCGTGGTGACCTTCGACGACGGCACCGCCGACTTCGTCGACGAAGCCGCACCGGTGCTCGAACGACACGGCGTTCCGGCGACGCTCTACGTCGCGACCCGCCACATCGACGAGGGCATCGACTTCCCGGACGAGGGTCGGCCCGCGTCGTGGGACGGGCTGCGCGACGCCGCGTCATCGGGTCTCATCACCATCGGATCCCACACGCACTCACACGTCCTGCTCGACCGGCTGCCCATCACCGAGGTCGCCGATGAACTCGACCGTTCGATCGACCTGATCGGCTGCCACCTCGGGGTGCGCGCCGATCACTTCGCCTACCCGAAGGCCCTGGCCCCGACGCCGGCGGCCGAGCAGCTGGTGCGGGAGCGCTTCGTCTCCGCGGCGTTGGCCGGCACCCGAGCCAACCCGGCGGGAACCGATGTCCATCGACTGCATCGCAGCCCGGTCCAGACCACCGACGGCACCCGTTGGTTCCGTCGCAAGGTCGCCGGTGGGATGCGGTTCGAGGACGAACTCCGCCAGGTCGTGAACCGTCGCCGCTACGCCGGAGCAACCTCATGAGCCCTCGTCGCACCGTCGTTCACCTGACCACGACCGACATGAGCCTGGACTGGCTGTTGCGCCCGCAGCTCGAAGCCTTCCAGGACGCCGGCTACGACGTCATCGGCATGTCGGCGCCCGGGCCCCACGTGGCCGCGCTCGAGGCCAGCGGAATCCGTCACTACCCGATCCGATCCCTGACCCGCTCGATGGCACCGACCCGCGATCTCCGAGCGATCGCCGAACTGCGGCGGGCCTTCCGAGAGATCAAGCCGTCGATCGTGCACACCCACAACCCCAAGCCCGGCGTCTTCGGTCGTCTCGCGGCGCGGGCGGCAGGGGTGCCGGCGATCGTCAACACCGTGCACGGGCTCTACGCCACGCCCGATGACCGACTCGCCAAGCGAGCCGTCGTCTACGGACTCGAACGGCTCGCGGCGACCTTCAGCCACGCCGAGCTGCTCCAGAACCCCGAGGATCTGCCGGTGCTGCGGCGACTCGGGATTCCCCACGAACGACTCACCGTGCTCGGCAACGGTGTGGATCTGACCCGCTTCGACCCTGACCGGGTTCCGCCGAGCGCCCGGGGGCGGCTGCGCGCCGAGCTCGGGATCGATGACGACACCGTCGTGATCGGCGTGGTCGGCCGACTGGTCTGGGAGAAGGGGTACCGCGAGATCTTCGACGCCGCCGCCCGACTGCGTGACGAGCCGTGCGTCTTCGTGGTGGTCGGCCCCGACGATCCAGCCAAGGCCGAAGCGGTCGATCGGGCGTCGATCGAACAGGCCGAAGCCGATGGTGTGCGGTTCCTCGGCTCTCGCACCGACATGACCGACCTGTACTCGATGTTCGACGTCTACACCTTGGCGTCGTATCGCGAGGGCTTCCCCCGCTCGGCGATGGAAGCGGCCGCGATGGGTCTGCCGGTCGTGGCGACCGACATCCGCGGTTGCCGTCAGGTCGTCGCCGACGGCGAGACGGGCGCCCTCGTCCCCGCGGGCGACGCGGGCCGGTTGGCGTCGGCGCTCTTGCGACTGGTCGCGGACCCGGAGCTTCGGATCCGTCAGGGTGTCGCCGCTCGCCTGCGCGCGATCGAACACTTCGACGATCGCGACGTCATCGCGACGACGTTGCGGACCTACGACGCGTTGCTCGGCCCGTTGCCGGTCGCCGAGCCGGAGCGATCGCTCACGCTCGTCGCAGCGTCGTAGACCTGGGCGATCTCACCGACCGCCCGCTCGATCGAGAATCGCTCCGCCCGACCCCGAGCGCGTTCGGCCAATCGGGTGCGTTCGGCGAGATCGTCGGCGAGGGCGACGTACGCGTCGGCGAGCCCGGCGGTGTCGCCGATGTCCACCACCACGCCGGCGTCGCCGACGGCCTCGGGGATGCCGCCAGCGCGGGTCGCCACGACCGGAAGCCCGACCGCGAGCGCCTCCATGATCGCGACCGGGAGGCCTTCGTGGTGACTCGACAGGGTGAACACGTCGGCCGCCGACAGGAGCCGAGCGACGTCGGTGCGGTAGCCGAGCGGCGTGAACCGCTCGCCGATACCGGCGTCGGCGATCCATCGCTCGAGGTCTCCGGCGAGTGGGCCTTGACCGACCAGCACGAATCGGAGGGAGGGCGAGCGGTCGAGGGCGCGGCGGGCCGCGTCGACCAGTTCGTCGAGGGCCTTCTCTCGTCGGAGGTTGGCGACACAGATGACGACGACATCGTCGTCCGCCGCGCCGAGGTCGGCACGTGCCGCCTCCCGGTCGATCTGCTGACGGACGGCGTCGATGTCGATGCCGTGTTCGATCGTGCGGACCTGATCGGGGCGCGCCCCCTGAATCGTCGCAGCGACGTCGGCGCTCACCGCGATGGTGGCGCGCTCGAACCGGATCGTCAGACGGTTGGCGATCCGGGTGAGTCGATGATGACGGGGCCAGCGGTTGTGTTCGGTCCCGACGGTGGCCGGGCGATGACGTCTCGGGATGGTCCGAGCGACGAGACGGCTCGCGGTGGCCAGCACCGGCGAGTGGCTGTGCACGATGTCGGTGGGCGAGTCGCGCATGAGCCGGCGCAGACCCAGGATCCAACCCGGGCCTCGGCCGTCGAGTCGCACCACGGTGGCGTCGGCGGCCTCGAGATCGGGCACCAGATGGGTCTTCGCGGCGACGAGGTACGCCACGTGATGAGTGACGGTTCCGTGCTCGGCGCGGACCTGGTTGAGCACGAGCCGTTCGGCGCCTCCTGGTCCGAGCCCCTTGATCAGGTGCCGGACCGATCGAGCGTCGGTCACGACAGGACCTGGCGCACCGTCTCCGCCACCCGTTCGAGATCGGAGTCGCTGAGCGAGGAGCCGGATGGGAGACAGAGCGCGCGGGCGAAGATGTCGTCGCTGACGGCCCCGCCGAACATCCGGTGTCCGGCGTACACGGGTTGTCGGTGCATCGGCTTCCACGCCGGGCGGGCCTCGATGTCGACCGCATCGAGCGCCGCGATCACCGCGTCGGGGCCGGCTTTGGCCTCCGCGTCGAGCACCATCACCGTCAACCAGTGGTTGGGCTCGCCGCGGCCGTCGATCGGGTTGAGGCCGACGCCGACGAGATCGGCGAAGGCCCCCTCGTAGAAGCGACGGTTCGCCGCGCGCCGGGCGAGGAGATCATCGAGCCGCCCGAGCTGGCCCAAGCCGACCGCCGCGAGGAGGTTGCTCAAGCGGTAGTTGAAGCCGACCTCGACGTGTTCGTAGTGAAGCACCGGCTCCCGGGCCTGGGTGGCGAGATGGCGGGCGCGAGCGGCGACCGTGGCGTCGGCGGTGACGATCATGCCGCCGCCACCGGTCGTGAGGAGCTTGTTGCCGTTGAAGGAGAACACCCCGAGCTCACCGAACGTCCCGGCCGATCGACCTTCCCAGGTCGCACCGGTCGCCTCGGCCGCGTCCTCGATCACCGGAATCCCGTCCGCCGCGCAGCGTTCGAGGATCGGGGCATGGTCGGCACACTGGCCGTACAGGTCGACGGTGACGACCGCACCGACTCGTTCGCCGCGCGCCTGGGCATCGGTGATCGCCTCGTCGACGAGGTCGGGGTCGAGGTTCCAGGTGCGCGGCTCGCTGTCGACGAACACCGGGGTCGCACCGCAGTACATCGCCGCGTTCGCGGTCGACGCGAAGGTGAACGAGGGCACGATCACCACGTCGCCCGGCTGCACCCCCACGAGGAGCAGGGACAGGTGGAGCCCGGCCGAGCCACTCGCCACCGCAACGCCATGGCCCCCACCGTGCCGAGCGGCGAAGGCCGCTTCGAACTCGGCGAGTTCGGGCCCGACCGGCGCGATCCAGTTGGCGTCGAACGCCTCGAGCAGCCGAGACCGCTCGCTGGAGGACATGTCGGGAGGGGAGAGGTAGATGCGATCCACAGGCTGAATTAGGTCGAGTGACTCATACCGGCTGCGCAACTGCCGATTGGGACAGCGTCGCACAACCACATGGAGGGGTGGGCGAACCGTCTCATGGACTTGCAACACGTGATCCGAACGTTCCGGCGCCGCTGGCGGCCGATCGCCGTCCTGGCGGTGCTCGGCGCCGCGTTCGGCGCGGTGTCGGTGGCGGTGGCGGAAGACGCCGCGCCCGATGTGGTTCCCGGCGTGCGGTACGACGCGTGCCACACGCTCCTGGTCGACGACGCGATCCCGGCCGGAACCAAGACCGTCGACGTCCGCAACCTCAACCGTCTGGCCGCCCGGGTGACCTCGGGCGCCATCCCGACCGCCGTGGCGGCGTCGACTGGCTACCCCGAGACCGCGACGGTCAGCCAGGTGCGGGTGTATGTCCGCAACGACATCGGCAGTCTCACGATCTGCTCGGTGGGGGAGACCCCCGCCGAGGCCCAGGATCTCGCCAACGCCTTCGCCGCTCAGCTCGTGCTGGAGCTGGAAGCCGATGCCCAGGAGTTCTACGACCGTTCGGTCGAGGCGGCCGATGCGCGCATCGCCGACGCCCAGGCCTGTGTCGACGAGGCCAGCCGCGGTCAGCTGATCACCCCCAGCGACGGTGTCACCGCCTTCGATGCCGCCGGGCAGCAGATCAGCCTCTGTGAGATCCAGCGAGCGCAGGCCAACGCCGCCAAGACCGATCTGGTCACCGGTGGGGTCGCGATCGTGCCCTTCGAGACCCTCGAGTTCGCCGAGGCGAACGAGATCAGCGAGCGGGCGTTCAACGAGTTGGCCCGCCAGGGTGCGGCTGGCAGCAACGTCCACAACGGGACCGCCGTCGACACCACGACGCCGGCCGAGCCCCCGACGGGTGGTGGCGTCGGCTCCGGCCTCGCCGACAACCCGTTCATCCGGATCCTCGTCGGCCTCCTGCTCGGCGCGGCCGCCGGCATCGGCTACGTCCAGTTCACCGAACGGCTCGACTCCCGCCTGCGTCGCAAGGAAGACGTCGAGGCCGTCCTCGACCTTCCGGTCCTCGCCGAGGTGCCGCCGCTGGCGCGAACCGAACGCAAGAAGACCAACGTCGTCGCCATCAACGAACCCCGGTCCCGGTCGGCCGAGTCGTTCCGGGCCCTGCGATCCGCTCTCGACTACGCCCACGCGGTGGAGACCGAAGCCGGTCGGGTCCAGGACGGCGCCATGGTCGTGCTCGTCACCTCGGGTGGCCCGAGCGAAGGCAAGACGACCACGCTCGCCAACCTCGCCGCCGTGATGGCGGAAGGCGATCGCCGCGTGCTCGCCGTCAACTGCGACTTCCGGCGGCCGCGGCTCCACCGGTACCTCGGTGGGCCGACCGCCCCGCAGCGACTCAACGTCACCGACGTGGTCGGTGTGCAGATGGTCACCCAGGTCACGCCCAACGACGCCGCCGCCACGCCGAGCGACGTGGTCGGAGCGCAGCGCCGCCTCGTGGAGCGTGCCCGCGACCGGTTCGACGTCATCTTGCTCGACACGGCACCGATCCTCACCACCAACGACGCCGCGGAACTGCTCGGCGTCTGTGATCACGTGGTGCTGGTCGTTAGTGCCGGCAACACCAAGGCCGAGGCGGCCGCCCGGGCGACCGAACTGCTCGAACGCCGTGGCCGTCCGCCCCTCGGGGTCGCACTGGTCGGTACTCGAGATGTGCCGAACTCGTCGGAGTACTACTACAGCGACGACGATCCGTACCTGACGGCGTCGTCCTCGTCGGCGAAGCGTCGCCGACGCAAGGCGTCGACGACGACCGACACGATCGATCTGATCACGCCGGAGCCGGCGGTCGAGGTCCAGGCCGGCGGGTGATCGCCGTGACCGGAACTCCTTCGACCCTCGAATCCGAGAACGACACCGCGCCGGCTCGGGTCTTTGCTCGTCCGAGCGAACGATCGGTGCAGCGGGAGAAGCCGCGCTACGCATGGGCCGGCCCTCTGGGATGGGCGCTCCTCGCGCTCGCGGGTCTGGCGACCGTCGCCTCGGCAGCGCTCGGGCGGGTCAGCGTCCTCGGGGCCGTGGTGGTGCTCGTCGTGCTGGCCGGTTCCCAGCCGGTGCTGGCCCGCTTCGCTCGCAACGATCACGGCGTCGACCTCGAATCGCTGCTCCGGGTCGGGCTGGGCCTGAAGTTCCTCGCGGTGCTGCCGCGCTACGAGCTCCGTCAGGACGCGGTCGACTACCACGCGGTCGGACGGGTTCTCGCCGAGTCGTTCCGCAGCTTGGACTTCTTCGTCGAGACGGGCCGACCCGTGCCGGGTACCGGCAGTGTCCGGTATGCGACCGGACTGGTTCACGTCTTCACGTTTAGCGACGAGTTCGCGACGTTCGCCCTGTTCGCGTTGTTCGGGTTCGTCGGCGTGATGTTCTTCGTCCGGGCGTTCGTGCGGGGGCTGCCCGACGTCGACCCCGGCCGCTACGCGGTGTTGCTCCTGTGCTGGCCGTCGCTGGCGTACTGGCCGGCGAGTACCGGCAAGGAATCGCTGATGATGCTCGGGCTCGGCCTCGCCGCCTACGGGCTGGCCCGACTCCTGCGGGGCCATTGGAGGTCGCTCGTTCCGCTCGCCGCCGGACTCGGCTTGTGTGCGCTCGTCCGACCCCACGTCGCGCTCATCGTGGTCAGCGCCGGCGTCGGAGCGATCATCATGAACTCGCGTCGAAGCGCAGCCGGTGGCGTCTTCACCCGCCTCGTCGTGATCGGCGGCCTGGTCGGGGTGGGCACGGTCTTGTCGGATGCCGTCGAGCGGCTTTTCGACGTGCAGGATCTCAACGTCACGACCGTCAACGCCGCGCTCGACCTGGCCAACCACCGCTCGGCTCAGGGCGGATCGTCGTTCGTGGCCGCTCGGATCGACTCGATCGCCGACGTTCCCTGGGGCGCGGTCACGGTGCTGCTCCGACCCCTACCGCACGAGGCGACCACCGCGCCCGGACTCGTCGCCGCGGTGGAAGGGATCGTGCTCGCCGTGCTCTTGCTGGGGGCGGTCCCTCGCTTGATGGCCGCGGTTCGCACCCTGCGCAGCGAGGCGTACGTCACCTACGCCGTCGCTTTCGTCGGCATCTTCATCTTCTTGTTCTCCGCGCTCGGCAACTTCGGCATCCTCACCCGCCAGCGCACGATGGTGACGCCCCTCTTGCTGGTGCTGGTGGCGTTGCCGACCGCCTACGAGCGGGTGCGCCGTCGTCGAGTGGGACGACCGACATGACTCCGGTCGCTGCCATCACGCCGCCACGGGCCGCCGGCGTCTTCGAAGGCACGGTCGACGGGACTCGCGTGCTGTTCAACAGCAACGACCGACGGCTGCACGTGCTCAACCCGTCGGCCGCGTCATTGTGGGACGGCCTCCGACAGCCGACGACGGTGGCGACCCTCACCGCCGACGTCGCGGGCGCGTTCGGGGTCGACCCGGGCGCGATCCGGGTCGAGGTCGAGCGGACGCTCGATCGGTTCGTCGCGGATGGTCTCGCCGGCGAGGTGTCGACCCCGGCGCCGGTCGCCGGTCCCGCACCGCCGGTGCGGCCGACCAGTGACCCGGCGATCACCATCGAGGCGCTCGGCACCACGATCGCGCTCCATCTCGAGGCCCCGATGGTCAAGGCGGCGATCGCCCGGGTCACCTCCCCGTTGCACGCCTCCGGTCCTGCCGAGGCCTGGATCGCGCTCGAGGAGGGTGGCGGGCGTTGGACCGTCACGTCGAGTCTCGGAACCTCGGCTCGGACCGGGAGCCGTCTCGCTGGCGTGCTCCGAGTGATCTCCGAGATCAACAACGTGGTCGTCGCCGGGCGTGACGACCACCTGATCTTCCACGCCGGCGCGGTCGCCCGCGACGGGCGTGCGGTGTTGCTCCCCGGGTCGTCGAACCGTGGCAAGAGCACGCTCACGACCGCCTTGGTGCGCGCCGGCTACGCCTATCTGACCGACGAGGCCGCGGCGGTCGACGCCGAGGGCCTCGTTCATCCGTTCCCGAAGTCGATCGCGCTCGACCCGGGATCGTTCGCGCTCTTCCCCGACCTCGCGCCGTCGCCGGCGAACGAGGTCGAGACGGTCATGGCCCGCCGCGAGTGGCACGTCGACGCCGGCACGTTCGGGACGACCTCCGCCGCCGCGCCCGTGGCGGTGATCGTCTGCCCGTCGTGGCGAGCGGGAGCGACGACTCGGCTCGTCCGGATCGCCGGAACCGAGGCGGTCCACTCCCTGCTCGGCGACGCGTTCGACTTCACCACCGGCGGCCACGAGGTCTTCGACATCTTGTTGGACCTGGTCGGGTCGGTCCCGATCTACCGGTTGCGCTACAGCGAACTCGACGACGCGATCGCGACCGTCGGGCGAGTGCTCGCCGACGGCTGAGGGGGAGAGGCGTCAGTCGCGGCCGCGGGTGCGGCGGCGATCGAGGTCGTTGCCGAGTTCGGCGAGCGGGGGAAGCCCCTTGCGGATCCGCTTCTGTTCGTACTGGGCGACGTCGGCGGCTCGCAACAGGTCGCCCGGGGTCGTGATGTCGGGGGTGGCGAGCGCAACGCCACACGACAGCGACCGGTCGGGGCCGGTCTCGGCGAACAGCTGGAGGGCCAGGTTCTTGACCGGCTCGGCCGACAGCATCCCGCCGCCGTCGAGGATGATGCAGAACTCGTCGCCGCCGATTCGGCAGGTGGTGGAGTTGGCGACCGTGCCGGCGGCCTCGCTCAGCGCCTGTCCGGCTTCGACGAGCAACGTGTCGCCCGCCGCGTGGCCGCTGTTGTCGTTGACGAGCTTGAGCCCGTCGACGTCACACATGATCAGGGCGACGTCTTGGCGGTCGACCACGTTGCGCTGGAAGATCTCTTCGAGTCGCTCCTCGAGCACGCGGCGGTTGCCGAGCCCGGTGAGCGGATCGCGGAGCGCCAGTTCCTCGAACTCGGCGATGCGCTCGGCCTGGGTGACCGCGGCGGCGATGTGGGTGGCGACGAGGCGCAGCGTCGAGAGGTGGTCGTGGTCGAGGACGTGTCCCTCGGAGCGGGTCGTGGCCGACACGACGCCCCACAGGTGGTCGCCGATGACGATGGGCCAGGCGGCCTCGGAGCGGAGGCCCCGCCGATGCAACGACATGACGCCGTCGTCGTCGGCGCGTCCTTCGTCGACGGAGCGGACATAGCCCTCGCCGTCGAGGAGGCGGCCGAGGCCGGGCCGCGTGATCTCGTCGTGGAACTCGTTGACGGGGTAGCGCTCGGTGGAGCCGCTCGACCCTGCGTTGACGAGCGTCTCCAGTCGCTGGCTGTGATGCTCGACTCGGCTGATGGTCACCATCGTCGCCGAGAGGGCCCGCTTGGCCTGTTCGGCGATGACGAGCAGGACTTCGTCCATGCGGTCGGCGGCACGTACGGCGGCACCGATCGAGACGAGCGCTTCGACCGGTGAGTCGCGTTCGGGCGGGACGAAACGATCGAGACCCGCGAGCACCTCGTCGAGGGTGATCGCACTGGGGAGCGGTTCGCCGGATTCGAGCTCGACGGCGACGGCGGCGCCGAGGTCGGGATCGAGGGCGGTGCCGAGGAGCTCGTCGACCCGGCGGTGGCGGGCGGTCCAGTTGGGGGCTTGCCCGGCGGCGGGATGGCCCACAAGGGTCGCGGCGAGGGCGAGGAGACGAGCGGCGAGCGGGATGTCGGGGCCTCGACTGCCGTGCGGCCCACCCGAGCCGTCCCAGCGCTCGAACTGGTGACGGACCGCATCGCTGGTGCCGGTGAGCCCCGGCAGGCGGTCGAGCATGGTGGCCGAGAGCACCGCGGACGCGGGGTCGGGGACGATGTCGACGGTGCCGACCGGGCGCACGTGGGTGAGGAGGATCCCGATCTCGGAGAGCACCGAGCCGGTGATCGCGTCGACCCGATCTTGGACGGGCGAGCCGGCGGCGACCGCGATGCGGTCGGCGAGGTGGGCTCGGAGCGCGGCGCGACGAGCGGCCGGGCGATCGAAGACCTCGAGGGCCCGGGCGAGGGCGGTGACGGCCGCGCGCGCGTTGCGGTCGAGAGGACGACCGCCCGCGTCGGTGCGCTCAGGCGCCTCGGGGAGCAGGGGATCCATCGCGGCCTGCACCTCCTCGCGCTGATTCGACCGCCGTTGACCGATCTGGTCTAGCACGTCAGCCATCTCACGCAAAGTAGAACTTGTCACCACCCAGGGTGGCGAAGTTCGTCGCGCTTGGTGTTCGTCGGGCAAGAACGTCAGTCAGGAAGCGAGAAGTGTCTCGATCTCGCTGGTGAGTCCATTCTCACCCAGCGTGCTGATCAGACTAGTCGAGGTCCCGTCGTCGTTGATGAACACCCAAGCGGGTTGCGACGTGATCTCGTACTCGCGCCAGATGTCGCCCGACTCGTCAGAGACGTGACGCAGGCCATCGACCCCCGTGCTGGAGATGAAGTCCTGCATCGCCTCGACACTGTCGCGTCCGGCAACACCGATGATCTCGACTTGACCGTCGAATTGTTCCTGTACCGCTGCGACCGCAGGGGCTTCTGCACGGCAGCGGCTTCACCAGGGTGCCCAGAACCACAAGATGACGTCCTGACCGGCGAGGTCGGTGGCGTCGATCTGCCCGCCGCCGATCTCATCGGCGACGAAGGTGTGGGGCCAGCTGGCACTGCCGGCGTCGGCAGTGTCGCTGCCGGACTCGACCGCGTCGTCGGCGGGCGCCTCAGCGCCGCCGTCGTCCGCTGCTGCCGCGTCGTCGCCACCCTCGGTGTCGGCGGACTCGGCGTCCGCTGACGGGGCCGCACTGGTTTCGGTACCACTGTCGCTGTCGCTGCTGCAGGCTGCGCCGACGAGGGCGAGCACGGCCAGCAGGCTCAGCAGACGGGGGACCGGGAACGACACGACGACGAGAGTACCGGTTCGCGCCGCCATACTGGGCGCAGACCCGATTCAGAGACTGTCGGAGGCCAGACACTCGTGAGTACCCGCAAACTGATCCTCTCGGCCATGTTGTGTGGGCTCGCGATCCTGATCGCCTCGGCGATTCAGCTGTACCAGATCATCTCCTGAACGGTGCCGGTCCTGCCGATAGGATCGGCGGGCAACCGAGGAGGTGAGTGCGACGGACACTCAACAGACGGATCCAACCCACGACGTCGTCGTGATCGGCGGGGGACCGGGCGGCTATGCCGCAGCACTGTACGGAGCGGGCATCGGGCTCGACATCGGCATCATCGAGCACAACATCCTCGGTGGCACGTGCCTGAACGTCGGCTGCATCCCCGCCAAGGAGCTGCTCGAGACGGCGCACGTCTATCGCACTGTCGGCCACGCAGCCGACTTCGGCGTCAACGCCGGCGCCCCGACCATCGACTGGTCGGTGACCCTCACCCGCAAGCAGGCGATCATCGATCAGCTCGTCGGCGGCCTGGGTGGTCTGCTCAAGCAGCGCAAGGTCACCGTCTACGACGGGGCCGGATCGCTCGGGCCGAACCGCACCGTCACCGTCACCGGCGCCGACGGTGCGAGCACGACGATCACCGGCAAGGCCGTCGTGATCGCCGCCGGCTCCACCACCCGGACCATCCCGGGCTTCGAGGTCGACGGCACGATCGTCATGACCTCCGATGAGGTCTTGTCGATGGAGAAGCTTCCGGCGTCCGCCGTCGTCATCGGCGGCGGCGCGATCGGGTGTGAGTTCGCGTCGATGATGGGCGACCTCGGCGTCGACGTCACCGTGCTCGAGGCGATGCCGCAGATCCTCACCGGCTGCGACCCCGACGCCACCAAGGTCGTGCAGCGTTCCTTCAAGAAGCGCGGCATCAAGACCCGCACCGGCGTCGGCGTCACCGGGCACACCCCGAAGGCCGACGGCTCGGGAACCACCGTGCACTTCGGTGATGACGAGTCCGTCGACGTCGAGGCGGTCATCGTGTCGGTCGGCCGCCGCCCCTTCGCCGATCTGCTCGGCTTGGAAGGCACCGGCGTCACCGTCGACGAGCGCGGCTTCGTGCAGGCCGACGAACGCTGCCGCACCGGCGAAGCCGGCGTGTGGGCGGTCGGCGACATCATCAACACGCCGCAGCTCGCCCACGTCGCCTTCGCCGAGGGCATGCTCGCCATCCGCGACATTCTCGGCGAGGAACCGGCGCCGCTCGATCACCACGGCACCCCGTGGTGCATCTACTGCCACCCCGAGGTCGCGTTCGCCGGTCACACCGAACAGAGCGCGATCGACGCCGGCTACGACGTCGTCACCAGCAAGCACAGCTTCATCGGCAACGGCCGGGCCAAGATCGTCGGTGACACCGACGGGCTCGTGAAGGTCATCGCCGAGAAGCGAGCCGACGGCACCGCCGGGAAGATCCTCGGTGTCCACATGGTTGGACCGTGGGTGACCGAGCAACTCGGCCAGGGCTATCTGGCCGTCAACTGGGAGGCGACCGTCGACGATGTCGCCGCCTTCATCCAGCCCCATCCGACCATGAGCGAACTGTTCGGCGAGACCGTGCTGTCGCTCACCGGCCGTGGCCTCCACGGTTAATCCCCCCGACCGCACAGGAAGAAGAGAGCAACTATGGCCGACGTGACCATGCCCCAGCTGGGGGAGACCGTCACCGAAGGAACCATCACCCAGTGGTTCAAGAACGTGGGCGACGAGGTCGCCATGGACGAGATCCTCTTCGAAGTCTCCACCGACAAGGTCGACTCCGAGGTGCCGTCGCCGGTCGCCGGCGTGCTGACCGAGATCCTCGCCGCCGACGGTGACGTCGTCGAGGTCGGGCAGGTCCTCGCCCGCGTCGGCGAGG
>CAZEML010000066.1:0-18669 GCA_964513285.1 uncultured Candidatus Nemicrothrix sp.
GAACCGGCGCACGCCCCGCTTGTCGCCCCAGGCCTGACGGAACGTCTCGCCGAGCGCAATGCCGACATCCTCGACCGTGTGGTGCGCATCGATCTCCAGGTCGCCCTTGGCGTGGACCTTGAGATCGAACCCGCCGTGACGGCCGAGCTGATCGAGCATGTGACCGAAGAACGGCAGACCCGTCTCGATGTCGGTCGTGCCCGACCCGTCGAGATCGAGCGAGATGTCGATCTCGGTTTCCTTGGTGTTGCGCTGATAGGTGGCGGTGCGGCTCACGCGAGAACCTCCGAGATTGCGGCGAGCAGACGGTCGTCTTCGTCGGGTGTGCCGATCGTGATCCGCAGACACCCGTCGAGGCGAGGCCACGACGAACAGTTGCGGACCAGCACCGACCGGTCGACGAGACCCTGCCACAGGTCCTGACCGGACAGGTGGTGGGCACGGATGAGGACGAAGTTGGCGCCCGACGGCCAGACGTCGAGCGGGAGATCGGAGAGGCCGGCGACGAGGCGGCCTCGCTCCTCGACCAGGCGAGCGACACGGGCGTTCATCGCGTCGAGATGGTCGAGCGCGACCTCCCCGGCGATCTGGGTCATGGCGTCGAGGTGGTACGGCAGCACGACCTTCTCGAGCTCGTCGATGATCCACGACGGTGCCAGCAGGTAGCCGAGGCGCACCGCGGCCATCGCCCACGTCTTGGAGTAGGTGCGGGACACGACGAGCGGCACGTCGTCGCCGAGCATGGTGACGGCGGAGAAGTCCGAGAACTGGCCGTAGGCCTCGTCGACGCACAACAACCCACCGCTCGTGTCGACCAACTCCAACACGCGACGGATCGACGACTCGGGATCGACGACCCCGGTCGGGTTGTTGGGCGAGCACAGGAACACGACGTCGGGACGGTGCTCGGTGATCACCTGTTCGACCACGTCGAGGTCGAGGGCGAAGTCCTCACCCCGCTCACCTTCGTGGACCGTCGTGCCGGTGATGCGGCTGAGATGGCTGTGGAGGGCGTAGGTGGGTTCGAAGACCGCGGACGACCGGCCAGGGCCGCCGAAGGTGAGCAGCAGCGTCTGCAACACCTCGTTGGACCCGTTGGCCGCGAAGACCGACTCCGGGCCGAGGCCGTAGTTGGCACCGATGCGGGTTCGGAGCTCGGTCGCCCCTCGTTGCGGGTAGCGATGCCAGTCGATCCCGGCCACGCGCTCGGCGACCGCCTCCGCGAACCCGTCCGGCGGCGGCTCGGGGCTCTCGTTGGTGTTGAGACGGACATCGACGTCGATCTGGGGCGAGTGGTAGCCCGCCATCAGGGCGATCGACTCGCGAGGCGAAGGGCGGCTCATCGGGCGGCTCCGCGGCGGAGACGAATCGATGCGGCGTGGGCGTCGAGCCCCTCGGCGCCGGCCAGCACCTCGACCGCGTCGCCGAGTGCCTCCAACCCCGCAGGTTCGACGGTGACGACGTGGAGGTCCTTCATGAAGTCGTGGACCGTCAGCGCGCTCGCGAAGCGAGCCGTGCCGTTGGTGGGCAGCACGTGGCTGGGGCCGGCGGCATAGTCCCCGAGCGAGGCGGGGGCGTGAGAACCGGCGAACACGGCGCCGGCGTGCCGCACCATCGCGATCAGCGCTTCGTTGTCGGCGGTCTGGAGCTCGAGATGCTCCGGGGCGATGAAGTTCGAGACCGCCATCGCCTGCTCGGCACAGTCGGTCAACACCACGACGCCCGATGAGGCGAGGGTCGACTCGATCTCGGCTCGCCGCGGCGCATCGGCGACGAGACGCTCGATCGCCTCGGTCACCGCGTCGGCGACATCGGCATCCCAGGTCACGAACCAGGCCAGACCGTCGGGGCCGTGCTCGGCTTGGAGGATCACGTCGACCGCGGCGTAGTCGACGGGGTCGGTGCCGTCCGCGACGACCACGACCTCCGAGGGCCCGGCGAACGACGACGGCACCCCGACTCGGCCGGCGACCTCCTGTTTGGCCAACGCCACGAAGACGTTGCCCGGGCCGACGATCACATCGACCGGATCAACGGTTTCGGTGCCGAACGCGACCGCACCGATCGCCTGGGCACCGCCGACACAGACCACCTCGTGCGCCCCCGCGATCGCGGCCGCCGCCAGCACGACGTCGGGAACCCGGCCGTCGGGACCGGGAGGGACGCACACGACGATCTGCTCGACGCCGGCCACTCGGGCCGGGACGACAGTCATCAGCACCGTCGACGGGTAGACCGCACGACCGCCGGGCACGTAGCACGCGGCCCGCTCGACGGGCCGGTGCAGTCCTCGGATCGACATGCCGGGCTGTTCGACGACGATGTCGTTGGGCATCTGCGCCGCGTGATACGTGGCGACCCGTTCGGCAGCGAGTTCGAGTGCGGCCCGCACGTCGGGGGCGATGCGATCGACGGCGGCGCTCAGCTCTGTGGCTGGAACCAACAGGCTCGCCAGCTCGACGCCGTCGAAGCGCTGGGTGAACTCGAGCACTGCGGCGTCGCCTCGCGCTTCGACCTCGGCGAGGATCTCGCGCACCGCATCGACCGGCCCGCCCGACGGCGGCGCGGGGCGAGGCAGCACCTCGGCGAGGTCACCTTCGAAACCGCGGAGGTCGATTCGGCGGAGCACCCGGTCACGCTACCGGTCCCGACATGCGCACCCTGCCGATTTCACGGCACACTGCCGCCATGGATTCCGACGCCGCCGAACTCTCGTCCATCACGACCGTGGTCAGCGATCTGGCCCAGCGGGTGGCGTCGGTGGCCGAGCGCCGCGGGGTCGATCCCGATGACCCGATCGTCGCTCGGCTGCACGAGATCGAGCGAAGCCTCGTCACCGCCCAACGACGCTTGCGCGACGTCGCCCGACACCTCGGCTGACGCCTACACGGCCACGTCGCTCGACCGGACGCGAGCCCGCCCCACCAGCGCCGTGGCGACCAGCACGGCCAGCGCACTCCCCCAGCGCCAGGTCTCGGCGAACAGCCACGACCCGAGCGACGCCCCGGCGAGCACCACGATCACGATGACGGGGATGATGCCGATGCCCGTGCCGATCAGGAACGGCCGGATCCGCACCGAACTCACGCCGAGCAACCAGTCGGCCGGCGTCAACTGACCGGTGAAGACCCTGAGCATCGTCACCTCCGCGACGCCACCGCCGGCGAGGCGGTCGTCCCAGCGCCGGATCCGCTCCGGTAGCCGAGCTTGGGCCCACTCGCGCGCCACCCATCGGGCGAAGGCGAAGGCGAGAAAGCTCGCCCCCATGTTCCCGACCCAGGACAAACCCATCGCGGCGGGCGCCGGCCAGACCAGCGCCGCCGGCACCATGAACACGACCCCCGGAACGCCGAGGGGCTGCAAGGCCCACATCACCGCGACGAAGACGACCGGACCGACCCACCCGCGGTCACGGAGGAAGTCCTCGACCGCGTCGGTGTCGCTGAGGTCGTCGCCGAGTCCCGAAGCGACGACGGCGACGCCCAGCGCGACGACCACGGCGAGCACGACGAAACGCTTCACGGGCTCAGTATCGACGGCCGATCGGTGGTGGGGCGAAAAAGGAAGCGGCCACCCCCGGTGACAGGGGTGGCCGCGGGCGACATAGGGCGGCGGATCCCTCGTGTCGCCGATAGGGCCGAGCGGCGGGTGCTCAGCCAGATCGAGACCATAGCAAGGTCGCTCCGGTCGTGGTGACATCTCGTGGGATTTTTTGGCCAGCGGACAACAGAACGTGGGCGAATCGGGACATTCGGCCCCGATCCGCGCGGAAAGGTGCGGACATTCGGCCCTGCCGGCGGTCGAAGGCGGGCGCCAACCCGGGCCGCCGCCGGCTTCTCGATAGCCTGACCGGGTGCACGTCACCCTCGAGGGCCCGAGCCCCGGAACCTTTCGTTGGACGCTGATCGTCTCCGAACATCGCCCGACCGGCGACGACTTCGACCTCGGGCGTGCGCTGCAGACCGCACTCGCCGAGATCGACGACGACGGGCGCGTCCAGCTCTGGATCCGCGAGGTCGACGACCGATCCCATGCCGTGGCGAGCTCGCTCGGCTTCCAGGCGTACCGCGATCTCTGGCAGCTGCGGTGTGAGCTCCCGAATCAGGCGAGCGGCCTGACCACCCGGGGCTTCACCCCCGACGATCTCGACGACTTCGTCACCGTCAACAACCGGGCCTTCGATTGGCACCCCGAGCAAGGCGGCCTGACACGCGAGCAGGTCGAGGCGACGATGACCGAGTCGTGGTTCGACGCCGACGGCTTCCGACTGCTGCACGACGATGACGGCGAGGCGCTGATCGGATTCTGCTGGACGAAGGTGCATCGCGACGTCGACCCCAACCTCGGCGAGATCTACGTCATCGCGATCGATCCGAGCCGGCACGGCACCGGTCTCGGCAAGCCGATGACCCTCGCCGGTCTCGAGTGGCTGTCCGAGCAGGGCCTCGACGTGGGGATGCTGTACGTGGAGTCCGACAACCACCCGGCCAACGCCACCTACGAGGCGATCGGGTTCAGCCGCCATCACACCGACCGCGCCTACGAGCTCGACCGATGACCGGCCTGGAGATCGTCGGGCGTTCTCACCGAGACGCCCCCACCCTTCGGTACGACCCGTCTCGCGACGAGCTGGCCGATCTGCTCGACGGTGAGCCCCGCTACCGAGTCGACCAGGTGTGGGACGGCCTCCACGAGCGCGGCGACGACCTCGAGGACCTCACCAACGTCCCCAAGGCGTTGCGGGCCCGGCTCGCCGAGCAGCTTCCCCTCGGGCTCACCCCCGAACACGAGTCGATCAGCGACGACGGCGAGACGGTCAAGTGGCTGTGGCGGCTCCACGACGGCCATCACATCGAGACGGTGCTGATGCACTACGACGATCGCACGACCGTCTGTGTCTCGTCTCAGGCCGGGTGCGCGATGGCCTGCGGCTTCTGTGCGACCGGGCAGTCGGGTTTCGACCGTCACCTGTCGGTCGGCGAGATCGTCGAGCAGATCGTGCGGGCGCGTCGACAGTCCGCTCCGCGGCGGGTGTCCAACATCGTCTTCATGGGCATGGGCGAGCCCTTTGCGAACTACGACCGCACGTGGGCTGCCGTCGAGCGGATCAATCGCGACCTCGGGATCGGCGCCCGCCACATCACGATCTCGACCGTCGGCATCATCCCGGGTATCGAGCGGCTCGCCGACGAGGAGCTCCCGGTCAACCTCGCGGTCTCCCTCCACTCCGCCAACGACGCCGACCGCGACGAGTTGGTGCCGATCAACCGGCGGTACCCGCTCGGCGATCTGGCCGAGGCGTGCCATCGCTACCTCGACGCCAAGAACCGTCGGCTGTCCTTCGAGTGGGCGCTCATCGACGGCGTGAACGACCGCCCGTCCGACGTCGAGGAACTGGCCGACTACGCCCGCTCCCTGCGGGCCCACATCAACCTGATTCCCCTCAACCCGACCCCGGGCTATCTGACGAGGGGCACGCCACTCGACCGGGTCTACGCCTTCCGCGACGCCCTCAACGACCGCGGGGCGAACGCGACCGTGCGCCGGACCCGCGGCACCGAGATCGACGCCGCCTGTGGCCAACTCCGTGCGTCTCGCCAGCTGGTCGATCCGCCACGACGGCGCTAGCGAAGCCAACGCCACCCGGTGTGTCGCTACCGGGTCCGGACCTTCCATACTGGTTCCATGTCCGATCAGGTGTGGATCAACAACCGCCAGCCGCAGACGCTCTACATCGCCCAGGTGATCATGTACATCCGGGGCGTCATGGGCCTGCTCTTCGGCGGGCTGTTCGGTATCGGGCAGTTCGCCCTGTTCGGCTCGACGTTGATCTTCACGATCTACGTCCTGCTCAACACCATCGGCCTGATCGCCGGCGCCTACGGCATCGCCAACGAGAAGAAGTGGGGCTACCAGCTCGGTGTGGCCGCCGCCTTCGCCCCGTTCCTGCTCTACCTGCAGGTCCTGGTCGACGACGGGCTGTTCGACGCGATCTTCTGGCAGCCGATCTCGCTGATCTTCGACATCGCGCTCGTCGCCCTCCTGCTGCACCCGATGAGCGCCAACTACCAGAAGGTCTGGTTCCGGTGACCGACGCGGGTTCGCCGATCCTCGACGAAGGGGTCACGGTCGACCCCGACAACCTGCCGAGCGGCCAGGAGAAACGGCGCCAGGTCCGTTCGCTGTTCGACACCATCGCGCCGCGGTACGACCTGGTGAACCGCATCATGTCGTTCGGGCTCGACGTTCGGTGGCGTAAGGCCTCGATGAAGAAGCTCGATGCGCCCGCCGGTTCGGTCATCATCGATCTGGCGTGCGGCACCGGCGACTTCTGCCGCGAGATCGAGAAGCACGGCATGGTCGCCGTCGGCCTCGACCTCTCGATGGGCATGCTCGTCGCCGCCCGGACCGAGTCGCCGCTGATGCACGCCGACATCCTCGCCATGCCGCTGGCGGATCGCTCCGTCGACGGAGCCACCTGCGGGTTCGCGCTCCGCAACCTGATCGAGCTCGAGGGCTTCTTCGAGGAGGTCGCACGCGTCGTGCGGCCGGGTGGCCGGATCGCGTTCGTCGATGCGTCCCCTCCCGAGAACCCGGTGCTGCGCTTCGGCCACGGCCTCTACTTCAACAAGGTCGTGCCGGTCATCGGTGGGCTGCTGAGCGAGGGGCGGGCCTACGAGTACCTGCCGAAGTCGGTGGCGTACCTGCCGCCATGGCCCGAGCTGAAGGCCCAGATGGAAGCCGCGGGGTTCGTCGACGTCGAGCGCAAGGTCTTCACCGGCGCCCACCTGTTCACCGCCACCCGAGGAGCTGACTGATGGTCGGGAAAGCCGTTCACCACGTGTCGATCAACGTCACCGACACCGAGCCCGCGCGCGGGTTCTACGAACAGCTCGGCTTCGAGTCGATCGAGCGGCCCGACCTGGGCTTCCCGGGGGCGTGGATGAAGCTCGGCACCGCCGAACTTCACCTGCTCGAGATTCCGCCGCCCGACGCCAAGGGGCAGCACTTCTCGATCCATGTCGACGACCTCGACGCGGCGCTCGCGACCCTCGCCGACGCCGGGATCGAGGCTGACCGAACCGGCGGGATCGACGGCGTGTGCCGCCAGGCGTTCCTCAGCGACCCGTCCGGCAACCAGGTCGAGCTGACCCAGCCGCTCTGATCAGCCCGACAGGGCGATCCCGATCGCCAGGCCGAGGCCCGAGACCAGCTGCACCGACGCCGTGAGGCCGAGCACCTTGATGAGCTCGGGCCCGACGGCGCCCTTGCGGACGTCGACGACCGCCTGGATCATCTGGCCGAGGCCGAGCACCACCAGGAGGCCGCCCCAGCGGGAGAAGCCGAAGGCGGCCCACAGGGCGAACCCGAGGGCGGCGAGGTGCATCACGATGAAGACCACCCGTGTCGCGCCGTCGCCGATCCGGACCGCCAGCGTGTTCTTCCCGGCGTCGGTGTCGCCGGGGATGTCGCGCAGGTTGTTGACCACCAGCAACGCGGTCGCCCAGAGGCCGACCGCCACCGAGGCCACCACCGAGAGGGTCTGGATCTCCTCGAGCAGCACATAGGTGGTGCCGACCGTCGCCACCAGACCGAAGAACACGAAGACGAACACTTCGCCGAGCCCGAGGTAGCCATAGGGCTTCGGTCCGCCCGTGTAGGTCCAGCCCGCGACCAGCGAGGCCGCACCGACCAGGAACAGTTCGGGCCCAACCACGAGCGCGAGGACGGCACCGACCACGCCGGCGATGCCGAACGCGATGATCGACGCCCGCTTGACCGCCGGCGCGGGCACGAGGCCGGAGCCGACGAGGCGGAGCGGGCCGACCCGGCGTTCGTCGTCGGTGCCGCGGACGCCATCGGAGTAGTCGTTGGCGTAGTTGACCCCGACCTGCAGCGCGAGCGCGACGATCAAGGCGAGGACCGCCCGCCACCATTCGGTGTCGGTTCCCTCCCCTACGGCACAGGCCGCGCCGACGGCGACGGGCACGACGGCGGCCGGCAGCGTGCGCGGACGAGCGCCGGCGAGCCAGAGCTTCCAGCCGGTGGGCACGGTGTTGGTCATCGGGTCCTCAGATAGTCGGCGATGGCGGTGACGAACAAGTCGTGCTCGACCTCGTGGATCCGAGCTTCGAGCGACGCTCGATCGTCGTCGGGGTGGATCGCCACCCGTTCCGAGGCGAGCACGGGTCCGTCGTCGACACCTTCGTCCGGCACGAGGTGCACCATCACGCCGGTGTGATCGAGACCGTCGCGCTCGTGCGCGGCCCAGGCGTCGTCGATCGCGTGCGCTCCGGGGAAGGCGCCGGGGAGCGCCGGGTGGAGGTTGACGACCATCTCGGGGAAGCGGTCGAGGAAGGCCGACGTGAACAGATGCATCCAGCCGGCCTGGACGACGAGGTCGGGGCGGGCGTCCGCGACCTCGGCGCCGAGGGCGGCGTCGTAGGCCTCGCGGGCCGCACGCGGATCGTCGGGATGCTGCTCCCGGAACGGTCCCAAGGGTCGGAACACCGACGGCACCCCGGCCGCATCGGCCCGTTCTGCGGCGTACGCAGAACGCCGGTTGACGACGACCAACACGACCTCGGCGTCGAGGCGACCGTCGGCGGTCGCGTCGAGGATGGCCTGCAGGTTGGATCCGGACCCCGACGCCAGAACGACGAGGCGGGCGGTCACCGCCAGTCCCCGACCAGGCGGACCTGGCCCTCGGCGTCGTCGACCAGCGACCCGATCGCGGTGTAGCCCGCGGCGGTGGCGATCGCTGCCGCGTCGGGATCGACGACCACGATCAGCCCCATCCCCATGTTCCAGGTCCGGAACGACTCCTCGTCGGGCACCGAGCCCCACTCGACGAGCTGACGGAAACCACTCGGCACCTCCCAGGTGCCGAGCTGAACCTCAGCACCGATGCCATCGGGCAACACACGCGGGATGTTCTCGAAGAACCCGCCGCCGGTGATGTGGGCGAGTCCCTTCGGTTCGACGCCGAGCGCCCGCAGCGCATCGACATCGCCGAGATAGCTCTTGTGCGGGGTGAGCAACCACTCGATGAGCTCATCGGACCCGCCACCGTTGCGGTCGAGCAGCAGCCGGATCAGCGAGTAGCCGTTGGTGTGGGGGCTGACGCTGGGAAGACCGAGCAACACGTCGCCGGCCTGCATCGCGTCGGTGCGGGGCCACAGGCCATCGCGGTGCACCGCCCCGACGATGGTCCCGGCGATGTCGACGGACCCTTCGGTGTAGACGCCAGGCATCTCGGCGGTCTCGCCGCCGAGCAACGCACAGCCGACCTCACGACACGCACCCGCCATGCCGGTGACGATCTCCGCGACCGTCTCGGGGACGAGCTTCGCGGTGGCGATGTAGTCGAGGAAGAACAGCGGACGAGCGCCCTGGACGAGGATGTCGTCGACACAGTGGTTGACGAGATCCGCCCCCACGCCGCGCCACGCGCCGTAGCGGGACGCGAGCTCGACCTTGGTTCCGACCCCGTCGGTCGAGGCGACGAGGACTGCGCCCTCGCCGAGGCCGTCGGTGGCGAACAGGCCGCCGAAGGCGCCGAGCTCGGACAACACCGCCGGCGTGTTGGTGGAACGAACCGCCTCCCCCATCAGCGAGACCGCCTTGTTGCCGGCGTCGATGTCGACCCCGGCGTCGGCGTAGTTGGTCGGGTTGGTCATGCGCGGACCTCCGCGGTGGCGCGGGCGATGTCGGTACGGCGTTGTGCGCCGGTGAAGGAGATGGCGTCGACCCCGGCGTGGGCCGCCTCGGCCGCCTCGGTCAACGACGAACGAACGGCGGTGACGGCGAGCACCCGGCCTCCCGATGCCAGGACGGCGCCGTCGGACCCCTCGCTCGTGCCGGCGTGGAAGACGGTGGTGCCGAGGGCCGCCGCGTCTTCGAGACCATCGATCGGTTCGGGAGTCGCGCTCGAGACCGGGTAGCCGGCGGACGCCATCACCACGGTCGCGGCGGCGGAGTCGGCCCAGGTGGGCTCGTGGGCGGGCAAGTCGCCGGCGACGCACGCCTCGAACACCTCGAGCAGATCCGAGGTCAGCAGCGGGAGGACGACCTGGGTCTCGGGATCGCCGAATCGGCAGTTGTACTCGATCACCTTCGGGCCGGCGGCGGTGAGCATCATCCCCGCGTAGAGCACCCCTCGGTAGGGCCGACCCTCGGCGGCGAGCGCCGCGAGCGTCGGGGCGATGACTTCCCGTCCGACCTGGGCGAGCAGGGCCTCGTCGGCGATCGGCGACGGGTGGAAGGCCCCCATGCCACCGGTGTTGGGGCCTTCGTCGCCGTCGAGCAGCCGCTTGTGGTCCTGGGCGGCCGGCATGACGGAGAAGTCGGTGCCGTCACAGAAGGCGAGCACGCTGACCTCGGTGCCGAAGAGGCGTTCCTCGAGCAGCACTTCGCTACCCGCGTTACCGAAGCGGCCATCGACGAGGATGTCGCGGATCGCGGCAGCGGCCTCGTCCTTGGACTCGGCCACGATCACGCCCTTGCCGGCGGCGAGGCCGCTCGCCTTGATGACGGGCACCGCGTCGAGGGTGTCGAGATGGGCGAGCGCGGCAGCGGCGTCGGTGAACGTGTCGGCCGCGCCCGTCGGAATGCCGTGCTCGAGCAAGAAGGCTTTGCAGTGCGCCTTGGAGCCCTCGAGTTGCGCGGCGGCCGCGGACGGCCCGAAGGCCGCGATGCCGGCCGCCTCGCACGCGTCGACGAGACCGGCCACGAGCGGGTCTTCGGGACCGACGACGACCAGGCGAACGCCGTGCTCTTTGGCCGCGGCCACGACGCCCTCGATGTCGGTCGCCTTCACACCGAGGTTGCGACAGCCCGGCTCGATCGCGGTGCCGGCGTTCCCGGGCGCGAGCAGGACGTCGCCGACCTGCGGCGACTTGGCGAGCGCCCACGCGAGGGCGTGCTCGCGCCCGCCACCACCGACGACGAGAACGGTGTCGCCCATCAGTCGCCCCACACGGTGGCGAACTGTTCCTTCGTCTTCAGCGTGAGCTGGACGAAGCGCTCTTCCTCGAAGGGGTACACGCCGGTGAAGCAGGCGTTGCAGTAGCCCTCGGCTGCGCTGAGCCCGGTCATGAGCGCGTCGATCGACAAGAACGCGAGCGAGTCGGCCCCGATGTGTTCCGCGATCTCCTCGACGCTCATGTTCGCCGCGATCAGGTCTTCGCGAGCGGCCATGTCGACCCCCATGTAGCAGGGGTCGGTGATCGCCGGGCAGGCGACCCGGACGTGCACCTCGGTCGCCCCGGCATCGCGCAGCATCTGCACGAGCGGACCCGACGTGGTGCCGCGCACGATCGAGTCGTCGACCATCACGACCCGCTTGCCGACCAGGTTGTCGGCGAGGGGGTTGAACTTCATCCGGACCTTCGACTCACGCAGCTCCTGTGTGGGCTCGATGAAGGTCCGGCCGACGTAGCGGTTCTTGGTGAAGCCCTCGGTGTAGGGAATGCCGGCTTCCTGCGCGAACCCGACCGCATGCGGCGTGCCGGAGTCGGGCACGGCGACGACCACATCGGCGTCGACCGGCGCCTCGCGGGCGAGCTCACGGCCGAGCTGCTGACGGGTGCTGTGGACCAGCTTGCCCTCATAGATCGAGTCGGGCCGAGAGAAGTAGATCTGCTCGAAGGTGCAGAACGCATGCTGCTTGGGCACCGCACCTTGCTCGATGTGGTAGCCGTCGGCGTCGAGACGGCAGATCTCGCCGGGCTTGAGTTCGTGCACGAGCGTGGCGCCGATGGCGGAGAACGCGCAGGTCTCGGACGCGAGCAGATACCCGCCCTCGAACTCACCGAGCACGAGCGGCCGGAAGCCCCACGGGTCGCGCACGCCGTAGACGGCGTCGCGAGTGATGATCGTCAGTGCGAACGCACCCTCGGCTTGGGCCATGAGGGTCTTGATCCGGTTCGTCCAGTCACCGGAGCCGCCGGTGAGCAGGTGGATCATCACCTCGGTGTCCGACGACGTCTGCAGCCCGACGCCGCGTTCGAGGAGTTGACGACGAAGCACGTGGGCGTTGACGAGGTTGCCGTTGTGGGCGAGCCCGAGCGGTCCGTCGATCGTCTCGATCACGTGGGGCTGGGCGTTGCGCAGGCCGGTGCCGCCGGTGGTGCTGTAGCGGGTGTGGCCGATGGCGAACTCGCCCTTCAGGGTCGAGAGGTTCTCCTCGTTGAACACCGCCGGCACGAGGCCCTGACCCTTGTGGACGTGGGCGACGCCGTGGTCGACCGACGCCATGCCCGCCGCTTCCTGACCGCGGTGCTGGAGCGTGTACAGGGCGAAGAACGCGAGCCGCGCCGCGTCCTGATCCGGAGCGTGGATGCCGATGACACCACACTCCTCTTTGAGCTCGTCCCCGTTCATGTCATCGCCGTGAGGAAACATGGATCACCGTTCTTGGTTGTCTGAGGGAGCCGCGAGTGCCGCTCGGGCATCGAGTACTCGTTGTAGTGCATCGCCGGCGTCGTCGCTGACGCAGGTGAGATGCCCCATCTTTCGCCCGGTTCGGGCGTCGCCCTTGCCGTACAGATGGAGATGGATTCCGGACTGGCCGAGCACGGCCGTCCAGTCGGGCTCGCCGTCCTCCCAGAGGTCGCCGAGGATCTGGGCCATCGCGGCGGGGGCACAGTCACCGTCGCCGAGCGGTTGGCCGGTGACGGCCCGCAGCTGTTGTTCGAACTGGCTGGCCGTCGCCGCTTCGATCGTGCAGTGACCGCTGTTGTGGGGACGCGGCGCGATCTCGTTGACGAGAATGCCGCCTGCGGTGTCGAAGAGCTCGACGCACAGCACCCCGACGAGATCGAGGCCCTCGGCCACGAGATGGGCGGTCTTGCGAGCCGCTTCCGCCGTGGTGTCGGGCACCTGCGCCGGGACGACGGTCGTGTCGAGGATGTGGTTGGCGTGGGTGTTCTCCATCACGCCGTGGTCGACGATGGCCCCATCGACGCCACGAGCCACGACGACGCTCAGCTCCCGCTCGAAGTCGATCACGGACTCGACGACGATGCGGGCACCGCCGAGGGTCTCCCACGCCGCCGCGACCTCGTTCGGATCCGAGATGCGGACCTGGCCCTTGCCGTCGTACCCGAACCGGGCGGTCTTGGCGATGACGGGAGCGCCGAGCGCCTCGACCGCAGCCGCGAGTTCGGCCTCGGTCTCCGCCGGCCGCCATGGGGCGACGGTCACGCCAGCGGCGGTGAGCGCTTCCTTCTCCAGCTTGCGGTCCTGAGCGGCGGCGATGATCGAACCCGCCGGCCGCACCGGCACGCCCGCGGCCTCGGCTGCACCTGCGAGCGCGACGTCGACGTTCTCGAACTCCCAGGTCATCGCGTCGACGGTGTCGAGGAACGCCCGAACCGTCTCCGGGTCGTCGAAGGACCCCGTGAATTCATGGTCGGCGAGCACGCCGGCCGGCGTGTTCTCCGCCCCGCCGGTGAGCACGGCGACGCCGTAGCCGTGCTGGCGAGCGACCTGAGCGAGCATGCGGCCCAACTGTCCCCCACCGACGATGCCGATCGTGGTTCCGGGGCCCAGCGTGGTCATGATCTCAGCGCTCGAGCTCGATCGATCGAACCTGGGACGCTCGCTCTGCCCGGAACGCCTTGAGGGCGTCGGCCAGGCCGGCATCGTGGCGGGCCAGCATCGAGACGGCGAAGAGTCCGGCGTTGGTGGCTCCGGCGTCGCCGATCGCCATGGTGGCGACGGGTACGCCGCCGGGCATCTGCACGATCGACAGGAGCGAGTCCATGCCGTGGAGGGCCCGGCTCTTGATCGGTACGCCGATCACCGGGACGATCGTGTGGCCGGCGACCATGCCGGGGAGATGGGCGGCACCACCGGCGCCGGCGATGATGACCTCGAGGCCGCGTTCCTCCGCCGTTTCGGCGTACTCGACCATCCAGTCGGGAGTGCGGTGAGCGGACACGACGCGCGCTTCGTTGGGGATCTCGAAGCGATCGAGCACCTCCGCGGCGCGTCGCATCGTCTCCCAGTCGGAGTCGCTGCCCATGATCACGCCGACGCGTGGATGGTCTGCCACGGAACCCGTTCCTCCCCCGGAAGTTCAGCTCCAGTCTGCATCCTCGCGCGCCCGTAGCGACGCGCGTGGGACACCTAATCGGAGTGAATTTTGGCTCAGCGAGCGAGGGCGTCGGTCACCATCGACAGGGCCGTGGCCGGGTCGAGCCCGAGTCGCCGCACCGTCGCCGCGAACTCATCGGCCGCCCGTTGGGCCACCGGGCTCGGGGAGGCGGCAGCCGGGTCGAGCACCACCGTGCCTCGCCGGCCGTTGGAGGCGACGAACCCATCGGCTTCGAGGTCCTTGTAGGCCTTGGCGACGGTGTTCGCAGCGAGGCCGAGGTCGCCCGCGAGCTGGCGGATCGGCGGCAGCCGGGATCCGATGTCGAGCTGTCCGGCGACGATCGCGGCCATGATCGCCGCCTTCACCTGGGTGGACGGCGACTCCGACGAACGTGGGTCGATCTGGATGATGATCACGAGACCGCTCCGGCCGGCTCGACGTCGGGCAGGTCGCGCCAGAACGGGGCGAACCGCGGGAGCGACCGAAAGGTGAGGAACAGGCCGGGGCCACCGGCAAACATCACGGTCACGACCCCGAGAAACTGAAACCAGCCTCTCCCGGTGATCCCCGCCTGGTTCACGAGGGTCACCGACGCACCACCGAACCATCCACACCCGAGCAAGACCAGCCCCATCAAGGTGATCAGTCCGGATGAGCGGATGGCGTGCTGGGCTGCATCGACCCCGGTCGACACGAGCGGTTGGGGCGAGGCCACGATCCGGCGAGCGGTAGCGAACGCCACGCCGATGGCCACGAGAACGATGGCGCCGACTGCGAGGTACCACGACTCGGACCGGTCAGTCGTCTGGTTCGGCGCCTCGCCGAGCCGGAGCGCGACGGCGAACAGCGAGACAGCAACCAGGACCGCGCCGACCGCAAGCCAGGCCAGACCGGGCGAGACATAGTCACGGAGGTGTCGCCGGTCCAAGGAGGCCATCCCTCCGACCGGCGTGGGACGCAGCAGCTCGTAGGCGACAGCGCCGAGCCCGTAGCCAAGTGCGACCGCATAGACCTCGTCAGACCCTGTGCCCGTACGGACCTCGTCGACGACCGCATACGCAATGCCCATCGTCAGGCCGGTGAGCCGAAACCGTCGACTACCGCCGACGTACTCCTCGACGAGCGACCGGGTTTCGGTCGTCACCGGAACGGCGTAGGTCGCCGAGAACAGGGCCAGAACCCGATCGCGCGGCCGCCGAAAGCCCGTTGCGATGACGGCCGCCGCGATCAAGAGCTGGACGACATCGAACCAACGCACGTGTTGTTTGTAGCAAGACGTTTGCTACAAAGCAAGCAGGGCCGCCGTCACTCGCTCGGCCGCGGGGTAGGCCGCCGGCTCGAAGGTCCGGCCGGTGAGAGCGGCGTAGGTCTCCTGATAGACCCCGGCCGCCTCGATCGCGAGCTGCTCGGGCAGCGGCCAGGGCTCGGAGATCTTGTCGTACCCGTCGCGCACGTAGGCGAGGCGGACGTACTCCTTGTCGAGGTTCTCGGGCTCCTCCCCCGCCGCCCGCCGCTCGTCGACGGTCGAGGCCCGCCAGTAGCGAGACGAGTCGGGGGTGTGGACCTCGTCGATGATCGTGAGTACGCCGTCAGCGTCGAGACCGAACTCGTACTTGGTGTCGACGAGCACCAGCCCGGCCTCGGCCGCGACCTGGCGGCCACGCTCGAAGATCTCGAGCGCGACGGTTCGGGTCTGCTCCCACAGGTCGGCCTCGACGATGCCACGCTCGACGATCTCTGCCTCGGTGATCGGCTCGTCGTGGCCGCCCTGCTCGGCCTTGGTGGTCGGCGTGATGATCGCCTCGGGCAACGGATCGTTCTTGCGCATCCCGTCGGGGAAGTCGAGGCCGTAGATGGTGCGGGCGCCGGCGTCGTACTGGGTCCACAGCGCCGTCGAGGTCGAACCCGAGAGCTGACCTCGCACGACGACCTCGACGGGCAAGGTGGTGCACTTCTTGCCGATCGTGACGTTGGCGTCGGGCACCGAGACGACGTGGGACGGGACGAGGTCGACGATCTGCTCGAACCACCAGGCCGCCAGCTCGTTGAGGACCTGGCCGCGGTAGGGCACCGTGCCGAGGACATGGTCGAACGCGGAGATGCGGTCGGTGGCGATCAGGGCGAGCGTGTCGCCGAGGTCGACGATGTCTCGCACCTTGCCGGTGATGAGCGGACCCAGCTCGGCGACCGCATCGGCGTCGATCCCGGTGAACGGGTGGTCGAGCGCCGGCGTGAGGTCGAGCGTCATCGGGCGGCGGCGACGAACGCCTCGAACAGCGGTAGGCCAGACCCGCCTTCGGGGCCAGACGGCCGCTGCCAGGCGAGAACGTGATCCTCGGGGTGTGGCATGAGACCCACGACGTTGCCGGCGTCGTCGCAGATCCCGGCGATGTCGTTGACCGAGCCGTTCGGGTTGGCCGGATAGACGCCGCCTGCCGCGACGGGGGTGTCGCTGGTCGGCGCCGGGCCGTCGGCGAGGTAGCGGAACGCCACCATGCCGTCCTCGAGCCGAGCTGCGGTGGCGTCGTCGCTGACCGCGACCCGACCCTCGCCGTGCGCGATCGGGCAGCGGATCGTGGTGCCGCCCACCGCGCCGAGCCAGCCCGAACGGCACGACGGCTCGACCCGCAGCGTCACCCAACGACACTCGAAACGACCTTCGGCGTTCTCGGTCAGGGTCACCGAACGGGGTGCGTCGATCGGCCCGGGCAACAAGCCGGCCTTCACCAGCACCTGGAAGCCGTTGCAGATCCCCAGCATCGGGGTGCCGGCGTCGGCGGCGGCCGCGAGCTCATCGGCGAACCAGGTGCGCAGTTCGAGGGCGAGCCGCCCGCCGGCCCCGAGTGCGTCGCCGTAGCTGAAGCCGCCGGGGAGCAAGATCGCGGCATGGTCGGAGATCTTGACCGTGCCGGATCGCAGTTCGTTGACGTGGGCGATCGTCGGTGCGCCGCCGGCGAGCTCGATCGCCTGGGCGGCTTCGAGGTCGCGGTTGGTGCCCGAGGCGTGCGGGATGAGAACGGGGGGTGCGCTCACGGCATGGCTCCCTCAGTGTTGGCGGTGACCGCGTCGGCGAGCGACAGGTCGATCAGATCGAGGCCGAGGCGTTCGATCCCGTCGCCGATCTCGTTGTCGGGGACCCGGTAGACGATGCGGTCGCTGCCGGTGACCTCGCCGAGGTGGCGGGCGTGCTCGCCGAGCGCCGCAGCGACCGCATCCCGGTCGGCCGGCTTCGACGCCAGCACGAAGCGGCCGGGCGCCTCGTTGACGAGTGCGGTGAACGGATCGAGCCCGTCGACCGGAACGATGACCGACACCCCCTGTCGGGCGGCGACCGCCATCTCCGCCACCGCGACGGCGACACCACCGTCGGAGCAGTCGTGGGCGGCGGTGATCAGCCCCGCAGCGATCGCGTGATGGACGGCCCGGTACACGGGCAGCGGATCGGCGAGCGGCGTCGGGACCTCGGTGGCACCGAGGGAGAACTCGTCGGAGGCGAGCGAACCGCCGAGCGCTCCCTGGTGCTGGCCGACGAGCCAGAGGTCATCGCCGGGGGCCATGCCGGCGGAGTCGACCGCCCGGTGCAGGTCGGGCACGAGGCCGAGCGCCGAGATGAGCAGGGTGCCGGGGATCGCCTTGCCGTCGAACTCGTTGAACAGGCTGTCCTTGCCGGAGATGAAGGGCATCCGGTAGCGGCGAGCGCCTTCGGTACAACCCTGGACCGCCCGCACGAGCGATCCGAGGCGGTCGGCCTTGGTCGGGTCGCCCCAACAGAAGTTGTCGAGCACCGCGACCTGGTCGGGGTCGCCACCCACGGCGACGAGATTGCGGACCGCTTCGTCCAACGCCAGCAACGCCATGGCGAACGGGTCGTGGCGGCCCACCGCCGGGCAGATGCCGTTGCTGAGCACGACTGCGGTGGTGCCGGAGGTGCCGAGCGGCTTGAGGACCGCGGCGTCGGCGGGGCCATCCGCGTGCGGACCGACGTAGGGGCGCACCACGGTGCCGCCCCGAACCTCGTGGTCATAGCGGCGGATGATGTCCTCCTTAGAGGCCACGTTGGGGTGCGCCAACAACCGCAGAACGTGCTGGGCGCTGGGATCGGGCGCTCGCACCTCGGTGGGCGCAGGGTCGGTCCACGCACCGCTGAGCTCCTGGCGCGGGATCCCGTCGTGTAGGAACGCCATCGGCATGTCGACCACGCCGGTGTCGCCGTGGCGAACGACCAGCCGCTGATCGCCGGTGAAGTGACCGAGATCGGTGAGTTCGACATCCCACGCATCGCAGAGCGCCTGGAGTTCGTCGAGTTTCGCCGGCGGCACCGCGATCACGATGCGCTCCTGGGCCTCACTGATCCAGATCTCCCACGGCTGCAGACCCGGGTACTTGAGCGGGACGACCGCGAGGTCGACGTCGACCCCGAGGTCCTCACCCATCTCACCGACCGAGGACGAGAAGCCGCCCGCCCCGCAATCGGTGATGGCGTTGTAGAGCTGGGCGTCGCGAGCCCGTTCGATGACCTCGATCAGGCCCTTCTCGGTCTCGACCTCCGCGATGATGTCGCCGCGCGC
>CAZEML010000067.1:0-18582 GCA_964513285.1 uncultured Candidatus Nemicrothrix sp.
GGACCGAGGAGGGCTCCTTGGTCGGGACGGCCCGCTACGCCGCCCCCGAGCAAGCACGAGGCGAACGGGTGGGCCCGCCTGCCGACGTCTTCGCCCTGGCCCTGACGATCAACGAGACCGTCACCGGCGAGGTCCCCTTCGACGGCGACACCGTCATCGGCACCCTGATGGCGCGAGCGGAGACCCCGTTCGAGCCCGACCCGGCGCTCGGGCCGCTGGTGCCGGCGTTGCGGCGAGCCGGTTCGCTCGATCCCGACGAGCGGCCGTCCGCCGGTGAACTCGCCGCATCGCTGATGGCGGCCGCATCCGATCTCGCCCGCCCGACGCCGCTTCCGTTGGTCGGGGCTGCGTTGCCCGATCAAGCGTCGCTCGATCGCACTGAACACGGCACCTTGCACGCCGCGGCGGTGCCGTCGTCGCCGATCGAGGAGACCGCTCCCAGCCGTCGCTGGCCCTGGGCGGTGCTGCTCGTCGCGATCGTCGGCGCGGCGATTGCGGCAGGCGTCGTCGCATGGCAGGGGTCGCAGCCCGAGCTCGTGGCGGTTCCCGACGTGACCGGCATGGTCCGTGCTGATGCGGTCACCGAACTGGCCGACGACGGCTTCGTGCTCGAGTTCTCCGACGTCCGGGAGCCCGGCACCGAGCGCGGCGAGGTCGTCTCCACCCAGCCGATGGCGGGAGCCGAACTCGAAGCCGGCGCCTCACTCACGCTCTTCATCTCCCTCGGCGAGCCTTTGGTCGCAGTACCCGAGCTCGCCGGGCTGACCTTCAGTGATGCCCAGGCCCGACTCGAAGAACACGAGCTGGCGGTCGGTGCCACCGTCGAGGAGCACAGCGAGTCGGTGGCGGCCGGGCTGGTGATCGAAGGGATCACCCCCAACGGTGCGGCCGAGCTCGAGCCGGGCACGCTCGTCGATCTCGTCATCTCCAAGGGGCCAGCCAGTCGGACGGTTCCCGAGCTCCCGGTGTCGGGCGACGTCGACGAGGCCTTCGCCGCGCTGACCGATCTCCGCCTGGTGCCGTTCGAGACGCGGGCCTACTCCGACACGGTGCCGTTCGGTGAGATCATCCGGTTCGAGCCCTCGCCGGGTGCGATCGTGTCGCCCGATTCGACGGTGACGGTCGTTGTTTCCGATGGCCCCGAGCCGCGCGAGGTGCCGCCGGTGATCGGGCTCGACGTGCTCGAGGCTCAGCAGGTCCTGGAGGCGGCTGGTTTCGTCGTCGTCCACGTGCAGGGCCCGCCGGACCGCCCGGTCTTGGCCACCGATCCTCCGGCGGGGGAGACCCGGCCCTTCGGGACCGAGATCGTGATCGCCACCAGCCTGATCGCTGGCTGACCGCGGAGGTCGAAGGAGCCGCTAGGGCTCGGTGATCTCGTCGATGCGCCTGACGAGCTCGCGCAACACGTCGACCGGCACGTCGGCATCGTCGGGAATCGCGTCGACGCCGGTCGCGCCGCCCGGAGGGGGAGCGATCAGCGACGCGAGGGCGAGCACCTTGGACGAGTCGCCGGTGAGCTTGAACTTGCCGCCCATCAGGGCCGGCATCACCTGCGACGGGTCGCGTTCGACGAACAGCTGCTTGGCGATGTCGTAGGGCACCTCGAGTCCGAAGTCGGAATCGTCGAGGTGGCCTTCCTCGATCATGAGGGTCGGACCGGTCGTGTCGATGTGGCCGAGGATCGGCCCGTCGCCGAACGGCGGATCGGTGACGGTGACGTTGGCGGCCAGGTCGAACTCGACCTCACGGTCGTGTTCGGCATAGTCGGCACGGATCTCGCGCATCGCCGCGATCCACGCGGGACTGAGGAAGGGATGGCGCATCAGGATTCCAGCGTAGATGCACGGGAGGGGGGACGTATCCTTGGGCCCCATGACCGAACCCACCCGCATCACCCGCGACGAGGTGGTGCACGTCGCGCAACTCGCTCGGCTCTCGTTGTCCGAATCCGAGATCGACGAGTTCACCGGCCAGCTCGGCGACATCCTCGAGCACGCCGCCGACATCGAGGCGCTCGATGTCGGTGACATCGAGCCGACCTCGCATCCGCTTCCGATGGTGAACGTGCTGCGGCCCGACGTCGTGCGCCCGTCGCTCGATCGGGAGCTGTTGCTGTCGCAGGCACCGGCGGCCGAGGACGGCCAGTTCCGCGTGCCGCGCATCCTGGGGGAGGAGCCATGAGCCTCGTCCCCGACCAGCCCGGCCTCGTCGTCGACATCGCCGCAGCGGTCAGGGCCGGCGAACGCTCCGCGGTCTCGGTCGTCGACGACTATCTCGCCCGGATCGACGCCAACGACGGTGAGATCCACGCCTTCAACCTGGTGACGCACGAACTCGCCCGCGAGCAGGCGGCCGTCGTCGATGCGGCGGTTGCCGCCGGCGACGACCCCGGTCCCCTCGCAGGCGTGCCGATCGCCCTGAAGGACAACATGTGCACCGCCGGGGTGGCGACCACGTGTTCGTCGAAGATCCTCGAGGGTTGGGAACCGCCCTACGACGGAACGGTCGTCGAACGGGTCCGGTCGGCCGGCGCGGTCGTGGTCGGCAAGACCAACCTCGACGAGTTCGCCATGGGATCCTCGACCGAGAACTCCGCCTTCGGCCCGACCCGCAACCCGCTCGACCTCAGCCGCGTCCCGGGCGGCTCGAGCGGTGGCTCGGCGGCGGCGGTCGCGGCTGATTTCGCGGCGCTGTCTCTCGGTTCGGACACCGGCGGGTCGATCCGCCAGCCGGCCGCGTTCTGCGGGATCGTCGGCATGAAGCCGACCTACGGAGCCGTCTCTCGGTACGGCCTCATCGCCTTTGGTTCGTCGCTCGATCAGATCGGTCCGTTCTCTCGGACCGTCGCGGAGTCGGCGGCTCTGCTCGAAGCGATCGGTGGTCACGACCCGCTCGACTCGACGTCGATCGAGCAGGGCCCGTTCGACCTGCAGTCGGTGCTCGACCGCGGCGTCGACGGGATGCGCATCGGCATCCTTCGTGAGCTCTCGGGCGGCGAGGGAAGCGTCGAAGGTCTTTCCGCTGACGTGCTCGCCCAGACCCAGGCCGCGGCCGAGGCCCTCGAGGCAGCCGGCGCCACGGTCACCGAGGTGTCGGTGCCGTCGTCGACGCTCGGCTTGTCGGCGTACTACATGGTCGCTCCCGCCGAGGCGTCGTCGAACCTCAGCCGGTTCGACGGTGTGCGCTACGGCCTTCGCTCCGACGCCTCCACCACCGGCGAGATGATGACCGCCACCCGCACGGCGGGTTTCGGGCCCGAGGTGAAGCGCCGCATCATGCTCGGCACGTACGCCCTCTCGGCGGGCTACTACGACGCCTTCTACGGCAAGGCCCTGAAGGTGCGCACGATGATGCTGCAGGAGTTCGCCTCGGTCTACGCCGATGTCGACCTGCTGCTCACCCCGACCGCGCCGACCACGGCGTTCCCGCTGGGTGATCGCACCGCCGACCCGATGACGATGTACGTCAACGACGTCTGCACGATCCCGTCGAACCTGGTCGGGCATCCGGCGATCTCGGTGCCGTTCGGGGTCGGGGACGATGGACTCCCCGTCGGTGTGCAACTCCTGGGCCCCGCCCTGTCTGAACCCACCATCTACCAGGCGGCCGCCGTGCTCGAAGCGGCGGCACCGACCACGGAGGCGGCGTCGTGAGCGTGCACGAACCATCCCTGCCCGATGAGTGGGAACTCGTCGTCGGTCTCGAGGTCCACGTCGAGCTCCACACCGCGACGAAGCTGTTCTGTGGATGCCCGAACGAGTTCACCCACGAGCCGAACACCAACGTGTGCCCGACCTGTGTCGGTCTGCCCGGTTCGCTCCCGGTGATGAACGAGAAGGCCGTCGAGTACGCGATGCGGCTCGGGCGAGCGATCGGCTGTGACATCCATCCGTCGGTCATGGCACGGAAGAACTACTTCTACCCGGACATGGCGAAGGACTTTCAGACGACCCAGTACGACCAGCCGACCAACGCCGATGGCGAGCTCGCGCTGGCCGACGGAACCGTCGTCGGGATCGAGCGGGCCCACATCGAAGAGGACGCCGGCAAGACCACTCACGTCGGCGGTGGCGGGCGCATCAACGACGCCACCTACTCGCTGGTCGACTACAACCGCGCCGGTGTGCCACTGGTCGAGATCGTCAGCCGGCCCGACATCCGCACCGTCGAGCACGCCAAGGCCTACGTCTCGGAGTTGCGCGACATCCTGCTCGCGATCGAGGTCAGCGACGCGAAGATGGAAGAAGGCTCGATGCGAGTCGACGCCAACGTGTCCGTGCGTCCCGTGGGCTCCGAGGAGCTCCGAACCCGCTGCGAGCTGAAGAACATCAACTCGATCCGGTCGCTCGGCCGGGCGATCGAATACGAGGCGCGCCGCCACGTCGATCTCTACGAGTCGGGCGAAGCGCCCCGCCAGGAGACCCGTCACTGGGACGAGGACGGTGGCCGTTCGACGGCCGGACGTTCCAAGGAGGACGCGGACGACTACCGCTACTTCCAGGAACCCGACCTGGTGCCGCTCGCTCCGACCGCCGAACAGATCGCTGCGATCGACGAGGCGATGCCGATGCTGCCTGCGGCGCGTCGCGCCCGCCTCGGCGAGCTGTCGTCGGTCGCCGACGAGGTGCTCGTCACCGTCGTCGAGCGCGGGCAGGACGCGCTGGCGCTCGGCGCGATCGAGGCCGGGGCCGACGCCGACAAGGTGCTGACCCGGATCCAGAACGACCTCGCGGTCGACGATTGGTCCGCGGTGACCGCTGCGTCGCTGGCGATGCTGATCGGGATGGAGACCAGCGGTGAGCTGTCGGCCACCCAAGCCAAGCAGGTGCTGGGTGAGATGGCCGAGGGCGCGCACGGCGGGGATCCGAAGGCGATCGCGGCCGCGCACGGTTTCGAGGCGATGGAGAGCGACGAGCTCGAGTCGTTGGTCGATCAGCTGATCGCGGACAACCCCGACGAGTGGTCCCGGTTCGCGGGTGGCGACGATGGCGATCGCAAGAAGATGCAGGGCTTCTTCACCGGTCAGATCATGAAGGCCACCAAGGGCCAGGCCGACGGTCGCGCCGTCGCGGAGTTGCTCAACCGCAAGTCGAGCTGACGCTCAGCGAGTGCCGGTTCAGCGAACTGCGCCGGTGATCATCCAGGCGTCGGTCTGGTAGCGCCACAGCAGGGTCGCCGCGCGGACGACCATCCACGCCCCGAGCGCGCTCCAGAGCCAGCCGATGCCGAGGTCGAGGCCGAGGACACCGAACGCGCCGCCGATGAGCACGGCGGAGGCGATCGCCATGCCGATGGCCAGGAACCGCAGGTCGCCGGCCCCGATGAGGATGCCGTCGAGGGCGAAGACGATCCCGTTGATCGGCTGCCAGATCGCGACGTGGATCAGCACGAACGCGGCGAGCGAGGTGACGGCGGGATCATCGGAGAAGACGTCGCCGAGCACGGGGGAGAGCGCCAAGACGACGACCATGAACAGCACGCCGCCCCACCATCCCCACTGGATCATCCGGTCGCCGAGCCGGCGGGCTTCTTCGGCATCCCCGGCGCCGAGGGCGCGGCCGATCATCGCCTGGGCGGCGATCGCGACCGCATCGAGGGCGAGGGCGAGCACGCTCCAGATCTGGAAGGCGATCTCGTGGGCGGCGAGGTCCGCGTCGCCGATGCGGGCGGCGACCGCGATCGTGACCGTGAGCCCGCCGCGGAGTGCGGTGGTGCGCAGCAGGAGGTCGAGGCCGGCGCCGGCGAGCTTGGTGATGACCGCCCAGTCCGGTCCCAAGCCCACCTCGTGCTCACGCACCGCCCGGGCGATCCACAGGATGTAGGCGAAGGCTCCGACCCATTGCGCGATGACCGTCGAGAGGGCCGATGCGCCGATTCCCTGATCCAACCCGAAGATCAGGACGAGTTCGATCACCAGGTTCAGCAGCGCCGTGCCGAGGGCGACGTACAAGGGTCGCTTGGTGTCCTGAAGCCCGCGGAGATAGCCGACGCCGGCGAGCGCGATCAGCATCGCGGGCAGGCCGAGGAGGGAGATGCGCAGATACACCTCGGCGTTGGTGGCGACCTCGTCCTCGCCGCCGAGCAGCGAGATCAGCGGGTTGCGCACGAGGTACATCACGATGGCGATCACGACACCGACCACGAAGGCCAGCCACACGCTCTGGACGGCCTGGTGCGCGGCTTGGCGGTGTTCCCCCGCCCCGAGGAGGCGGGCGACGGCAGAGGTCGTGCCGTAGGCGAGGAAGATGAAGACGGCGAAGGCGATCAGCAGCAGTGAGGAGGCGAGCGCGAGGCCGCCCAGCTGTGGGGTGCCGAGGTTCCCGACGACGGCGGTGTCGGCGAGGATGTAGAGCGGCTCGGCCACCAGCGCGCCGAGCGCGGGGAAGGCGAGCGCGAGGATCTGCCGGTCGGTGTCGGTCCAGGTCGGCCGGCCGGGCTTGATTAAGCCGAGGAGCATCGGGCCGACGCTACCCGTGTCGGCGGGGCCAGGACTCAGTCGATGGTGGTGTCAGCGGTGGACTCCGGGGACTCGACCCAGTCCTCGACGAGCTCCGGGGTCTCCCACTGGTTGCGTGATCCGTCGTGGTCGGCGACGAACGCAGCGAACTCGTCCGGGGGAACCGGGCGGCTGATGTGGTAGCCCTGCGCGATGTCGCAGCCGAGCTGCTGCAGCCGGGTCAAGATCTCCGCGCTCTCCACCCCTTCGGCCACGACCTTGAGTCCCAGGTTGTGCCCGAGGTCGATCGTCGACCGCACGATCACGTCGTCGTGGTGCTCGTCGAGCATCCGGCCCACGAAGCTGCGATCGACCTTGAGCTCGCCGACCGGCAGGTTGCGGAGGTTGACGAGCGAGGAGTGGCCGGTGCCGAAGTCGTCGACCGAGAAGCGAACGCCGTGGGACTCGATCCGATGGAGGATCCGGTGGGTTCGCACCGGATCGCCCATCATGGTCGTCTCGGTGATCTCGAGGCAGAGGCGGTTGGCATCGAGCCCGGTCTCCTCCAGCACGTCGACCACGAGCGGCTCCAGCAGTTCGTCCTGGAGGGAGATGGCGGAGATGTTGACCGAGAGGTCGATCTCCCAGCCTCGGCTGTGCCAGGTGTGAGCAGCGGTGGCCGCCTGCCGGAGCACGCTGCGGGTCAGGTCGTTGATGAGGCCGGCCTGTTCGGCGAGTTCGACGAACTCCTCGGGGTTCACGAACCCGTGCTCGGGGTGGATCCACCGCACCAGCGCCTCAGCGCCGGCGACCCGGCCGCTGGCGATGTCGATCTGGGGCTGGAAGTACACCTGCAGGGTGTCGTGGGCGATCGCGGCGCGGAGGTCGGCGAGCAGGAGGATCCGAGTCGAGTCGTCGGTCTCGAGCTCGGTGTCGTAGAGCACGACGGAGCTGGTCGTGTCGCGCTTGGCCGCGTACATCGCGAGGTCGGCGCGGCGGAGCAGCTCGGTCGGGTCGGCGAGCGTGTCGACCGCGACCGCGATGCCGATGCTGGCGGTGGTCACGATCTCGGCCGGGCCGGCGGTGATCGGCTCGGCGAGGGCGCGGCCGAGTTCTTCCGCGAACCGGATGGCGGTCCGGCCGTTGAGCCCGTCGAGGAAGATCGCGTATTCGTCGCCGCCGAAACGCGCGCCGAGGTCGGCGTCGGTGCAGGCGTCGGCAATTCGCTCGCCGATCGCCTCGAGGAGTTCGTCGCCGGCGTGGTGACCGAAGGCGTCGTTGACCTGCTTGAAGCGATCGAGGTCGAGCAGGAGGACGGCGCCTCGGTGACCATCCCGGATCGCTTCGCCGAGCCAGGCCTCGAAGAACGCTCGGTTGGCGAGCCCGGTGAGGCGGTCGTGGGTCGCCTCGTACTGGATCTGGGCGTTGAACTGCGCCTTGCGGACGGCGACCGCAAGCTGCTGGATCATCGCCTGGATCCGGTCGACGTCGTCGTCGCTGAACGTCGAGAGGGCGCCGCCGCGGTCGGCGATGACCACGACCCCGAGCAGACCGCGATCGTCGCGAAGCGGCGCGACGAGGGGTTGATCGAGATGCGGCGTGACGCCGAGCTGCGCCGACTGTTGCTCGTCGAGCCGGACGATCTCACGGCTTGCGAGCGTCGAGGCCCACCGATCGTCACCCTTTGCTGGGAGTACGGCCATCGCCCCGGTCTCGAACCCGGCGGACGCCTCGATCGACTCGCCACCGATCCAGAGACGCACGGCGACCTGTTCGGCCCGCGACGCGGCGGCGAGACGCTCGACCGCGCTCTCCGCGAGTTGGTTGAGGTTGCCGGCATCGCCGACGATCCGACTGAAGTCGTGCACGTCGGCGAGGTCGCTGTAGCGGTGGAGCAGGGTTCCGTGGGAGCGGACGATGTACCACAGCACCGGGGCGGACACGGCGGCCGGGACACCGAGCCAGGGATCGACCGTCATCGGCACGGCGATCGCTGCGCCGACCGCGGCGGGCGGCACGAAGAAGATCGACATGTTCGCGATCTGTTCGGTCGCCCGTCTCACGAACTCGCCTTCGAACTGGGCGACGGCCGCGGTGACCAGGATTCCGCCGATCGTCATCGCGAGGGCCAGGCCGGTGAACATGCCGAGCCATGCGGTGAGCACGGCACCTCCGCCGATGAGCCACACGATCCCGACGGCGAGCGCGGTTTCGAGGGCGAAGTTCGCGAGGTTGAAGGCGAACTTGAAGAGCGGCTGGCGGCGCCAGACGACCATGCCGACGGTGGCGCCGAGCAGACGGGCAACGATCAGCTCGCCGGGGTTCAGAAACACGAGTCCGACCGCGAGGGCCAGCTCGGTGGGGGTGTAGCTGACGGCTTCGCTACGGGCCTCGACGTGGAAGATGAGCTTCTCGGAGAGCGCGAACCCCGCGACGAGCGCCATCCCGATGGGGAGGTTGGTTGCGTCGACCCGGAGGACGTCGGGGTGGCTCGCCGCCACGAGGGCGGCCGCGGCGAAGATCGCCATGTTCAGGAACGCGATTCGAACCCGTGGGTTCCCCCACGGGTTCGAATTCGAGGTTTCAGCCGTTTGCTCCGGGTTGTTCGTCATGAGGTGATCCGACGGGTCAACTCCCCAGAATCGGTCGATCGGGGCCTCAGACCAGGGGCGAACGGCGTTTCTTGAACCAGACGGTCAGGCCCAGACGGCGGACTTCCAGACCGCGGACTTCCAAACGGCGGACTTCCACGAGTCGTTGGTCCAGCTCGCGCCGGTCCAGGAGGCGCCGGTCCAGCTTGCGCCGGTCCAGGATGCGCCGGTCCACGAAGCGCCGGTCCACGAGGCGCCGGTCCAGCTTGCGCCGGTCCAGGAGGCGCCGGTCCAGCTTGCGCCGGTCCAGCTTGCGCCGGTCCACGAAGCGCCGGTCCAGGAAGCTCCGGTCCATGAGGCTCCGGTCCAGGAGGCACCGGTCCAACTGGCGCCGGTCCAGGAGGCACCCGTCCATGAGGCTCCGGTCCAGGAGGCACCGGTCCAGCTGGCGCCGGTCCAGGAGGCACCCGTCCAGGAGGCGCCGGTCCAGGTGGTCTCACCCGTCAGGAGCTCGCCGTCGATGATGACGAGGTCGTCGCCACGGGCGGCGTGCAGGCTGCCCGAGTCGTCGCTTCGGGGGTGATCCTGCACGGCTTCATCGCCCGGGGTGGCCGCCGCGACGGCGGCGTCGAGGTCGATGAATCCGTTGCCGACGAACCGGGTCGTGCCGATCGCGTTCGCCGCGGTGTCGTTGAGGATGTACTTCACCTGGTCGGGGGTGAGCTCCGGTCGGGCCTCGAGCAGCAGGGCGACGGCGCCGGAGACGACGGCTGCGGCCTGGCTGGAGCCCGAACCCTTGAAGAAGAGGTCGTCGATCCGACCCTCGGGGTGTTCGACATCGGTGCGTGAACCGGGGGCCCGCAGGCTCTCGACGCTCACGCCGGGAGCGAGGATGTCGGGGTTGCGGGTGCCATCGCCGCTGGTGGAGAACTCAGCGGACTTGACCTTCTTGTCGTCGCTGATGTCGGCAGCACCGACGGCGATCACGAACGGATCACGGGCCGGGTTTGCCAGGCCTCGCTCGGGTCGGCCGTCGTTGCCGACGGCGGCAACGACGACGATGCCCGCATCCCATGCCCGCTGCACGGCGGCGTTCAGCGGGTCGACCAGGTGGCTCTCGGTGCCGTTGACCCCGTAGGAGAGGTTGATCACGTCGATGCTGAGACCGTTCGTGCCGTTGTTGGCGACGATCCAGTCGAGGGCGGCGATCACCTGCGAGACGTCGACCGCACCGGTGTTGTCGCCGAGCTTGAACGACACCAGCTCGGCGCCGGGGGCGACGCCGGTGAACCCGGACACGGGATCGTGACCGGCGATGATGCCGGCCATGTGAGTGCCGTGGCCGAAGGTGTCGAAGAGCGCCAGCTCGGGATCGTGGGCCTCGAACGACAGGTCGAACATGGCGACGACCTTGCCGGGCTCGGCGAGCGCCGGGACCGGCAGCACACCGGTGTCGAGGACGGCGACCTGGACTCCGGCACCGGTGATGCCGCTGTCGTGCAGGTCGTCCGCGCCGATCGCGTCGTTGATGGTGACGAGCGACCCGATGGACGCCTCGGCCGCGGCTTCGCTGCTGTCGTCCTTGTCCTTGTCCTTGTCCTTGTCGCCGGCTTCATCGTCATCGTCGGACTCGTCGTCATCGTCGTCGAGGTGATCGTCGGCGACGTCGGGCACGTCGACGTCGGGCACGAGGCTCTCGGCGGCGGCCGGTGTGATCGAGTACGCGAGAGCGACGACCAACGCCAGCAGCGCGGTCAGCAGCGTTCTCGGTGGGGAGGTGATTCGTTGCATGGTCTGGGTTTCTGGGTTGAGGTGAGCACGTCGGTTTCGCCACTGACTCCCCGGCTGGTCAGGCGACCAGGTACGTCCAGCCGGATCGGGGTCTCGTTCTCACCCGTTGATGGGTGTCGATGGCGTCGGTTGCGCCAGGGCGGTGCTTGATCCACCAAGGCCGCCCGACCTGGACGCAGATGACGTTCGGCACCTCAAGGCGGGGAGGCCGGTCAATCCGAGTGGGGTCCTCGCGCCGATGCGGTCGCCGCAGCGGCGTCGATCAGCTCCAGGTGCCGTGGCGCTCGTGATGGGCGCGAGCGGCGTCGGTCATCCACTCGGTGCGTCCGGCTCGGACCGCACTCGACGACACCTCGAGCAGGGTGGGGTCGACCGGAAGGGCGTGGTGCGCCGGGATCTCGAAGCCGGTACGCGGTGCCAGCGCGAGCGTCGGGAGCGACGCCAACGCCGCGTCTCGGGCGTCGTGGTCGAGGTACCAGGCGACGTCGTTGACCTGTGCCCACTTGTCCGCGCCCATCACGACTACGTCGTAGTCGGTGGCGATGTCCGCGATCAGCTGATGTTCGGTGACGATGAGGCCGAGTCCGTCGATCGCGGCGACCGATGCCTCGATGACGGCGATGCGTTCCTCGAACGAGGGCCGCAGCACGGTCTCCTTGCCGAGCGTGATCGTCGACACGGCCAGATCGACGCGGCTGAGCCCGTGGTGCTCACGGGCGGTCAGCGCGATCTCGATGTGGGCGACCGTCGGGGGATTGAACGATCCGGGGTAGACGCCGATGCGTCCGCTGGCGTGCGACACGAAGAACCACGTTGCCATGCCGGGCGACCGCCGTCATACTGCTCCTCGTGAACCGTGCTGTCGCCGCCCTCCTCGTAGTGGTAATCGACTAGCACACGTTCGCGCCTCAACCCCGACCTGAACGTGTGCTCGACCTCCCAAACCGGGAGGTCGTTTCCGTTTTGGCCGGTAGTTTTTGTCCGTCGCGTCTGCGTCTCACATCCTGGAAACCACATCTCATGACGAGCCCGAATCCCAACAACGGTGGCGAAGCCCTGGTGAAGGCCCTCGAGTACGAGGGCGTCGACGTGATGTTCGGCCTGCCCGGCGGGGCGATCCTGCCGGTCTACGACCCGATCCGTGACTCCTCGATCCGCCACGTGCTCGTGCGTCACGAGCAGGGCGCCGGACACATGGCCGAGGGCTACGCGCACGCCACCGGCAAGCCCGGCGTGTGCATGGTCACCAGTGGCCCGGCGGCGACCAACGTCGTCACCCCGCTCGCCGACGCCATGCTCGACTCGGTCCCGATGGTCTGCATCACCGGTCAGGTTCCGCTCGCTGCGATCGGCACCGACGCCTTCCAGGAGTGCGATACCACCGGCATCACGATGGCGGTGACCAAGCACAACTTCTTGGTCACCAGCGCCCAGGACATCCCGCGGATCATCCACGAGGCGTTCCACATCGCCACGACCGGCCGCCCTGGCCCGGTGCTCGTCGACATCCCGAAGGACATCGTCGACCCGGTCAATCCTCGCTCGGCGATGACCTGGTACGAGCCGGACTCGGTTCCGATGGAACTGCCCGGGTACCACCCGGTGATGGAGGGCGATCCGGCGCTCATCGAAGAAGCGGCCGCTCTGATCGCTCAGGCCGAGCGGCCCGTGCTCTACGTCGGCGGTGGCGTGCTCAAGGCCCGTGCCGCCGAACCGCTGCTGAAGCTCGCGGAGCTGCTCCAGATCCCGGTGGTCACGACGCTGATGGCCCGGGGTGCGTTCCCCGATCGCCACGAACTCTGCCTCGGTATGCCGGGCATGCACGGCAACTACACCGCCGTCACCGCCATGCAGAAGAGCGACCTGCTGATCTCGCTCGGCGCCCGCTTCGACGACCGGGTCACCGGCAAGCTCGACGGCTTCGCCCCTACGGCCAAGATCATCCACGTCGACATCGACCCTGCCGAACTCGGCAAGGTCCGTCAGTACAACGTCGGCATCCAGGGCGACTGCAAGCTCGTCATCGAGGGCCTCATCGAGGCCACCGAGAAGCTAGGCGCTTCGGCTCAGGCCGACCGCTCCGACTGGCGCTCGACCGTCTCGGGCTGGCAGGAGAAGTTCCCGCTCGTCTACGAACAGTCCGCTCCCGGCGACAAGCTCAAGCCGCAGTTCGTGATGGAGCAGCTGCGCGACGGCAACCCGCACGACACGATCCTGTGCTCGGGCGTCGGTCAGCATCAGATGCACGCCAGCCAGTTCTGGAAGTTCGATCACCCCTACACCTGGATCAACTCCGGTGGCCTCGGCACGATGGGCTTCTCGATCCCGGCCGCGATCGGCGCCAAGGCCGGCATGCCCGACCGCCGCGTGTGGGCGGTCGACGGCGACGGCAACTTCCAGATGACGGCCCAGGAGCTCGTCACGGCCACCGTCGAGGACATCCCGATCAAGGTGGCGCTCTTCAACAACAGCTACCTCGGCATGGTCCGCCAGTGGCAGGAGATGTTCTACGACGAGCGGTTCTCTGAAGTGCACCTGAGCGACCACGTGCCCGACTATGTGAAGTGGGCCGAGTCGATGGGCGCGGTCGGTATCCGGGTCGAATCGCCCGAGGAGGTCGCTCCGGCGATCGCCAAGGCCAACGAGATCGACGACCGTTCCGTCGTCGTCGAGTTCGTCACCGACGCCCGCGAGAACGTCTTCCCGATGGTTCCGGCCGGCGCGACCAACTCCGAGGTCGTGGTCGACCCGAGTCAGCAGCCCCTCCTCGATCAGGAGCGTGGATCGTGAACCCGACGCCGACCAGCCCGAAGTGGCACACACTCGTCGCCACCGTCGAGAACAAGCCGGGCGTGCTCGCCCGTGTCGCCGGACTCTTCTCTCGCCGGGGCTTCAACATCCATTCGCTCGCCGTCGCTCCGACCGACGACGAGAAGTTCAGCCGCATCACCTTCACCGTCGACATCGAGGGCACCCCGCTCGATCAGGTCGTGAAGCAGCTCGACAAGCTCATCAACGTCGTGGACATCTCCGAGCTCAACCCGGCCGATTCGGTCGAACGTGAGCTGATGCTCATCACCGTCGAGATCGGTGAGTCCCGCAAGGAACTCATGGAGATCGTCGACGACTACCGGGCCTACGTGCTGTCCGACGGCGATGATCGGGTGATGCTGTCGTGGTCGGCTCGCCCGAGCCGTCTCGACGAGCTCGAAGAGCGCCTTCGACCCTTCGGCATCGTCGAACTCCAGCGCACCGGCCGCGTCGCCCTCCCATCCCTCGACGACTGACCCTTCGAGATTCAGTAGACGATGTCGAGGGCGTAGCGAAGCGCTTGATCGAGGCGCGCCCGTGTGAGCTCATCGAGATGGCCCACGGCTTCATCGTCGAGCGCATCGAGTGGCACGGTGATGATGTTGTCGCAGCTGATGACGCACGGTTCGGGCAGCCCGTGCTCGGGGCCGAGTTCGACCTCGGATCGGATCCCGCGAACGGTGCGGGTGATCGGCGCACACGTGACCGCGGTGAGTACTTCGATGGCTGCGTCGCGGGTGAGTACGCAGACCGGCCGACGGCCAGCAGGCGCGCCGAGATCGGCCCAGTAGATCTCGTTGCGAGCTACCACGCCGGGGTGGTCTCAGCAGCGAGTCTCCTGGCCGATTGAACCAGCGCAGGGTCAGCTGGAGTTCGGCGGTACGCGGCTTGGAGGTCGCGGTCGGCCTCGGCGAGCCGTTCGGCATCGAGGACGGCCTGGGCGCCTCGACGGATCAGCTCGGAACGGTTCGTCCCGAGGGCGCGAGCGAGGGCGTCGAGCTTCTCGACGAGATCGTCATCGAGCTGCACGAGTACCTGACGTCGAGCCATGTCCATAGGGTAAACCATATGGTCGAGGTGTGACACTCAGGCGCCGGACCTGACCGATCGGTATTGCCGGATATCGCGTGCGTCGGCTCCGCCGGATCGCTGGCCGGGAAGGGCGGGGGCTTGTGTCCAAGTCGGGTTTCGCCTGCTTGGTGAGGACCCGTCGACGTCTTCGTGTTGGACGGATGTGAAGTTCTCGATCGCTTCTTCCGTTGGACGCTGAACAGCACCCTCCGGCGTTCGTTCGGCCGCTATCGCCCCGGGGCCTTCGCTCCCGAGAGGTCGGCAGCAGGTACCCAAAGCGGCCCGACGATGGCGAGAAGCACGAGCACGTTGAAGAAGGCGTTCCAGGGTGTTCCAGACGCGATCGAACCGGAGCTATCAACAACGAACCACGAGCAGGCACCGACAAGGAGCGCTCGACGAACGCCCTCGGGGGCAAGATCGAAGACCCACTGTCGGAGCCCAACGATCATCAGCGCCCACCCGACCAGGAACCCGCCCGTGAGAGCAGATAGGAATCGGGTCGTTCCGCTGTCGTAGTTCTCAGCGTTGTTGCCAGGGCCGCTAAGAAAGTTGAGCGCCCATGTAGCGACGCCGTCACTCGACTCGTGAGCTGCCAGCGCGAAGAACGGGCCGAACCCTCCGATCACCACGGCCGAGACGATCAGCCAATTCTTGTGTCCCCTCAAGGACCGCGCTGTTTCCACCATGAGCTCCTCACACTTCGTTCGTCGGGAGAATCGTGCGTCCCGAAAAAGCCGGGATGCAACGAACTGATCAGGTAAGTGCGCGGCGAGAGCCGATCTCGTAGCGTGCGAGCGATGGACGGCCGGGCCCCTGAGGACGACAAAGAGCTGGCGTCGGAAGCCGGACTGTTCTCAGCACTACTGCGGCACTGGCGAGGGAGATGCGGACTCAGCCAGCTCGACCTGTCCCTTGCCGCCGGCGTGTCGGCCCGACACATCAGCTACCTCGAGACCGGCCGCTCCAATCCGAGCCCCGAGATGATCCTCACGCTCGCGTCGGCCCTTGGCGTTCCCCTCCGACAGACCAACCAGATGCTTCGCGCTGCTGGCCACGAACCCGTCTTCGAAGACGACGAACGCAACCTACCCCAGTCGGTCTCCGACGCCCTTGAGCTCCTCAAGCGTCACAACGAGCCGTACCCCGTGATCATCATGGACCCGGCCTACAACGTTCGCGACACAAACCGCGCCGCCGCCACGGTCTTGCGCGAACTGCTCGGAGATCAATTCGCCAACCGGCTCACCGGCCCCGGCAAGCGGCAGCCCGGGCCAAATCTCGCTCGCGTCACCTTCGAACCCGACGGAGCATCGAGCGTGCTCGCAAACTTTGACACCGTCGGAAGAGAGCTCCTCTGGCGCATCCAGCGAGAAGTACTCGCATATCCTGACGACGGCGAAATGGGCGCGCTGCTTCGCGAACTCACAGCCATGCCAACAGTTCACCCCGACTGGCGCCGATTCGACCCCTCTGACTACTCAGATCCAGCACTCGTGCTCCACTTCCGTTCCAACACACTCGAACTGAAGTTCCTCGCAACCCTCGCCGCCTTCCAGACCCCGCATCACGTCGAAGTCGAGCGCCTCAGAATCGAGACATGGTTCCCCTTCGACGCAACCACCGAAGAGACCTGCCGCAACCTGAGCCAAGACCCACAAGCGACACACTGAAGATCGTGCTGACGACGGTTGGCGGTGACAACTGATCTGGCTCGAGGTCCCAGCGGACGTTTCGCTCGCCCGTGACGTTGGCCGCCGACGAAGCCTCGGAAAGTAGAACCGACGCCGAACGCCCCACGGCGGCCGGGACCACGAGTCGGAACGGATCTACATCAAAGAGGTCGACCCAACGCACAAGGCCGACTTCGCGGCGCCTCGCCTTGTTCGACGCGTGATCCGGAGCCGCCTCAAACGTCCTGGTGTCTACAGGCAGCACATAGCGGCACGTCGGGAGCGTTCTCGGCGAGGCGATCAGCTGGCTTCGATGACGGCTGCGTAGCGTTGCTGGGCGGCTTGAGCGGAGGTGCCGAGGAGCTCGCCGATGCGCTGCCATGAGAGACCCTTGGTGCGGGCGGCGGTGACGGCGTCAAGGATCTGACGCTCGCCGCGGGCGCGAGCGAGAGCGGCTCGTTCGAGCAGGTACTCCTCGACGGGGCGTTCGTCGTCGGGTTCGGGTTCGTAGTCCTCGAAGCGTTGGGCGAGTTCGTCGGCGTGGTCGAGGATCTCTTGGATCGATCGAGGCATCAGGTCTCCTCCAGGAACTTGGGCCGGGCGGCCATGGCGTGAACGATGAACTCGACACCCTCGGCCTCAACGACACCGATCTCGAGCAGCCGGGCAGAGGCGTCTGCGCCGATCAGCATCGTGAGGTCGTCGAGGTCGAACACCCGGATTGGGTGTCGGTAGGCGTGGAGCATGTCTTCGTCGTCGATCCCGTGTTTGCGGGCGCTCACCAGAATCACCGGATCCACATCCATCAACTTACCTTGATGCCGCCGGTGTGGGGTGGTCGCCTGGGTTCTCCATCCACTCTTGAAGGAGAACCACCATGCACACCACCGCTTCGCATCGCAGTGAGACGGTCGGCCAGCTCGTGCTGGTCGATGTCGACCCGACTCGACGACGCGTCAACCGGGCGATCGCCGGGTTCCTGGCCGGCTACACCGGCACCACGCTGGAGGCCTACCGTCTCGACCTGCGCCAGTGGGCCACCTGGATCGACGCCGCCCGGCTGGGCATGTTCGATGTCGAACGGGCCCACATCGAGCTCTACGCCCGATGGTGCGAATCCGAAGGCAAAGCCCCCGCCACGATCGGCCGCCGGTTGTCGACGATCTGCGGGTTCTACAACTACTGCTCCGAAGAACGCCTCATCGACCGCAACCCCGCCGCCCACGTCCGCCGCCCGAAACAGAACCACGAATCGTCCACGCTGGGCCTCGATCGCAACGAACTCGGCGCGTTCCTGGTCCAGGCCGGGCTGTCCGGCGGTCGAGACCACGCGTTGGCGTGCCTGCTCGCCTTGAACGGGTTGCGGATCTCCGAGGCGCTCGGCGCTGACATCGACAACCTCGACGTCAACCGCGGCCACCGCACCCTGTTCATCCACCGCAAAGGCAACAAGACCGCGACAATCCCGTTGTCGCCGCGCACGGCGCGGGCGCTGGATCTCTACGTCGGCGAACGAGAGACCGGGCCGCTCTTCTTGAACCATGACGGCACCCGCCGACTCGACCGCCACGCCTCAGCTCGGATCGTGCGGCGCCTCGCCAAGCGGGCCGGGATCGACAAGCGCATCTCACCGCACTCGCTGCGACACTCCTTCATCACCGCCGCCCTCGATGCCGGCGTGCCTCTCAGAGACGTCCAAGAAGCGGCGTCGCACGCCGACCCCCGAACAACGATGCGCTACGACCGCGGCCGAGGATCCCTCGACCGCCACCCCACCTACATCGTCTCAACCTTCGTCGCCGGCGCCAGCCGCTAGACACCCGGGCGTTCGTCGGCTGCACCTTGGCGGAGGCCGGCGACCCGCCCGGTTAGTGCCGGATAGGGCGCTGGGGTGGCTCAAGGTCGCCGGACCAGCCCGCAGTCGCTCAGCAGGAAGCGCGTTTCCTCCAACCCATACATGGTCTGAATCTGGGTGGGGGGTCCGAAAGAACGCGGACACCCCCAACTGCGATTCCACACCAGGTGGCCAATGATCCTGTGCCCAAAAGCAGCCATCACGAACCTCACCAGAGGAGATCAAAGCGAACCTGAGCTTGCTGCGAGCGCAACGGCAGCGTTGATGGTGCCCGGCTCCCGCCTCTCGCGCTGAGGCGGGTCTGTCAGGAACTTTGTGGGCGGTTTCAATCGGTCATTGCGCAGGCTGGGCCTG